>CAYMQT010000022.1:11537-28395 GCA_964392575.1 uncultured Polyangiaceae bacterium
CGCTATGCTCTTCACATCGAAAGCGAGCGCTTCTTTGAGTGGGGGGGGATCGTCGGATTTCCTTTCGCTCCTGCGGTCGATGTGAGTGACTACACGGGGATTGCTTTTTGGGGACGAGTCGCCTGGGGAACGCGCACGACAGTCCGCGCGTCGGTTCTCGATCCTGAAACCGACGCGACCTTTGTGGAACCCCGCTGCTCGGGGGAGAGCGATCTGGACGAGTTTGAAGATGCTTGTGATGCCTACGGCAACTACGCCGTGATGGACGGCAACTGGAAATTTTACAAGATCCCCTTCATCGAGATGCGTCAGCGAGGCTACGGGCACATTGCGCCCTTTTTGGATCTCGGAGCCATCACCCAAGCGTCCATCGAGTTTGGGCTTGGGGAATGGGATTTTTGGATCGACGACATCGCCTTCTATCGAGCCAAGGGAGAAGGCGAGTGAGGCGATCTCTTCCCTTGCGCGCAAGGCGAGGCTCGCTCCTTGGAGTGTTGTGGGCGTTTTTGCTGCTCTCACCGGGGCCAGCTTTCGCGCAGCAGCAAACGCCTCTGACCGAGGAAATGCTTGAGAAGTCGCGCGCCGAAAGAGCGCCGGTCTCGGAGCGGGAAAGCAAAGTCGGCGCAGAGTACCGCGACAATCCAGAGTGGCTGGAGGAGCAGCGGCTCGAGGAAGAGCAAGCGGGGGATGCAAAAGAAGTCAGCGCTGATCAAAAGGAGCGCCCTGGCTACATCGCTGGTTATCGCAAGGCTGCCGGTCTCGGACTCTCACCCTTGTCGCCTCAACGTCCCTCCGTCGTGCCTGGAGGCGTGACGCCGGTCATGGGGGCGCACAACGCGAGCAGCGATTTTCGCTTCGATTTTCACGGCTACCTTCAGGGTGGATTGCGCGCTGGCTTTGGGTATCGAGAGCAGGCGTTTTCCGGGCAGAAGAACACGACCCTGCATGCGGATCCTCTCGTTCCGGGCGGCGCCTTTGGGTGGTTCGAGCACACCAACACGGTCCCGGTCCCCTGGGCGCAGCTCAATTTTGAGTTTGGCAATGATGTGGTGCGCGCGGTGGCCGTCCTCGGGGCGTGGAGTTTTACGGAAGCGGACGACTCCCAAGGTTATTTTCAACCGCCCTCCAAGCTTGGCTTCAACGACGCTTACATCAGCTACACACCCAAACTGGATCCCGTCGGGCTCCGCATCAACGCGGGTGTGTTCACCGAGGCGTATGGCAACATGTCGCGCTACCATGCTGGTGCGTACGGTGTGGCGCTCATCGCCAACATCTACGGAATGGGCGCGACGTCCACTCTGACCCTGCCTTACGAAAATGACGTCACCGTGACTCTTGAAACGGGAGTCAAGGGTGACTTCAACCGTCCTTCTCCTGATCTGGTCATCGATCAAAGTAACGAGTTCGTGCCGACCATCGAAGGCTCGACCTATGCCGCCCATGGACATTTGGCTGTCGATTTCGATAACTGGGTCGAATTCACGGGTCACGGGATCTACACGTTCAGTCAAGATGACCGTAGCGACGATTACGCGGGCCGTGAACTTTACCTGGAGGGTGATCGGATCCGCGATGGGTCGATGCTCATCGTGGGAGCTGATGCGCGCTTTCGACTAGAGCAATATGGATACCTTTACTTGGGGGGAGCACGCATCCTTGGAGAGGATACGCAAACCCTTTCCAACTTGGTTCAGGTGCTCAACAACGGTCCCGGTCGAGATCTGACCCGCCGTTATTTCACCTTTTCGAGCGGCGGTAACGGGTCGCTCACGCTCCTAGGCGGACAGTACGAACTCAGCCTGGGGAAGTTGCTCCGGTACCCGATGGAGTTTTACGGCGGGGCGCCGGATCTCAGCATTTCTCTTTTTGGCATCTATGGGAACTTGAAGAACGAAGGCGACGTGTTGCCGCATTCTGAAATGCTCAAGTTCGGCACGGAACTCGTCTACGCACCTCTTCGCTGGCTTGCTGTTTCTGGCCGGGCCGACGCGGTCATGCCCGATCTCGCGCACGGGGCGGAGAGCTTCTACGTGCTGACTCCCAAGTTGGTGTTTCGCAATGACTGGAGCAATCAGGCGACTCTCACCTTGCAGTATTCGGGATACATCCTCGGCGCTGAGACCGAGGTGCGGGGCGACGAGCGCCTACTCAATAACCCGTCCGAAAAGCCGGACGCTCACCTCGCAGCGGTTTACGGAACGATCTGGTGGTAATCATGAAGACAGCTCACACGATGTTAGCCGCGCTTCTCCTGGCCTCTCCAGGCAGCGCATGGGCGCAAGCCGCGGGCGAAAAATCCCCGACTTCCCCTTCGGAAAAGACCCCTCCACCGTCAGAAGGAAGTGCGACGAACGACTCCTCTTCGCCTGGCGAAGGTGTTTTCGGTGACGAGGGCGCGGAAGACAAGAGCGAGTCCGGCGCTGTCATCTCAGAGGACGACGAAGCGGCTCGTGCCGAGAAGAGCGAGGGTGAAGAGAGTGAAGCAGCGGCGGCAACAGAGGTGAGCCACGATGGCGCGGCGGGTCCACAGGCACAAGAACAGGACGCTCAGGCAGAGGGGGAGGAACCCGCCAACGTGAAACGTCCGCCGAACCCTGATGCGATCCCCGATCTTCAAGGAGCAGCTCTCCCGACTCAACGTGGTCCGATCGGTCTCGAACCGGGTGCACCTCAAGCCGCGGCGATGGCCGGTGGAGTGACGCCGGCTTTTGGAAGGCCTTCGTCCAGCAGCGCGGATTGGGTGTTCGACATTCACGGCTATTTGCAGCTGCCTCTGCGCGTCGGCCTCAACGAGCGTGAAAATCCCCTGGAAGGGCAGAAAAAGACCGTGCTTCACACCCCGCCCGTCATTCCGGGGACCTACGGGACTTTCGAATACACGGGCCTGATTCCCGATCCCTGGGCGCAACTCAACTTCAGCTACGGCAATCACGACGTCACCGCTACGGTCATTATCGCAGCGCGAACCGTGAGCAACGCCAATGGATATTTCGATCCGTCCGATCAGCTGGGGATCAATGATGCCTTCATCACCTTTCACCCGCACTCCCAGGCTGACCGACAATTTCAGATACACGTGGGCGCGTTCGCCAATCGCTACGGCATCATGGGTGAATACGACATGGGCCGGTACGGTACTCCGCTCATCGGTCGTACGGGTGGGATGGGAGTGACGGCGACGGGGCAGTTCAATCTCGGCGAGATGGATCTGACGACAGAAGCCGGTGTGGTGGGATCGCTCAACAAGGCGCCTATCGGAGTTGAACCTGCCGGGTGGAACGGGTACACGGATCCCAACGCAGGCACTACGTTTGCCCTGCATGGTCATGCCGCGCTCGGTTTGAGCGACGAGATCACCGTCGGAGCCCATGTGATTCACGCCTTCGCTCAGGATGATCGGGCTACCACCACGGTCCAGAAGGACGGCAACATCAGCGTTTTTGGCGGGGACGCGCGCTTTTCCCTGCGACGATTCGGGCATTTGTACTTTGGATATGCGCACACGGACGCTAACACGGCGCGCAGCGTTTCGGGTGTCCTCAGGGTCCTCAACGCCGCCGGCGGATTGGGGCTCATGGAGGAGTACTTTGGTTTAGCGAGCGAAGGCACAGGTGAGCTCAACACCTTTGGCAGTCAATATGATTTGTCGGTCGGTAATTTGCTCCGCTATCCTGAGCACTTCCACGGCAAAGGTCCGGACCTCGTTTTGAGCGGTTTTACCATCGGAACTCACGTTAGTAGCCCTGTGCCCGAATACGACGGAGTATTCAAATTCAAGTACGGAGGTGAGGCGACATACGCATTGATCCAATGGTTGGGCGTCGGTCTTCGCTATGATCGCGTCCTACCTGACGTGAGCGATTCCTCTCAGACGCACGCAGCGCTCTCACCGCGTGTCATCTTCAAGAGCGATTGGGCGTCTCGCGATCAGGTCGTCCTCCAGTACACGCGCTACTTTTATGGCTCGAACACCGCCGTCGTGACGGGCACGCCCCCTGCCAAGGATTACGTCGTTGTGCCCGATCCTGATGTGCTTTCATTGACGGCACAAATTTGGTGGTGAAATCTTTTAGATCCGGACCAAGGTTGATTTTCCGCAACGCTTGGTCTGGGTCGACGGGCCAGAATCAGGAGCCCGAGCGCCCAAACAAGGGCCAAGGGGGATGTCCGCCCGCGAGCGTTGGGATGACTGAACGAGCAACCGCCCTCGGTTGCGTAGGGTGACTGAGAGGCGTCCCACTCTGCATTGCCTCGCGCTTCGCAAGTTCCTTTGCGGCAGGTTTCCTCTTCAGCGCAAGGATTCCCGCAGGCCCCGCAGTGGTCGGGACTTGAATCGAGCAGCACGCATTCATCCCCACACTCGGTGCGGGGTGTGAAACAGGCACCGGTGAACGGGGGGTCGGGATTCTCTATTTTTCCCGTGAGAAGGGCAGTGGCTTCGCGGATGATCGCGCAGGTGCTCTTGTCCTCCGGACAGTAGATGTCGAAGCGAAACACTTGATCGTGTGGGATCGGATCGTCTTCGTAAATGGCGCCTTCGAGTCGCGTGCGCTCGATGGGGCCTTGATACACGGCCTCATCCGGATCGTGTCTGGCGGTGATGTTCCAGTACATCACGCCGGCTGTGTCCGTCGCCAGGATGCGGTCGTAGATGGCCTTCAAGATCTTGTCGCGGTCGGGCACGTCCGATCCGGGACGGCGCAAAATCTGCCAGCCGAACTCCCCCAAGAAGACCGGCTTTCCTATCGACTGAGCGGCTGCGGCGTGGCTATCCACCCACTCGACCATGAATTCGTCGATGCGTCCTGCGTACTGCTCGCCCCATTGCTCGGCGGCCTTGTTCCAGTTGAAAGGCCAGGCGTGATACGTGGCGATGTCCACCTCCGGAATTTCGGAATTGAGTACGAAAGAGGTGCCTTCGCCGGGCGCGGTGTCCCATCCGTAGCCCGTTTTGTTGGCGGCGGGAGCGCCTCCCATGCCGTCAGCCAAGCCCATGTAGTGCTCGAATTCGCCTTCGAAGAAGAACCCCTCTTCGCCCGTCGCAACCATGTGGTTCTTGTCGATGCTCTTGATGAGCTGAGCTCCTTCGCGCAAGAAATCGCGAATGACGGTGGCCGTGTCGTCTCCTCTCCAGGGGCCGTAGCGCGGTTCGTTCATGACCTCCCAGATCATGATGGCCGGGTCATCCTTGTATTTGACGCCAGTGATGGTGTTGACCCGATTGAGCACTTGAGTCACGAAGTCGAAATAGATGTCTTTGCACTCCTGGCACTCGACGAAAAAACGGAAGCGCTCCGCTTTGATGGCGTCTTCATTCGCGTAGAAACACACGTCTTCGCCGTCTGGGCCGCAGCCTCGCACCAAGTCGGGCACCTGGAATCCGCCCCACGTCAAATACTGCTTGAGTCCTCCAAACTCGTCCCACTCATTGAGCAGCGGGATCACGAGCTTGATTCCGTAGAGGTGCGCTAAGTAGACGACCTGATCGAAATTGCGGAAAGCGATCTCGTTGTACTCACGCGGTTTGCTCTGAAGCACCGGGCGCCCCCAGCGATCCGTACCGCCCGGCGGCAGGCTTTGTTCGCCGTTTTGATCGTAGGTGGGCTCTTCCCCGTCCCAGAAACCCCAGAAACGAATGGCATTGAGTCCCAAGTCGCGGGCGACGCGCATCGTTTCTTCTGCTTCGTCGGGCGAATAGAGCATGGCGTAGCTGTTGGCGCCTGAGAAATAGAAGTCGCCTCCGTTGAGCTTCAGTTTGGTTCCGTCCGCAGAAACGAAGCCGCCGTAGTTCTCGGGAGGCTTTACGCCTTCCTTTTCCTGGGCCTGAGCGGACGAGGCAAAAAAAGAAAGGGCAAGAAAAAGGGCCAAGCTCGACCCCGCGCCTAGATTCGAACCAGCGACCGCCTGCCGGAGGCTTCGAGAAGATCTTTGGGTTTGCGCCACGTTCACAAGAGCCCCCGGTTTTTCCGAATGAGTCCGAGGCGTTGTTTCACGCTCTTTCCGCTGGTCAAGGCGTCGGGGGGAGTATTCTTGACGTAATCGAGCAGGCGCGCCACCGAAGTTTCCGCTACGTAGAGGCGCGTGTCACTCGCTCCATAGTAGAGGAGGATCCGTCCCGAAGGCTCACAAATGAGACCGTTCGAGAACACCACGTTGGAGACGTCGCCGAGTCGTTCGTCTCCTTTCGGGGCCATGAAGTGTCCGCCTGGAGCGAAAATGATCCTCGTGGGGTCATCGAGATCGCAGAGGAAGGCGTAGAGCACATAGCGAAGACCCGCGGCCGTATTTCGCACCCCGTGGGCGATGTGGAGCCAACCGTCCTTGGTTTCGAGAGGAGGGGCGCCCGCGCCATTCTTCACTTCTTTCACGGTGTGATAGACGCGCGCGTCGAGCAGGGTTTCCTTGTCGATCCTTGCATTCTCCATCGACTCGCATGTGCCCCAGGCGATACCGCCGCCTGAGCCCGTCTCGATGAAGCCGTCCTGTGGGCGCGTATAAAGCAAGTACTTTCCGCCGACTTTCCGCGGGTGCAAGACCACATTGCGCTGTTGCGGGCTCGGGGTCACGAGGTCGGGCAGCCGCTGCCAGCTCTGCAAATCCTTGCTGCGAGCGATGCCGGCGGACGCTACTGCGGAACTCGTATCGCCTGGCTTTGCGTCGGGATCTTTTCGCTCGGCGCAGAAGATCATGTAAACGTAACCGTCTTCGTGGAGCGTGAGACGTGCGTCGTAGACGTTGGTCGCTTCCGTTTCTGCTTCGGCGAGCTCGACCGGCTCATCCCAAAAACGAAACCTGTCCACACCGTTCGGAGATTCGGCGATGGCGAAGAAGCTTTTCCGACAAGCTCCCTCCACGCGCGCCATCACCAAGTATTTCCCTTCCCAAAAAAGCGCGCCCGCGTTGAACACGGCACCTATGGCCTGACGCTCTTGAAAAAAGGGGTTGTCCTTTTCCGAAAAATCGTAACGCCAGCTGGGCGGTGTATGGGCGGCGGTCAGTACCGGGTGCGTGAAACGACGATAAATGCCGTTCCAATATTCCAAGGGAATGTTGGGCCGGTCGATGAGCGCCTGGTGCGCATCGAGGACAGCACGTTTCGTCGATTCGAAAGTAGTCATGACAAAAGGGAGGCTTCGGCTTGCGCCCGCGGGATCAAGCGGGCGTAAGCCGAAGCAGGAGGACAATCAGTAGGCGATGCTGTCGATGAGCAGGACGATGTCACCCGTCGTGCAGGTGGCGCCGTTGGAAGGGCTGACTTCAACACCGATTTGAACGATCGCGGTTGCGTCATAGCCGTCGTCGCTGTAGCCGGGGTTCGAGACAACCATCGTTGCTGGTACCCAGGTTCCAAGAGCCAGATCGACCGCCCCGCCGTCGCCCCAGATGTAGCTCCCGCCACTCTTTGCGAAGACCTTGCCGTTGAGAGGACACTCGGCCGAGGCGCCTGATACAAGCTTGAGCTGCACCGAGATCGTCGTCCCGGTCAGATCCGTTTCCGCGCCTAGATCGAGACCGAGATGCACCTTTTGCAGCAGTGAGACCGAGCCTCCGCCGGTGAAATCGAAGGGCACGGACAATTGAGCTGCGCCGTCGTTCGGCTCGCCGTCGTCTCCGGTCCATTCCAGTTCACTCAAAGAGCCGGCTCCGCCCATCCCGTTGTTGGAACTCCAAGTGGTCGGTTCTTCCCAGTCGATGCGTAGGCCTTCCAAGTCCGAATCAAAAGCATGACGAAGGGTGGGCTCTACGGCGTCCCCGTCGCCATCGCCGTCCCCGTCGCCATCGCCGTCCCCGTCGCCATCGCCGTCTCCGTCGCCATCGCCGTCCCCGTCACCTACGGCATCGTCATCTGCGGGATCTGACCCTTCCCCGCAGGCGGTGAACATCAAAAGAGCACTGCCGGTGAGTGCGGTCACAACATTGATCCATCGTTTTGCCATGATTCATTTCCTCCCTACTGAGCTCATAAGAATTGATTGTGAGCTCGTTGATTCTTCGCGCTGGTTTTTCGTTTTGTTCTGAGTTTTATCGGCGCTTTCTCATCGGTACTGCACTGCTCACCGGTGCCGCACTGCTCACCGGTACCGCACCGCGTGCAGAAGTTCCTCCACGCTGGTCGTCGCCACGCACTGCACCGTATCGGCGCCGCCGTAGTACACCTTCACCTCGCCGTCGTCCTCGACCACGGCTCCTGAGGTGAAGACGACGCTGGGGGTTTGCCCGGTGAGTTCGTAATCCTCCTCAGGCTCCAGAATCGCTTCGTTGCATTGGGCGATGACTTTGGCCGGATTCTCCAGGTCGTGGAGAGCCACGCCCAGACAATAGACGTAATGTTGCGCGCACTGAGTACGCACACCGTGGAAGATGTTCAGCCATCCTTCCGGCGTCTTGATGGGCACGGCGCCGGGGCCGATCTTTGTCCAGGCCCAGCGCACGTCGGCGTTTCGGAGGACGCATTCACTCTTTCCCCAAAAAATCAGGTCCGGTGAGTAGGAAATCCAAATATCCCCGAAGTTTCCGCCGGTGTTCGGCCGATCGAAGCGCGCGTAAAGGCCGCCGATCTTTTCAGGAAAGAGCACGCCGTTTCGGTTGTCGGTTTCTGAAACGAAGCCCATCCATTCAAAAGTCTCAAGGTCGGGCGTCTTGAGCAGACTGAGACGGCAGCCGTGGTGCGAGTGCGCGGCATGCATCAGGTAAAAGGTGTCGCCGATCTTCGTGATGCGCGGATCGTAGTACATGCCTGCCGTGTACTCTTTCCATTGTGGATCAGAGGTCGGTACCTCGATGGGTGCGGGGCGTGGCGTGAAACGGTATCCATCGTTGCTCTCCGCCATCCAGATCGTATCTCGGAGGCCCCGGTCTTCGGCGCGGCACGCCATGTAGTAGCGGCCTTCGTGTTTGATGACTCCGGAGTTGAAGACACGTGAGATGCGACTGGCCGCGGGAAAATCCTCTCCGCGCAAGATGGGGCCGTGGGGATGCCGCTTGAGCAGGGGGCCGCGGACGGAAATCGAGGGATTCATGAGCCCGGGGAAGATAAAGCGTTTTAGTACGCCGCGCAACCCGGGCAAGGGTAACTCTGATCTCCTTGGAAGCAGAAACTTAAGCGTTTTAGTTTGCCTGCGGATTTGCTACCCTGCTGTATGGCGAAAATCAGCCATCACGAGGGTCGCCTTTTGCATCTGACCCAGGGTCTCGGTGAGCTTGCGCAGAGGTCCCTCGCCCCCTGGCTCGACGCGGGTCTCGATCCCCAGGGAGGAGCCTATGGGTTTCTCGACCGATACTTTCGTCCCGTGTTCTTCGAAGACGATCCGCGGCTAGGACCTTCGAAGGAACGTCGTGGGGATCAGTCGCTCGTGCAGCAATCGCGACATCTTTTCTCCTATTGCCTGATGGCTGAGCGTCGTCCCGGTGACGAGCGACTCGAAGTGTACTCGAAGCAGCTTTACGAGCACTTGTGTCACGGGTTTCGCCGCCAGACTTCGGGTGATGGGTTGCGTTGTCGGCCGCTCCTTCACTGGATCCCGCGAGGGAGGGTCTCGCAAAGGGGAGAGCAAGAGGGCGATCTTAGTCTTTGTTCGCATCTCGAACGCACGCGCGGACAAACTTTTGCGCCTCCTTCTGCTGGCCTAGATTTCGATGAGGAAAATCCGCAAAGCCCCTTCGCCGTTCAGCTCTATGCTCAGGGCTTTGCCGTCTATGCGCTTTCTACCTACGCCCGGGTGTTTGCCGTCCCCGCTGCCGCACACTTTGCTCGCGATCTGTTTCTTACCCTGGATGAAAAAAGGCATGACTCGGATTTCGGCGGCTACGATCAGAGCCAGGATGGAGGATGGCTTCCTTTCGTGGCGGCTCCCGCCGGTGCCGTAAAATGCACCAACACGCACATCCACTTGCTTGAAGCTCTGACTCCCCTTTGCCTGGCGTTTCCCCAAGACGAACTTCTGAACGCCCGGCTCTCGGAGCTCGCGCGTTTGATCGCAACGCGACTCCTTCAACCTCAGGGCTACGTGCACAAGTTCTTTCAGAAGGACTGGAGTCCCATAGGTGCAAAGGAGGTGAGCTATGGGCACGATCTAGAAACTTCCTGGCTCCTTCTCGATGCCCTGAAGGTGCTCGCTCAAAATTCCGCTCTCGACGCGGACACGGAATCCCAGGTGCGACAAGGGAGCCGGAAGATGGCGAAAAACGCGCTCGCCTACGGATGGGATGAGGCGGGAGGGGTGTACGACTCAGGATTTCCCGGCGGATTTTCTCAGCCGGCCCACGTCCAGGATCGAGGGAAGATCTGGTGGGCCCAGGCGGAAGCGCTGGTGGGGATTTATCACCTCTACCGCGTCGAGCCTTCCGATGACCTTCTCGACAAGCTGGAGGCGACGTTTCGTTTTCTCAAGGAGAAGAGTTGGGACAAAGAAGGCGGCGAGTATTTTTGGGGAGTGGATTCCGAAGGCTGCGTCGCCGGGCGTGGCGATCACAAGGGTGAAATGTGGAAAACTCCCTACCATGCCCTGCGTGCATGCCTTTACACGGCGGACTTGATCCAGGCGGATCTCCTCGCCTGAAGTTCGTCTGAGCGTCGCTTCTCCTACCAGCCCATGGCCTCGGCAATGGCTTCGGCGATCACCTCCGCCATTTCCGCGTGCTCCTCGACGTCGGGGTGCGTGCCACATCCGCCGCCGGAAACCTTTTCGACCTGGATAGGGTGAAAACCTGCAAAACCTTCGGCGTCGTAGTGTGCTTCGACGGCGGAAATGGCGTTTCGGTGGTCGGTGAGGAAAGTGTCGCCGGAACGCGGCCAGCCATCGCCGAGCATGGGGCTCGTCATGCCGAAGAAGGTGGCTTCGGGGTGATAGCTGCGCAGTTTGTCGACGAATTCGATGTACGCGGCCGTGAATTCTTCCACCGAAATATCAGGACGCGGATTTGCAAGGGTGCTGTCACCCAGCGAAAAGTCATTCGTTCCGAGCGCCACGACGATGGCGTCAGGAACGTAGAGGTCGTGATCCCAAAGGTGCTCCTCACCGATCTCGATCATTCCGCCCATTCCGCCTCCGCCGCTGAGGCCAGCGAGCGGGTCCTTCTCCAGATAGAGCAGGTCATACACCGCAGGCATCGGGCGGATGTCGTAGACGGACGTGTAGTTGCGAATGAGACCGATCCCTGAAACGCCGGCTACATGAAACTGAGCGTCGAGCATGCGTGCGGCGATGGGCCCGTACGCCAGGTTGGCGTTGTGGAAAGGGATCCCCCAGCCGTCGCTGGCCTCTTGTTCGAAGGCTCCGAGGGAGCATTCGGCCGAATTGTTCGCGGCTTCGATGCCAGAACCTGCCGTGATCGAGTCACCAATGACGGCAATTTTCCGAGCGGGGAGGGGCGCAGGTTCGAGCAGGGTGCCCCCGATCTCAAAGCCCAGGAAGGTCCATTCACCTATTTGTGGCTCGGTACGACGGACCATGGTGAGCACATGCACGCCTGGCTTTAGACCGCTGACCAAGGAGACAGACGTTTCGTTTTTTTCGAGGGCAACCTTTCCTAGGATCTCCCCATCGACCATGACGTCGAAGTAATTGCGATATTTGTTGTAGCGGAACTGATCCTTGATGAGCGCTGTGACGGAATCTCCCTCGAAGCGGATGGTCACGTTGGCGGCGGCTGCCGTCGTGACGGGTGCTTTGGGATCGGTAAAATCGAAACGTCCCATGTACTGGATCTTGGCGTCGTCTGCTTCGTAGATCCGCTTCGTGGTGTCGACGGAGGTATTGCCCCCCATGCCGCCGTCTCCCCCTGTCTGGGAATCACCGTCGCCGTCTCCCGTTTGTCCCGTGTCATCATCCTTGGAACATGCGCCGAACGAGAAAGCGCTTACACTCGCTAAAATCGCCCAGATCTTTGCGGTGGAGAACGGCCGGAGTCCATGAAAAGGAAGGCGCTTCATGGGGACGCAGGATACACTAAAACGCTTAAGGTCACCCTTTGAAAGCGCAAAGAGGGAGCATTTGTGGACGGGTTCCTGCGGGGAGTCTGGCTGAGGGCCTGGCGCAGAAGGCGCGTGCGGTTTTTTATCGACGTTTCTGTCGTCCTCCGGTAGGGATGTCTCGCATCATGGCGGTCAGAAAGGCTTTTCCGAAGAAGGCGTCGGGTAGCAGTGCTGGGAGAAGCAGTGCTGGGAAAAGTGGCAGTGCTCAGAAAAGAAGCCCTGCGACTATGGCTGGACGTAAGAAAGCTGCGAAGAGGCCAGGCTCCTCCGAGGTTGTGCTGAAAAAATCTGCGGCTCGGAAGAAATCCGCGAACAAGAAGAGCGCGAGTCGGATATCGAGCCCCGGGGGGCGCGCGACCATCAAGAGCGTGGCCGAGCATGCGGGAGTGAGCATCGCCACCGTGAGCTTTGTACTCAACGACAGACCCGGGCAGGTGATCTCCGGTCCCGTCAAGAAACGAGTCCTCGAAGCGGCGCGGGTCTTGAACTACTCACCGAGCGCAGCGGCCGCGACCCTGGCGCGGAAACAAACCACGAATGTTGCGATCGTTTTTTACCGCAACGATCATTTGATCACGAATCAGTTCTATTCGTTCGTGGTGCAAGGTGCGATCAAAGAGGCGGCCGAGCGCGAATTCAACATCCTCTTTTCCTTCATGCACGATGAGTATGAGACCGTGCGCGATCTTCCCAAGGTGATCCGCGAAAACAACGCGGCGGGCGTGCTCTTCATGCAATCCGTTTCTCCAGCTTTGGTCGAAGACATCCGAGAAAAGGGACTGGCGATGGTGGCGGTCGATTGCTATCCGCACGTGAGGGGGCTCGACACCGTCGATGTCGACAACCAAGGGGGAGCGCGTCTGGCCTGTGCGCATCTGCTCGATCTCGGGCATGAAGACATCGTGATGTTGACGGCCCCGTCCGACATTCCCAGTTTGGAGGACCGGAAGGTAGGGTTTCTCTCCGAGCTTGTGGCGCGCGGCATCAAGACTTCCGCTCAGCAGGCCATCATCAAGGCGGACCAGTTCGACTTTTTCTCCGGCTACGAGAAGACGAGAGAACTCTTGCGGGCGCGTCCGTCCGTGACGGGAATTTTTTGCGCCAACGACGAGATGGCGGCGGGGGCCCTGCGTGCGGCTCATGAGGAGGGGCGTGCGGTGCCTGATAGCCTTTCGGTCATCGGGTTCGATGACATCATCATGTCGCTTTACGTCGATCCTCCCCTTTCGACGATCAGTTTCGACAAGGAAGCGATGGGTCGCCTGGCGATGGCGCGGCTGCTTCAGAGTGTCACTCAACCCACGGGTGGCGTGGCGCGTGAAACCCTGGGCGTCGAACTCGTGGTGCGTGGATCGACCGGTCCTTTGCCCAGGGTTCGGGGCGCGAGCCGCGATAAGCGGCCGCGACGACGCTTGTAGGGTGCGGATACTATCGATGTCGTAGGCGTCAGTAATAACGGATGCTGTCGATGGTAATGTCGTAGGTGCCTGTGGAAAGAAACTGAATGTCGTAGACTTTCGTCAAATCAACGGCCGGAGGGGCCGAAGGGTGGGTGCTGAGGGCGCGCAGATGACAGAAGGGGACCCGGTACGTGAGCGCGGAGCCGATGGAAACCTGGAATTCATAGGAGATGTGCCCCATGCCCTCATAGCTGTTTGCAGATTGCATCGCGAAGCCGAGGGTGCCATTGAGGGCGCCGCTCGCCTTGAACTCGATGCCAGTGTAGCTGCTCAAATCGCTGCTCGACTCTAGAGGGTCGAGATAGACACCGCCGTACTGACCGGCTGAAGCGCTGCCGGTCATGTTGAGCTTCATTTCACTGACCGAGCGGGAACCATTGATGGCCTGCCACGTTCCTGAAAAACTAGGACATGCGTAGAGATCGTTGTCGTCGAAGTTGTCGACGACGCTGCCGCCGCACTCGATGGCTCCGGCATCGGCCACGATGATGAGGTCAGGACACACGCCTCCGCCGGAGCCGCCAGTGCCGGGAGCAGCACCACCACTGCCGCTTGAAGCACCGCCGCTGCCGTTCGACGTGCCGCCACTGCCGCTACTTTCGTCTATGCAGAGCGCGCTCACGCAAACCAGACCATCGTTGCAGGTGTCGTTTCCGTAACACGGACACCCTTCGTCGCCCGTCACGCAATCGGGCGTTGTGCACTTTCCGTTCTTGCAAGCGTCCGTGCATTCTGTCAGTAGATAACCGCCACCGTCCTCGTTGCAGGAGACGAGCGTGTCGCCGTCGCAGAAGGTTTCATCCTCGGCGCAGATGCGCTCCACGCAATCACCGACGACGTTGCAGTAACTTCCGTCCTTGCAGTCAGACGAACGGAAACAATCGAGACAGACCCCCTCGCCCGTGTTGCAGACCCCGTCTTCTGCGGAGCAGTCCTTGTCCGACTTGCAGGAGGTCAGGCAGGAAAAATAGACGCAACTTTGTCCGGCCGCGCAGTCGTTGTTGCCCTCGCAATTGACACAAAACCCGAGCTCACCGGAGCAGATCTCGTCCAGGGGACAGTCCTTGCTGCTGCTGCACGGGGTAATCTCCACGCAGCTGCTTCGGCGGCATTGCTGTCCGCTATCGCAATCCGCGTCGACCTTGCAGTCGACGCAGGTGGAGAGGCTGGTGTCACAAATGCCGCCGGATGCTCGGCACTCTTTGTCACTTCGGCAAAAGGTCGCGGGAGTGCCATCGCCATCGCCATCTGTGTCGCCGTCGCCGTCGCCGTCCTGCCGACCTCCGAGGGCGTCATCGCCATCGCCATCCCCGTTTCCTGTGGAGTCGCCCGTGCCACAGGAGGGGACGAGACCCAGGGCGGCGAGGAAAAGGGAAGGGAGGGTGAAGCCTCTTCGCAAAAATATCATCGGTTCATGAGAGTGCCGGATGCTTGAGGAAGGATCAACCGAGAGTAGGGGCAGGTTTGAAACCCGCCCCTACTCTCACCCATCTTGGCACCGCCTCACCCATCTTGGCACCGCCTCACCCATCTTGGCACCGCCTCACCCACACTTCGGTACCGTCTCGCCCACTCGATCAATCACCCGAAATCTTCGCTGCCCAGCCCAATGGGTGGGGCGAGCGTCGGCGGAGTTGTGGAATCGATTCCATCCGTGGGGGTGTTTCAAACCTGCCTACGGACTACGGACTCGCTGTAAAATTGAAACACTTTTTCGACTTCTGAGCGAGACACTGATCCATTTGACCGGATCCCTCCATTAGTTGGTAAGTCACATTTACCATCTAGGCAAGACAGGGATCTTCATGCGCGTTTCACAAAAAATCGTCTCGCTCTTTCGTCCACTTGAACTTTGCGCCGCTCTCCTTTTGGGATCTACAGCCTGTTCGGGCGCGGGCGAAGCCGATGAGGGCGGAAGCGAAGGAGACGGCGACAGTTTGGGAGGAGACGGCGACAGCGATACGTCCGATGGGAGCGGAGGGGTAAGTGGTGATGGTGATGGTGACGCTACCGGTATCACAGGTGGAGCTTCCGTAGGGGTGGGTTTGGAACCCAGCCCTACTACTGGAGGAGCGGGCACAGAGGCTACAGGTGGTGACACTTCCGAAACCGGAGGCTCGGGCCCAGCTCTGCCTGAGTTCTGTGACAGCTTGCGCACCGCGCCCGAGGCAGGCGACTGGCAAACGTCGCGCGTGTACTACGAAGAGGACCGCCTCGTGTACGTCGCAGACGCCGAGCAAAATCGCATCGCAGATTTTAGCTACGCCGGGTATCACTACGGAGAAGTTCCTCTTCCAGACGTCTATGTGATCGAGACCCTCGGTCCCATCGATGGGGACGACACCAACCACATCCAGGCCGCGCTCGATCGAGTGGGGGCGCGCGAGCGGGATGCAAATGGATTCCGTGGCGCGGTCGTGCTGGGGCCGGGCAGCTACCAAATCGGCGGCCAGATCCTGCTCAATCAGAGCGGTGTCGTTCTGCGCGGTTCGGGGCAAGGCAGTGACCCCACCACGAACACGATCCTTCAGATCACCGGCACCGGAACGCGCACGGCGGTGCGTTTGGGTTCCGGAAATGGAACCCCTTGGTCTCAAGGCGCGAGCACCGCCATCACCACTCCCTTCGTACAAGTGGGTTCGACGAGCTTCGACGTCGCCAGCGCCTCGGGCCTCACCGTGGGAGATGAAATCATCGTGCGGCATCCTTCGAGCCAAGCCTGGATCAATGCGGTGAATGGCGGCGGCACCGCGACAGATCCCAACTGGACGGCGGGCACCAAGGATTTGACCTGGATCCGCCGCATCCGTGGCATTTCCGGAAATACGCTGACGCTCGACGCGCCCATCTACTATCACCTCAATGCGAGCTTGACGACCTCGACGGTCTACTTGATGACCAACAAACAGTACCGCACGGAGATCGGGCTGGAGAACCTGCGCGTGAACATCGCGACCAACGACAATCCCGAGGACGAGGCGCACGCGCGGGACGCTGTAGGGATCGTAGGGGTCGAGGACGCCTGGGTTCGCGACGTCACGGTGCTGCACTTCACGCACGCGGGTTTTTACACGCAGGGGGCGGTGCGCATCACCGTCTCCGGCTCTACTGCCATCGAGCCCGTGGGCATCCGGACGGGGGAGCGCTTCTACAACCTGGACGCGGAGAGCAACAGTCAGCTGGTGCTCTACACGAACTGCGAGGCGCACGACGGACGGCACAACATGATCGTGAACGGCACCGGCTTCGCTTCCGGCATCGTCTTTCACCGCATCGATTCGCGCGGTAACAGCTCCCAGAGCGAGGGACACCGGCATTTCAGTCACGGCATGCTCTTCGACACCATTTACGGGACCACGGCGGGTCAGGTGCAGTTGATCAGCCGGGGAGATTGGGGCACCGAGCACGGCTGGTCCTCCGT
>CAYMQT010000022.1:28405-39813 GCA_964392575.1 uncultured Polyangiaceae bacterium
CTCCGTCATCTGGAACAACACGGGTGTCTCCCGCATCCAAAAACCACCCACGGCACAGAACTATGCTTTTTCTAGCGTGGGCTCGCTCAGCACCACGTACCCCTTCGCGGCCACGGGCGTGACGGGCGAAAACGACATCCGCAGTACGGGGGATCTACTTCCGCGCTCACTTTACGAAGCGCAACTGTGTGAACGCTTCTGGGAAGGGCGCCTCATCGCAGACGTCGTGGGGCTACCGCCAGCGCCGTAGGGGAGGCTCTTACCGTCTACCGGCCTACATGTCGTCCAACGTCGGCGCCGTGGTGACGAAGGGAGCTTTTTAATAGAGCCGGCCGGCAGTTTTTTGATGTGGCTTCCTGGAACGCGCCTATCGTGTCCGGACTCTCGCTTTTTCGTTGTACAGGAGGAGGAAGCGCTGCCAGATAAGAATCATGGTAGCGCTTTGGTCTCGAGGGAGTCTCGTCGTTCTCGCCTTCGGTACACTGATGTGTGCTGCGCCGGGGGAGGGGGACAGCGGAAGTGGTGACGGTGGCGACGGCGACAGCGACAGCAGCACCGGCGGTGCGCCTGGATCGGGCGGCTCCAATCAGAACGACGACATCATCACGCTCGAGCCTCCCGAAGTGATGAACCCGTGCCAACAAGAAGACGCACCGGAGGATTGCGAACTCGTCGCTCCGCCCGCCTGCGGTGACGGAGAGATCAATCTAGATCCGCCGGAGGCCTGTGACGACGGAAACAGTCTTCCTGGTGATGGTTGCTCGGGCGCTTGTATCGTCGAGCCCTTCTTCGAATGCCCCACTCCCGGTTCACCTTGCGTCTCCACCATCACGTGTGGTGACGGTGTCATCGAACCAGGCGAAGCTTGCGACGACGGTAACGTAGAGGACAACGACGGGTGCGCGGGCGATTGCAGTGAAGTCGAGCCGGGCTATAGCTGCCGGCTGACCGGCCAAGCCTGCGTCCGCATCTATGTGTGCGGCGATGGCGTCGTTGATCCGAACGAAGGGTGTGATCCGGGGGCATCGCCCGTGACTGGCTGCTCGAACCGCTGCCGCATCCAGACAGGCTACAAGTGCGAGGGCGAACCCAGCGTCTGCTCACCCACGACCTGCGGCGACAACATCCAAGAAGGGGCGGAAAGCTGCGACGACGGAAACCGGATTCCCTTCGATGGCTGCTCGCCGAGCTGTCAAGCCGAACCGGTTTGCCCCACGGGTCAGGCATGCTCTTCGAGCTGCGGGGATGGCATGAAACTTGGAAACGAAGAGTGCGACGACGGAAACCTGCGCAACGGCGACGGTTGTTCGAGCACTTGTAAAGAGGAAATCGGCTTCGTGTGTGAGGAGCCCGACGGTTGCAGCGGGAACAACTGCACCCTCGACCTGCCCATCATCTACCGCGATTTTTCCGCCTCCCATTCTGATTTTGGTGTTGGCTGCGGCACGATCCAACGCGGCGTGCCTCAGAACATGCTTTCGGCTCAGAGGAAGCCGGTCCTTCAGAGTGGAGCCGACGCCTGTATCTCGTCTGCGGCGTCCTACGCTCAGTGGTTCACGAGCAATGCTGCAAACACGCAGCTCGTCGGTAATATCGTGCTTTTTGACAACGGAAACGGCGGTTACGTCAATCGGCTCAACAACCAGGGCACTCGCTATCAAGTGCCTCAGGGCACGCAGTACACTTGGTGCTCCAACTCACCCAACGACTGCGGCGCTTGTCCCGCGGGCTACAGCACTTGCTTCGCTCAGTGCACCCCCTGGAATCAGCCCAACACCACTTGCGCCGAGTATCCGCCGACGGCGCCTGCTGTATATGTGGACGGCAACCCTCTGTTCTTCCCCATCCCGTCGGCAGGCGCCCCGGCGAGCGATCTGGCCGTGGCCGACATTCCCGATCAGATCTACGGAGGAAACTGGCAGGCCGATCCGAGCGGCATCCAGCGCAACTTCCATTTTACTTCAGAAATTGCCTACTGGTTCGAGTACACGGCCGGGATGACCGCTGAGCTGTCGTTCGTCGGCGACGACGACTTGTGGGTGTTCGTCAACGGGAGGCTGGCGGTCGATCTTGGCGGTCTTCATGTCCCGGTCGAAGGGCGGTTCACCCTCAACGCCAACGGCAGCATCAATCTTCTGCACGGCGTCGATGGTTCGTCAGATCAGAATGTCGCTGCCACGTCCAATGTCACCACCTTCGGGCTGACTCCGGGCAACGTGTACGAGGTGAAGGTCTTCCAGGCCGAACGCAAGAAAACGGGTTCGTCCTACCGGCTCACTCTTTCCGGCTTCGACGCCGGCATGAGCGAGTGTGAAACGAACTGCGGCGACGGTGAAGTGGGGCCGGGCGAAACGTGCGACGATGGATCGGGCAACAACATTGGCGGCTACAACCGCTGCCAGGCCGACTGCACTCTCGGCCCTCACTGCGGCGACGGAGTCCTCCAGAGTCAGGAGGCCTGTGACTACGGAGCGTCGGGCAACACCGGGGCCTACGGTGGCTGCGGACCTACCTGTCAGCTCGGTCCCTACTGTGGCGACGGTATCGTCAGTCATGGCGAGGCTTGCGACGACGGAACGAACGATGGCGGTTACGGCGAATGCGCGCCTGGTTGCGTGCTCGGCCCCTACTGCGGTGACGGTGGCTTTCAGCCCGCTTACGAAGAATGTGACGACGGCAACAACACCAACAAAGACGGCTGCAGCGGCGCTTGCAGGTTAGAGGTCGTCGTCACACGCTAAAGAGCGGGTCCGAAAACCTGCCGCTCTCTTCACCTCGATCCAGCGCAAGTGCTGCGGAAGAGAGGCGCTGACGGGCGTTGCCCTTTTCGCCTGTGGCCGGGATGAGGGGCGCCACCGTACCCAGTAAAAAGCGTGGCATGTTGATGTAGAGACATTCATAGTGGCCTTTGGGAACCACGTAGGTCTCGTGCCACACGCCCGCGGCCTCCGGCTTGAAAAGTCGCTGATAGAAGCGCTTGGCAGCGGGTTTGTGCTCTTTGTTTTTGGCCTCGGCGTAACGCAGCAGATGCTCGGCGGAGCGCCAGTACTGCACGCTCAAGAAGCCCGTATTCTTGACGGCCAAAAGCCCCGACTCCGGATCCGCGAGCAGCTCTTTTTGCATGGCCCGCATCTTGGCCAAGATAGGCAATGCGATGGGCAAGAGCCACCACTTGTTGATGCGAGCTCCGATCAGAAATACGACGAGGTCGCGATCATTTTCAACGGTTTGATGACCTTTGATGATGTTGGACATGGGAGGCCTTTCGAGAGGGATCGATGTGTGCGGTGTGAACTGGATGAATTGCTTCGAATCAGTGAAAATCACTGCGTTTTTGCTGTGGTTGGTTACGCATGATGTTTACAATGTAAACTTCTGGAGCCTGCGACGAGGCTTGGGCGTTCGGGCTTGTATGGACGTTAAGAACGGAGAGCGCGCTCGTTGAGATCGAGCTGCTGCTCGATCAAAAACTGTGCTTCGGACGGGGTTTCACCCAGCTGACCGTTGACGATCAAACTGGCCAGGCCATGAACCGACGCCCACACGTAGGCAGCCAGCGTACGGGGCTCGCCGCTGCGGTAAGCTCCCGCCCGCTGACCTTCCGAAATGGTGTCCTGCACGACGTCGAACGTTCGGCCAATTTCCTTTTTAGAGCGCTCTTCTAGCTGCAAAAGGCACTGTTGCCTGGTGTCGGTCATGAAGATGAGCCGGTAGTCCTGAGGGTGCTGGAGAGCGAAATCGAAGTAGCGTTGTCCCAGATGGCGAAGGCGTAAAACTGGATCGGACTTCTGCAGGGCCTCAGCTTGGTAGGCACCGAAAGTACGAAAGCCTTCCAGAACAGCCGCTGCCACCAGGGCGTCTTTGTCCGCGTAGTGACGGTAGATGGCGGTAGGAGAAAGCCCCAAGGCCGAGGCCACCTTACGCATGGATAGACCGGGCAAGCCCCCCGAAAGCAGCAATTCACGCGCCGCTTGAACCATGCGCTGCGCCGTTTTCGGCTCTGAATCTGACTGCATATTCTTCAGTTAACACTGTTAACTTAGACTGTCAATGGATACCAAAAGGCTCGCTGCTTTTCGGCTATTTCGCGGGCGCGCTGACTACTTTCGCACGAGTGACAAGCTCTCGCGCCTGCGGGCCAAGCTCTCGCGCCTGCGAGTCAAGCCCAGACAGGTGAGCAGAAAGCCGAACCAAACGAACCCAGTGTGCGAAGGCTTCCCAGCGCCGAGCGTGCACCCTCCTGACTCATCGGAAACGCGCCTGTTCTTCCACGTGCCGCCGCCATCGCCGCCATCGCCATTGCCGCTGTCGCCGTCTTCTTCCTCCACGAGAGTGTGTTCAAACTCTGGCAGATCCCCGTCCGGGCAGGCGTAGCGCGCCGCCACGCAAGCATCCTTATAAGCAAAGGCTTCGCACGAATGATCCATCGACGCCTGAGCAAAGAGCGCGCACCACTCGTCCTCATAGTCAGTCGGAGGCTCTAGGCAGCGGTTGAGCACGGCATTCAGGTTACCGACGATTTCCTCCGACAAACCCAGGCCTGCCACTTCGCTGGTTTGTACGCAGTCGGTCCCCAGGGACACCTCATCTCCTCCCAAGAGCGGCATCGCGAATCCCTCAAAACACACTTCACGAGACTCGTCTCCCAAGTTGATTGAGTACGATCCCCCGTTGAAGCCCGCCCGCGCACCCATCTCGACCTCTACCGAGTAGGAATACTGGGTGGCGTTGATGCCCTCGGGCGAGAGACGCAAGACAGCCTCGTTGAGGACGGACTCATAGAACACCACCACGGTCGCCTCTTCTGAATTCTCGATGCACGTCACCGGATCGCCTGCGGCGCTCTTCTGTGTTTGCAGAGAGGGCGTGAGAGCGGGAAGCTCCGACGTGGCCTCAACGACAGTGAATGCTGCGGGGGTGTAGCTTGGCGGCATCAGCACGGTGTAGCTTCCTGGCGCGAGGGGAGTGGACGACTGCCAGGCAAAGTTTAAGTCGGGCCGACTCGCGCTCACATCGACAATCATGCCGTCAAGAAGCATCCCTTCGCTGTCGTAAAACAACAGGTCGTCAGCGGTACAACCAGTGATGCACTCGAAGTGACCCGTGATGAGCGCCCCCGAAGCGAACACGCTCGCGGAGAGGTGTACTGAATCCATAGGCGCTGGAATTCCAAGCGCTGGATTTTCGGGCGCGTCGAAGGCTTCTGCGACCCCCGGCCAAAGGCTTGCCACGAGAATCGTGCTGCTCAAAAGAGGTCTCAGCATGAGAGACCGTCTTACGGAATGCCCTTCTCGGAGATTGTGGGCACGCAAATCCGAGTTGAAGGAAGGAAGCCTGGCGGAACTCTGTGAGGAAGACAGCATGATTAGAAAATCATAGCAGACCGTCTTGAAAATGGGGCGATTGAAGGGCCAGGCAGCGAAGTGTCGGGTGGCAGTGGTACGGAAAAACCGCAGGGTCACATAAAATCACAGTGGTACGCAAAAGCCGCAGTGGTACGCAAAAGCCGCAGAGTCACATACAGCGGCACGCAAACCCCGTCTCCCCTAAGATCGAAAGCAGCGAAACCCATTTGTTCGAGTCAGATCCATGAAGATCGATCCTATTTTTCCGGGCTCCCCCGAGTTTGCTCTCGCCTTTCAGCTGAGGGCCGACGTGCTCTTGGATCCTTTCGGTATCGATCACGGGCGCGCGCAAAGTGACGACGCGCAGGCTCTGCATTTCGGCGCCTTCTCTGACGGCTCGTGCCTGGGTTGCTTTATGCTCGTAGATCAAGGAGCGGGTATCGCGCGTATGAGACAGATCGCCGTACGGACGGATCTGTGGCGCACAGGCGTCGGACGCGCCTTGATGCAGCACGCGGAACAAGTCGCAAAGGCCGAGGGCTTTTTCAAAATCGTTGCCCATGCGCGCGCGTCCGCGCTGCCTTTCTATCTGGCTTTGGGATATAGCGCCTTGGGCGAGCGGTTCGAGGAAGTTGGCCTCCCACACCTGATGGTCGAAAAATCTCTGCGCTAGAACGCATGGCGTAAGCACGCGCAACCACGGTGCGTCCCCACGAACAGACGCGGTCTTTACCATCCCTCCTGGACAGGGCAGAGCCCGGCGGGCACGCGGCGCCCCGCGCCCGCAAAAAAAGAGCCACAACAAGCGAACGGGGAGCTTCGAAGAGAGAATCTCTTCATAATTATAAAATATAAAATGCTTGGAGCGACTCACAAACACATGACGGAGGAGGCCAGCCTCCAGCACGATCCTCCCCCGGATGCTCTTAGGAAAGATTGATAATTTACCAAGGAAATTCGCGCAGAAAGCCAGGTCAGTAAGAATATTTTACCAACACGGTCAGGGTTTTGAGATGGGTGCGCTTTCTCTGAAAATTCTTGATCCGTGAGTCGAACGGAGGGCACAGACTGGAAACATGGTGGTCCACTCAAAACGAACAGCGAGCGTCCTGAGCGACACCTCTCAGCTCCGCACCTCTCAGTCCTGCTCTGCACTTTTCAATGCTGCCTTGTTCACAAGCACCTTGTTCATCAGCAGTGTGCTCTCGGGCTGCACGGGACTCTTGAGCGGCGCTGCCTCGGACGAATCCGAAGGCGCAGGCAGCCGTGGCAATCAAAACGGCTCAGACGGTGATGGCACCAGTGAATGGGACGACATCGATCGCACAGAGCCATTCACCGGGCCCATCGTCGCTTCCCCTCGGAGCCCGGCGCGTTTTTCTCGACTGACTCACGCGCAGTACGAAAACACTGTACATGACCTTTTGCGCAACGATGGATCGCTAGAGTTGGCGAATCTCTTCGTGGCCGAGCCGCTGATCACCACTTTCGATACGGACGCCACGCACCTGCTCGTCTCTTCGGATTTGCGCAGCGACTACGAGCGAGCGGCGGAAACTGTCGCAGAATATCTCGTGAGTGACGGCGCGGCTCTCCAAAGAGCGCTTGGAGCAAGCGTCGTCGATGAGGAAGATGCCGAAGCCTTCATCGACGAGTTTGGGAAACGCGCCTTCCGTCGGCCGCTCAGCGACAGCGAGAAAGCGCGCCTGACGACGTTGTTTTCAGACGGAACACAACTCCGGGCGAGCGGAGATGATTTTCTGGACGGGGTGTTTACCGTCGTCTCTTATCTGCTTCAGTCGCCTCACTTTCTCTATCGCGCTGAGCTTTCGGCTGATTTTTCAGGCGACATCATCCCTCTGAGCCCCTTCGAGGTGGCGGCCAAGCTCTCTTATGCGCTCACGGCGAGCATGCCCGATGACGCACTCTTTCTAGCGGCCGAGAGCGGCGCCCTTACCAAGAAGGAGGAAATCCGCGCTCAGGCCCTGCGTCTTCTCGACACAGAGGCAGGGAAGCGTGTCGTACAAGACTACCACGCACAGCTCCTCAAGATGCGGGACTACGAGGAAATCTCCAAAAACGTAACACTCTTTCCAGATTTTGGAGAGGGTGCCGCTGAGGATCTCGTGGCGGAGCCGAGGCATTTCGTGCATCACGTCGTTTTTGAAAGCAACCTCGGCCTGAAGGAGCTCCTCACGGCTGATTACACCTTCGCCAACGGTCGCATCGCGCGACTCTATGGTCTTCCGGAGCCCTCACAACCCGCGGCGTTTTCTTTGCTCCCGTTGCCCGGCAATCAGCGCGCCGGATTGCTCACTCAAATCGGCTTTTTGGCGGCGCATGCCGAAGGTACCACCCCGAACAGCATCCTGCGCGGCGTAGCCATTGCGCACAATATCCTCTGTGCCGACCTCCCGCCGCCGCCCGATGACGTGCCCGCTCTCGATGTAGCCGTGGGCAATACCAATCGTGAGAGAATCGAGAACCTGACTTCCGATCGCGGCTGCGCGGGCTGCCACGGTACTTACATCAACCCTCTCGGTTTCGCCTTTGAAGCACTGGACGGTGTGGGCGCGGAGCGCACGGAAGACAACGGTTACCCCGTGGACGCTTCCTCCAGTTATACGGTCGACGATAAGGAAGTGAGCTTCAACGGCCCTGTCGAACTCATGAATCTCCTTTCAGAAAGCTCCCAGACCCACGACTGCTACGCGCAGCACATGGCTCAATACCTCTTTGGCCGACCCATTGATCGCAAGGAACCTGCCGACGAAGCGCTGATTGTTCAGGGCGGATGGCTCAGTCAAAGCGACGCACCCGTGAAGGAACTCATCGTGCAAATCATCACAACAGACGCTTTCTTGGCGAGGGGGTCCTGATGTCTAAACGCGCACCCCACAGGTTCAGTCGGCGGCATATCCTGCGCGGAGCAGGCGGGGTCATGCTCGCGCTGCCTGCCCTCGATGCCTTCTTTCCCCGCAGCAAGGCACAGGCGCAGGCGGCCACCCGGGTCTACTCGTGCCTGATGCTACAGCAGAACGGCGCCGTACAAGGCCAAGGTGAGCCAGACAGGTTCTGGCCGAGAGCCCTCGGCCCCATCTCGGCAAGCTCCATGCGCGGAGCCGATGCCGACCGCACCACGAGCGAACTCGCCGACTACGCGAGCCATCTCAATTTCGTGCGTCGGTTGGATTTTCACTACTCAAACAACCATGACGGGGGGCCCGTCGCCGCTTCGACAGGCGCGCCCGTGGTGGGGAGCGGCACCAGCCAGCTGCCGGTGAGTGAATCCGCAGATGTCTTCATCGCGAACGCGCTCACTCCGGGGATTCAGCCGTTGACGCTCTACGCGGGGCGCAAGAATACGTTCCGCGATGATGCCTTTTCTTTTGACCCGGGTGGGCGCCTGCGCATCGGTGACAACAACCCCTGGAACGTGTACCAGCGGCTGATCGGTCTGACGGGCTCTGATCCGGAAGAGATCGATCGCGTCGCCCTCCGGCGTGGTTCTGTCAATGATCTCGTGCGCGATGATCTCAAAGCGCTGCTCTCGCGGACGGATTTGAGCGCAGAAGACCGCCACCGGTTGGATTTGCACTTGACCAATGTCCGCGAGTTGGAGAACGAAATTCTCACCGTCATCGGACCTACCCCCGTCGCATCGAGCTTCCAAGCCGTCGATGGCCAGCACACGCAGAGCCCGCGGATGGAAGAAGTCGTGCGCCTGCAGCTCGATTTGATCGCTTTCGCGTTCGCTTCCGACCGGGTGCGCACGGCAACGCTCCAGGTGGGCGGATGCAACGACCACACGCGGTACATGATCAACGGGGTAGAGGCCCCGCCCTTTCACTACATTTCGCACCGCGTGATGAGCGACGGAGGGACCGGCGAGTCCATCCCCAACGGCGAAGAACTCCACCATCAAATCGACCGCATCCACGCGCGCTTTTTTCGCCATCTGCTCGCGCGCCTGAGCGAATACACGATGCCCTGGGGCGGCACATTGCTCGACTCATCCGTGAACCTGTGGGTCAACTCTGTCTCCAATGGCCCGCCCCACAGCGGTCGCAATATCCCCCACGTCCTCGCCGGCAACGCGGGCGGGTTCTTGCGCACGGGCAACCATATCGAATCGAGCGGCTACACAGCCAAGGTGCTGAACACCATCATCAGCGCCACCGG
This sequence comes from uncultured Polyangiaceae bacterium, assembly GCA_964392575.1. Classification (GTDB taxonomy): domain Bacteria; phylum Myxococcota_A; class Polyangia; order Polyangiales; family Polyangiaceae; genus NIC37A-2. Next base: position 37,933 of record CAYMQT010000022.1, read on the forward strand.
TGTGCGAAAGAACGGCGATAGCCTCGTGGACGACTTCGGTGATCCTACTCCCCAGGGTGTCATCTCCGAAATCATCGCGTGAGCTTGTGCGTGGGTCGCGGGGCCTGAGCGAGCCACCGGCGCTCTCGATGGCTTGACGTGAGTCAGCTCAATTCGCCTGTGCCACGCGCCGCCGCCTCATGAAAAGAGCGAGCGTTGCGGCAAGGAACCCATACAAGACTGAAGAACGGTGAGCGGGTGTCGTCGGGCCGCTGACGGTACATCCAGCTCTTGCACCGTTGCGGGCGTCGCTTTCGGGGGAGCGCCCTTCCTCCCCGGGGACACCATCGGTAGGAGGGCTGGTGCTGTCACCTGGCTCACCGGTGCTGTCACCTGGTTCACCGGTGCTGTCACCTGGTGCACCAGTGCTGTCGCCTGGCGCGCCGGTGCTGTCGCCTGGCGCACCAGTGTCATTCGTCCCGCCGCTGCTCACGCCGTCGCCGTTGTTGGTCCCGCCGCTCCCGCTTCCGCTCGGCCCGCCGCTGCCCATCTGAATAGGGGCCCGAACCGGTGCAGTGCAACCTAAGATCGCGCAGGCTCCGGCGACATCCAGGCGGATGAGCGCCTGGGAGGCGGCTTCGGCGTTGGAATCGTTGTTGGCATTACGCCGATTGTAGAGCAAGCGGACGATCTCGAGCTCTTCTTGCCCGTACATGGACCCCAAAAGCCCCTGTAGGGTCGTCAAGAAACGGTAACCGAACTCGTTGGTCGGCTCGATCATCGTGCCCTCGGTGTAGTCGTTCCATGTCGCTATTTGGACCATTGGGAGAACATTGTTCCCCGCCTTCAGGATGAGATCCCAGAGCGAAGTCAGGGTATCCCCGCCCACATCGTATCCAACTTTCCAGGGCAGATGGCCGTTGTCGTACGCGGCGTTGAAGCCAGGAAAGAGTACGGGGAACTTCATCCCTTGATCGGTACGCTTGTAGTAGTCCTCGACGTGGGTCAGCGCAGGAGTCGCATCCTGGAAGATCCAGGCGAACGTCCCGTCGCGCGCGCCGCCAGCGCCTGCATTGTACCACAGAGTAAAGAACGCCGGATCGGTTCCAGTTCCGGCGAGAATCGTGGGCCAGCTGCCAGCACCGAACTGCTGGGGGCCAAATACGAAAAGTGCAGGGGCGCCGTTGACCTTGATGTGGTTCGGCTTGTTGAAGTAGTGGTCACGCACCCAGTTCATGGAGGTCACCGCGTTGCTCTGGCTCGTGGCGTACTGATCCTCGAACATGACTGCGAATTCCATGCCGAATTTGGCGGTCTCGTTGATGATTTGATCGGTGTTTTCCGCGTTGTCCGGCAAGTCCGCGGGCGTATTGCTACGGCCGGGCCAATCGATGATCACGCCGTCGATGCCAGCGTATTTCATCAGCAAAAACTGGTACTCGATCACGAAATAATCGCCCGAATGGTAGGTGCCGATCTGCGGATTGTAGTGGCGTCTGCCAGAGGCGCGTGATGTGTTCCAGTGAAGCCCGTTCCTTTCGAACCAAGGCATCATATGGACGTAGATCTTGCGCTGATCGGTTTTTATGGTCTCTTGAAAGACAATCCCTACCGCGTCTTCCTCTCCCTCCACGGCGCACGCACCAGCGGAGAGCAGCAAGAGAGCACCGAACACGGAAGCTAGTCGAAAAATTTTCATCATCATTTCTTTGTTCAAGAACACTTTGGTGAGGTTGTGGGGCGGCGCCCTCAGCCCTCACTCTGATCGCACTTTAGATCAACGGACGACGTTCGGCGGTGGAGGTGGCGGCGGCGGCGGAGCCGTGCAGCGGTTGTTGATGCAGATGTCGGTGGGGTTGCAGCACACGGCCGGATCGCAGGGCTCGTCCGTGAGCGAGCATG
>CAYMQT010000023.1:0-25924 GCA_964392575.1 uncultured Polyangiaceae bacterium
CGCAGGTGGAGAATTCTTCTTGTCCGAAACAAGGTCCCCAGTACGGCGCACACTGCCCCGCTTCGCAACAGCTGACCATAGGGGAGCTACCGTTGCCGCACTTGTTGCCCCCATTAGCACAGATTCGGCCGCATTCTCCGCAGTTTTGCCAATCGCTCGATGTGTCTTCGCAGGACTGCCCCCCGCCCGTACCACCTCCGCCAGTTTCGGAACCGCCAGTGGCACCGGAACCTGGACTTCCGCCCGACGTTTGGCCGCCCGAGCCTCCGCTAGTAGAGCCACCGCTTCCCGTCGCATCAATGCAGGTTCCGTCCAAGCAGGTGAGTCCCCCGTTGCAGGTGGAGTTTGCGAAGCATTCGCAGTCAGCGGAACCGGTCTCGCAATCCTCTCCGTTGGGGGGTTCTTCGCTGCTTCCACAGGCTCCAACGACCAGCATTGCGGAAGCAACCGTCCAAACTGCCATCACTCCTCGAATAACCATTGTCTTCATGCCTCGTTTCGAAAGAGTCCCACGGCCGTCGCGAGTCCGCAAGGAAGGAGGCCACATGAGCGATTGCCCTTGCGATGAGATCCCTTCCCGGGATCTGAATATTCCAGCTGGCCTCGATAGCCTGCCTCGCCAGCTCGTTGCGTTTCCGGAAGCGCGCTTGCAGCTGCTCCAATACGTCGCCCAGTCCATCCCCTTGGAAGAGTGGAGCGCACGCGGTGAGCGTGATTTCGGCGTCATGTGGCTGGAAATGTGGGCGTACGTGGCTGACGTCCTCGGGTTCTACGATGAGCGGATTGCCAACGAGAGCTGAGCATAGGTATTCCAAACGCATTCTCCACCGACACAACGCGTCTCAAAAGTAGACGGAAAAGATCTTATGCGCGTTTGTACCGCTGGCCAAGGTCGCTGGAGGCTGATTTGTTCCCAGGAAGGGGGCGCTCCCAAGCTCAAGCTGTACGCAAAGAGCGACCGCGCGGAGTGAGCTGGTCGCGGGAGCGGAGGGTCTGGCGCAGGTCTTCCTGGACGGTGCCGTCGGCCAGCATCACCCGGCATGAGCAACCCGGGTCAGACTGCTCTCCCAGTCTCCTCACCGCTGACGAGCTTATATGTCCAACAAGTCGTCGATCACGTCCTTCCGGTTGCCGCCTCCGTAATTGGAGAAGAGAACAATGGTCGTTCCCTTGTCAGGGAAAAAGATCACGTTGGCATCGACGCCCACGGAGCTTCCGTTCTTGCCAAATCCGCTGTTCTCCTCCGTCGTCCACGTTTCGATGCCAAATCCGTAGCCGCAATCACCGCCACACGAAGGAAATGAGGTGGTGGTTTTCATCAAAGCCAGCGAACTGTCACTTACCAGTGTTCCGCTAAACAGTGCCTCACCAAAAATCAACAGGTCATGGCCGGTGCTAATGATGCCTGCAGATGGGTCGCCATCGCTGTCGGCACTATCCCAAATAGTCACATCTTTGAGCTTTTTCCCGCTGAAGTTGTAACCCCGTGAAACGTTACTGTTCGTCCTTTTCTCAAGGTAAGTGTCAGCCAAATTGAGCGGGGAGAAAATTCTATCCTGTAGATTTTGCTGAAGGCTCGCTCCAGTAAGTTCCTCAATCATCCACTGCAAAACCCAATACCCGGCATTGCTGTAATAGCTATCTGTGCCGGGGGAATTCTTCAGCGGTTTGCCATAAATATACTTCTCTAACCTTGAGCGTGAGTCCAATCCACCGATTCGTTTAGGGCTGTTAATTAGCGCTAACTGATAGTTCAAGTCATCGTCAGTGGGCTGCTTCAAGCCGCTCGTGTGATTGAGCAGTTGCTCGACTGTGATGGTGTCTGCCTGGGGGATCTCATCATTCAGCTCCGGCAAAACTTCAACAATGGTCGTGTCCAGGCTTAAGGCGCCTTCCTCAACTAGTTGCATGACGACCACTGCCGTGAAAACTTTGGTAACGCTTCCGGTTCGAAATGGAGTGCATGCAAGTATTTCAGTGTCGTGCTCCAAGTTGCTCTTCCCGGAAGCACCTATCCATTCGGGCTGATTCAATTTCTTTACCCCGATGATGCTTCCGGGCGCTTCGCTTTGCGAGACGTATGCATCCAAAGCAGACTGATACGCATCGTTATCGGGATGCCCCGTATAGCTTTCAGCACAACTGAGCATTTCCGGCGCGTCGATTTGCTCTCTGCTGCAGGCAGCGAAAGCAAACGGCACTACGACCAAGAACCGTAACGACCTGAAGTTCATTTTTTCCTTTTCTGAAGATTCAGAAATACTCCAAGCTCCAACATTTGATGCGGCAGCAATGCGGACTGGCTCCTGATGAAGGGGCTTTCAATCATCAGGCTGTAGTTTAGGTAGGGTCTTACTAGAGGCGTACTGTACGACATGCCGAGGGACGCCAATCCCGAAAACTTACCTTGAACGCGCGAGGCTTTTTCATAATTGCCGTCCTTCCATTTGTAAGTTGGCGTGTAGTGATGAAAAAGCTGGTATCCGGGGCCTATTTTAAAGTCCATCCAGAAGTTGCGGATCTTCGGTCGCACACCAAATTGTGAGTAAGGAAGAAAAGTAGTGCCCCATTCGCGATGCGCAAAAAAGCTGACGTCGGCCGTTTGAAGTAGCGTAAGCCCGGGCTTGTCCTTGTAATAAAACTCCGTACCGACAGCAGCGCCTCCACCAAGCCTTGAGCCCATTGATTTGAAAGTGGGCAGGCTCGTTCTTTCCGCAACTGCTCCAATTTTGAGCCTGAAGGTGTGGGTATCATCTGCCGCTTTCGCGGGCCCGCACAACAGCACCATCAAACAGCAAATCGGGAGTAGTTTTCTGCTCATGCTCAATGCATCGGGAATATAGCCGATGCAATTGAAGGTCCAGAGAAGGCAGGCGAGAAAGTTATGGCCTTGGAGTTGATCCTCCACCGCTGACCATTTCATTCCCCTGCCGTTCACGCCCACAACGTCAAATAGCGGTCGAAGCGAATACCGTCTCGCAGGCGGCATCAAAGATCTCGATCGTGGAAAAAGCAATCTGACCCGGGTTGCTCCCGTTCGAGGAGCAATCTGACCCGGGTTGCTCCCGTTCGAGGCGGTTTTGGCTCTGACGGCAATTCCGGCGAGTGACGCGCCACTGGCGTTTTCTGGCGCTCGCCACCCGACAGGCCACACTCGGTCAGATCTTTCGCGTACACTCACAGTGTGACGCGTGGGGAGGAGAGTAGGTTTGTCTACGGCCACCGCCCCAACGTTCCTGAACTCATCCTCCAGCGACCTTGGCCAGCGGTACAAACGCGCATAAGATCTTTTCCGTCTACTTTTGAGACGCGTTGTCTCGGTGAAGAATGCGTTTGAAATACCTATGCTCGATGCTTGGGGCAAAGCACAGGCAGCGACTGCGCACCCCAACGTTTCTGAGTACAATGCTCACGCCGTGTCAGATTCCCTCGCCCATCGACCGCCCCAAACGGGAAAATGCCAGGTGTATGCCGTCACCTTCGACTTCGCTGCCAAGGCCCATCTGATCGTTTCCTTTCAGGAGGCGCTGACCTTCGCGGAAGGCGGAGGATTTGCCTGGATTGACCTGCTCGCGAGCGATCTGACTGAGGCCCGAGAGCTGCTTAGCTCGATTGGCTTCTTGGATAGCGAAGTGATTGACGACATGCTCACGCGCGAGCCGTCTACGCAACATGGACGTTACGACCACTATCTACACGGTGCCATTTCCGCTTGTTTGGTGAGTGATGGTGGTTTCGAGCTGGAGCGTGTTGATTAAGCAATCCGACCCGGGTTGCCTCTAAGTGCTTGAATACGCAGAGCAATCCACCCCGGGCAACCCCTCGCGGGGCTCATCGGTAGCACCCTCACGAGAAGAACTTGCGAATGCGGTGGTGTCCATCGTCAATCGACGGAGGAACCCGGGTCGGATTTGTCTCACCCCCGATCATCAGACGGGAGGCACGGGCTCTGGGGGTGCTTCTGGGGGGAGCGACGCTAGCGGTGGCGTTCCTTCCGGCAACGGAGGCTCCGAGATGGAGGTCTCAGAGTATGCTCGGTGCATGGACTACATCACTATGCATCTCAATGATGAAGGTGGTGACAATCTCTCGATGTCGCAAGCAGAGGACGTCTGCGCATTGTGCCCAGAGGAAATCAGCGAGTGCGCGAAGGTCGGACGCTGCGTTGGAGGTTACTGTTTGCCGCCGGGAGCTCCTGAGCAAGAGTGTGGGTGTACGGAGGGGGCGGCTTGTCTCGATGATTACCTTTATGAGCCGCCGTTTGGGCATTGTCCTAATTTGGGTGGTGCTGGCGCTCGGTAGGGGGATAAGCATTCCAACCCAGTTTCCGAGGCTTGCCTCCACTTGTCGAAGTAGACAGAATGTGCAATCCGACCCGACTATGAGGTGACAGGGTCGTCAAGCACAAAGAAGTCTCGCTCTCGTGGGCGAGGTCATAGTGATTTTTTGAAGCCTCAATCAAAGCAGTAGCGGGTTGTCTCAATGTTCGAACGCCATTTCTTTGATGCCCCTGGTCCGTACGCGTTCGAGACCGCCGGAGTCGAGCGGCGTCGAGACGGCAAAGAATGCGCGGTGGTCGCGCAAATCGTGGTGGACGGCGTACGGCGCGAGGTGCAGGGCATCGGCAACGGCCCGGTCGAGGCCTTCGTGGCCGCGCTCAGCGCGCTGGGCGCAGGCTGCGTCGAAGTCGTCGACTACGCCGAGCACGCGGCCGCTGCGGGCGCTGCGGCGCGAGCGATCGCTTACGTCGCGGTCAGCGTTGGCGGCCACGCTTGTTACGGAGCCGGCAGGCACGAGGACGTAGTGCTAGCCACATTCCATGCCATCGTGAGCGCTTACAATCGCGTCCAAGCGTCGCAGCTGCCGCTCTCGGACCGGAACGCCGGAGGAGTGGAAGGTCCGTAGTCAAAGCACCGCCGCAGTCGCACGTAGACCATTCGTCCTCTCTACATGGCTTGACCATGCTAGAGTTCTATTCAATGCGATACGCTTCTTACCTCTTCGCCGCCGTACCGCTCTCTGGGGTGGCCTTCTTGCCAGCTTCATTCGAGAGGATGCTTCGTCGAACAATCGAGCTCTCGTTTGCCCTGGTACTGCTAGCGGGGTGCGATCTCTCAAAGCAGAGTCCGCGAGAAGGGCATGGCAGCTCAGCGCCTATCGCCTCAACTCCAAAGGTCAACGAGAAGTCGGTTCAGGACGAGGGCACGGCGGACGTTGGTTTCGAACCTGTGCCCGACTCACTCGCGCACTGCCTGGAGCCCCCTCACATGCCAAAGGTGGGCTCGGCCGACGCGACCAACGACCTTCCATGGCCCACGACCACGTGTGGCCCAACCGTGAACGACACGCTCTCCGACCAGGCCTTCCAAGAACGAGAAGCGGTCTTGTGGCCGCCCGACGCCGGCCGAACCGTAGACTCCGAAATAGCCCGAGACGTCGCAGCGTTCGTCAAAAAAAAGCTGGGTTTCGAGGGCCCGGGCTACGAGGGGGATGTTGGGGTGGGTCTGTGCTGTAGCGGCTCACCGCACATTTGCGTGCGCGTGGAGTTCCCGCTGTGTTCCACTACCTCAGCGCAGATCGAGAAGGCTTTTTCAGAAGCGTTGGAGCGAAAGGGGGCACGCTCTCCCGCCCTGGGCCTCGCCATCAAGACGTGGGGATACGTGCGTCCGCGCTGCACCCCGGGCGAGCCCGAATGCAGGCCTTTTCCCTACAACAACAAGTCAGCCGAAGCGTTGGCTCGGGAGCCAGACAGATTTACGTTGCCCTACGATGCCAGTCTACCCCGGAGAGTGATCGCTCCGCGCTCGTCGCACCCTGGCGAAACATCCACCATTAGCCGTTCTGATCGATTCACCTGTGATCACGATGGCGACTGTGTCCCCGGGTGCCTGGTTTGGCACGATCGACGCTGGCCCCGTCCGATGTCAGGCGCGCTCAGCCATGCGCTGCTCGATGCCTACTGTGGATGCATCGAAGGCACATGCCAATACTTCGAATCTGCTCGCCCCCTGAACGTGAAATTCGAGGGAGAGGTCCACGGCTGGGGAGAACATCCAAACCCCGATCCGCGTAGATTCATTGTCGGCTTTGGCAATGGGCAGCAAGTGGTTGCCGCACGACTCCAACGCCAGGACATGGTTCGGCACATGACCTATTGCTTCCTCGATCACAATGATGAGCTCCCGAAGACAATCGAATTTTCTATGACGATTTCCAAGCATCGCAAAGCAGGATCAGTCAGCGTCCAGCTCAAGAGCCCCGCAAGCTCCGACCCTGAAAGATGCGTACTCAGAGTGCTGCGAGAGCAGCTCTTTCCTCAACCCCCTTCTAACGAGAACGTGTCGGTTGAAGGCAAGCTCTCCCTCACCCTGAGCGTGACGAATGACTGACCATCTTCATTTCTCGTCCGTGTTCACGTTCACGCATTGCGTAAGAAGTGAGGACCCCACGCTAGCAACTTAGAATCCGATATTGCGCGCAAGCTCGGATATTGCTGGGTAGGTCAAAGATTCTTGCTGGTGACGAAAGGAATTTGTTGATCGTGTCTTGAAACGTCGAGTAGGTGCGCGCGTCGCGTTGATTTGACTGTTTCAGTCCCAGAATAAGAAAACATTCCCATCCAGATCTTCCACTTCCATCTGATGAACACCGGCTTGCCAGGGTACGGGCACGGGGGCTCGTGTGATGCGAGCCCCCCGCTCGGTCAGCTCCTTGTGGAACCGGGGGAGCTGCCCTTCTTTGTAGAAGCTGAGCGCGGTCACGACTGGCCCTTGAGATCCTTGTATGGCGCTGTCTCGCTGAAGGATGATTTGAATGCCCCCTCGGTAGACTTCAGCGATCATCAGCTGGTCTTCTCCGTGCGACCAAGCTGTTTCGAATCCGAGCTTTGAGCAGTAGTACTCAACACTCTTTTCGACGTCCGCAACCGTGAGGACGGTGCGCACGAGGAATTCGTTCTCCTCAGATTCCTGTTCCGTCATGAGCTTGGTTACACGTTAGCTTGGTTACACGTTAGCTAGGGCTAGATTGTATGGAGTTGCTTCGCAGAACGAACGTTCAATGTGAGTTGTCAACAGAGCGTTTGGCGGGCGCCTACGCCACCAAAAAGAAACCCGGTGCAAGCCAAGACTCCATCCCCGGTCGCGTGCAACGCCGGGTTGGGCGGCAATAGTTTCGTCTACTCTCCCAGTCGTGAACTCAATCTTCGATAGAGTTCGAGCGAGGCGTCGACCTCGGCCTTCTGAATGGAGACGCTTTCGACGTTGATGCCGATTGGCAAGTGCTTTTCGCGCGCGTAATCCTGCACATCGGTGAATACGCTCTCACACAGGTCGATAGAGCGCTCCAGCGTGTCGGCAGAATGGCGAAGTTCGTTCTCTAGCCATCGCGGGAACGAGATCCCGAGCCACTTCATGAATTCGAGCGTGCGCACCGAGCCGCATGGTGAAAACGTAAGAACTACAGGTGCAGGCGAGCGGTCCTGCAGTGACAGTGCGTAGTCGGAGAGCAATGACCTCGTGGAAGCGGCATCGTACACCGATTGCGTAATGAAGAAGCGACAGCCAGCGTTCTGCTTGGCAAGCATCCGCTGGTGCTCATCCTCTTTCGCGACATGCCGCTCAGCTATCGCGATTCCACCGAGGACCAGGTTCGGAGCAGCGCGCGCGAGTGCATACGCCTAGGCCAGTGGCAACCCCTGGCTGGTCGAGCGACCCTCACCCACCGGGGTCGCTCACTCACCGCAGTCGCTAGGGCTCGCGAGAGTCGCTCCGACGTTTGCTGTCACCAGGGCCTTCACCTCGGAGGCACTCACGAGCAGGTCTTGATAGTCGTATGGCGGATCGAACGCAGTGCCGTAGCCGGTCGTGTTGCCGGTCGTGTTTTCGAAGATGTTGTCGCCAATCAGTTCGTTCGCTCCGGTTCCGCTTGCGTGGCTCGTGTAGATGGGCGTTTTGATTTCGATGAAGTGGTTGTTCTCGGTCAGAACTCGGCAGTCTTTTCCAGCGGAAATGCCATAGTCGGACTGCTGGCCATCACTTGAGAAGAGATTGTTCACGACGTGGATGTCGCCGTACCGGCAACGCGGCTGCCGCTGAGCAATCCCGGTGAACCAATTGAACATCAGCGTGATGTTCAATTTTCCTATGCTTTGCGGTTCGTCATCCGACGAAGCAACCAAGTTGGAAAAATTGTGCTCTCCACCCGTCCTGTAGCCGAAGATGTTCCACGTAAACGTCACGTTGTCGGCGCCCTTGACGACGTCGGCGTTGCCATCCTGTCCGTCCCAAAACTCACAGTGATCAATCCAAACGTGTTTGGAGGCACCTTCGATGCTGAGATTGTCCCATGCTTGGTCGTCATTCGAGCCCGGGCCCTGGATCACTAGATTGCGAATGATGACATTGGTTGCGTCGTTGACGTGAATCGGCGCGCGAAGTTCGGTGCCTGCGACCAAACCAATGATGGTTTTGTTTGAGCCGACTTCCAAGCGGTCACCGGTGGTACCGCTCCAGCCAGAACCCACGGGCCCGTCCACATGGATGACACGCGGGGTGTCATCTTCAGCGTACGTCTGAAGTTCGCTGAACGAGGTCACGACCACCGGAGCCGTGGTGCCACCACCGGTGACTTCCACCGCGCCGCCAGTCCGTCCGTCTCGGGTCGCCCAGCCCATGGGCGCGCAGAGTCCTGCACTCCCGCCGTCCACGCCACCGGTGCCAGGGGCCGTCCCGCCGGTACCCGCTCCCCCGGTCCCAGCGTTCGTCCCACCAGTCTGTCCCTGCCCTCCAGCGCTACTCGTGTCACCCCCAGTCCCACTTGAGCTGCCTCCTGATGCTGCAAGGCCGCCCGTGCCGTCTCCGTCTGAGGGACCATCGGTGCCCGCACCATCAGAACACCCGGCAGCCGCAACGAGACCGCAGGCGGCGAAGAAAAAGGAAGCTCTTGAGGTTTGTGTATTCATAGGTTGCGACTCTTTCGATGGCTCGGTGCTTCGGAATTCAGCTAGTCCACTTACCCAATGCAGCTGAGGCCAAAATCGATCGAAAAATCGTACCTTTAGCAATCCGACCCGGGTTGCCCCTAAGGCAATCAGGCAATCCGACCCGGGTTGTCCCTAAGTGCTTGAATACGCAAAGCAATCCACCCGGGCAACCTCGCGGGCTCATCGGTAGCGCGCTTACGAGAAGAACTTGCGAATGCGGTGGAGAATTTCGAACTGATCGTGTGAACTGGTTCGGTCCGTATTTGCGGTGTGCTCGTTCAACTCGGAAATGGCCAAGCGTCTTTCGGCGAGAACTCGACTGATGTGCTCTGCGATGGCCGGGTGCTTCTCGATGACTGGAGCTAGGATCTGTCGATCGAGCACGAGGACGAGAGTTTCTTCAGCAGCAATCACGTCAGCCGTTCTTTCTTCCCCCGTCATCAGCGACATCTCTCCGAAAAAATCGCCGACGCTCAGTTTTGCGATCACTCGGGGTGGACCTTTCGGCGCACGCACCTCCACGCGTACGCATCCTCGCTCGATCAAGTACATCTCGCTCGAGAGATCTCCTTCGTGAATGATGACTTCTTCCGTAGCGTAGACCTTCCGTCTACAGGATCGTGCGATGTGCTTTTGCAGGTCTTCAGGAACTTGAGAAAAGAGATCGATGTGGGCGAGGAGGTGTTCTGTAGAGGCTGAGAGAGCATCGGTTTCGTGTTGACCCTCGCTCTCGCTGCGAAATTCAAGTTGCCTCCGCGGAACGGGAATCATGAGTCCGGCGCGCTGCATCGCGTACCAAAGCCGTTCGCGCACGTTGCTGTCGATGATCTCACGGTCTTGAAACTGATCGATGTAGTAAAGGACCCAGTAGTTGACCCCTCGGTCCGTGAAGTCTTTCGTGAATACGACGGGCGTCGGCTTTTGAATCACTTCTGGGACATGGTCGAGGGCAGCGACGAGGACCTTCTTCACGGTTTCAGGAGAGATGTCATACGGCGCATGAATTTCGAGATCACGTCGCACCAGCGAAGTCGGCCGTGAATAATTGATGATCGGTGACTTTGCCACCGTGGCATTGGGGACGGTGACTTCGAGACGCTGGAGCGTCATGATGCGAGTCGCGCGCCAATTGATCTCGATCACTCTGCCGACGTGACCCGTTTGCTTGTCGAACTCGACCCAATCCCCCACGCCGAAGGGCCTTTGGGCTTGAATGGCGAGCCCTGCGAAGAGGTTTCCCAGGGTGTCTTGAAGAGACAACCCGATGACCGCCGTGAGAAACGCAGACGTAGCCAGGAGAGAGCCTGGTTCGACTCCCGCCGAGCGAAGAACCAAGAGGATCACTCCCGCATAGATGAAGGCCTTGACGACATCGCGAAGGATCTTGGGGAGCGGCCCGGAAACGCGCCGCATCCAAAATGAGTGAACGAACAAGGCGAAAGCACTTCCTCCCATGCTGACGAGCAGGCAGCCCAGCGCCAAAAGTTCAAGAACCTTTCCCCCAGGGCGTTTTGCAGGCGTTAGCCACAGAGCCCCCAGCAAAAGGAGATAGAACACCAAGAACCAGAACGGCTCACGAACATGACGGCGCTCTTCTCGAGGCACGAGGGCGACCGTCAAAAAGAGGAGGACCACGGCCATCGGCAGGCCCGCACCGCTGAAAATGGAGTCGGACCGCTGTACTACCTCGATCAATGGCTCGAAGAATGTCGACACGGGATCCTTTGGGCTGAGCAGGGGTTAAACCAGGAATCGTCCACGATTGTAAGGTGGGTGCTCAGGAGCTTCGCTCCCGCCTGTGCCCGGTCGGCCGGGTCCGGCGCCGCCCGTCACATGGGAGGAGGCCCGCTAACCCTAGAGAACCTGCCCTGAACTCGCGTCATTCGTTTTCGGCGGATAGCATGAAGGTCTCCGCTCAGCAATCGTTTCGCGGTCGCGTTGCAATCGTTCCGCGGTCGCGTTGCAATCGTTCCGCGGTCGCGTTGCAATCGTTTCGCGGCTGCGTTCAGCGACCAAGATCTGGCTTTTTCGGAGCGGGCGGGCGTGGCAAGCTGTCGGGAGCAGCGATGACCCGGAGGAAAGTAGATTGGAGCGTGACGTTGGGGACAGAGGCGTCCCGCATCGCTTCGTCACTCAGCCCTTCGTTTCCTTCGGGACTCATGGACAAACTGGCGTGTGCTCGTCTCGAACCCACGGCACGAGCGGCAGACGAACTCATCCGCGAAGCGGTAGTCACGGCGCGCCAACATCTGAAGCTCGAAAGGGTGGCGGTTTTTTTGCTCGATGAACAGAGCGAGCTCATGATGGGAACGTGGGGGACAGCCGCTGACGGTAGTGTGAGCGACGAGCATGACATTCAATACTCGGTGGGCGGTATGGACCGCGAGGTTTTTGAAAACGCAGCGGCGGGAGTTCCGTGGTCGGTGTTTGAAGACTGCCCGCGCATGGCGCACGACGACGGCGCCTCGTTCATGCTGCGGCGTGACTGGGTGGTTTGCACGGCTCTTATGGTGCAAAAGAAGCCCTTGGGTATCGTCTTCAGTGACGGTGGGAAGTCAGAGGCACCCATCGATCTGGAAGCACAATCGCGGCTCTGGCTTTTGTCGTCACTCATTGCACCTTCGCTTGTGCCCGCTGTCGCGAACTCAGAACAGCAACTCTCCGAAGCGGTAAGTCCTCTCGTCAAAAAGGTGCGCGAGCTCTTGGAGATCGATCGCGGTCTTACCGGTGAGGAGATCTCCGCAAAAATAGGCGTCAGTCCCACGAAGTTGGCGCGGGAGTTTCGTCGCGACACCGGGCAGACCTTCGTTGCCTACCGCAATGATCTGCGCCTGGAGCATTTTTTTCACCAGGTGCGACCGGAGGGTGCCAACTTGCTCGAAGCGGCGCTGGCCGCGGGATTCGGCAGTTACGCGCAGTTTCATCGCGTTTTCCGTGGGCGCTTCGGCCACGCTCCCAAAAAGTATTTTGCAGCGCACGCGGGCTTTTTAGCTGGTGATCAGGACAAGGCGTGCAAGAAATGACAACCTGATTTGCAAGAAGCGCGAGGACTTGCGGTCCGAGATAGGCCAGATTGAAAGCCGTGGCACACCTCCGCAACCTTTCTCTTTCCTGCCGGCACTCCTTTTTCTCCCTCTTCGCGCACACCTTATTTCTGGCTGCGGTGGGCCTTTGGGGGTGCGCTGGCCGGAACGAAGGCCAGGGGACACCCTTTCCTGAGAGGAAGGATCCAGATGAGATGAATGAGATCGGGACCCATCCAACGCCCGGACCTCTATCGAGCCGCTCCGGTTTGCCGAGTGTGGGTGAGGGAGGCGTTCCGCAGCCGAGCGGTTCAGGGGAGGCTCAGTTTCGTGTTCTGAGTTGGGCTGGGTTTTCTGGGGCCGCAAGCTACACGTTCGACGACACTCAGCCTTCGCATTTTGAACATTGGGAAACGCTGAAGACCACAGGCGTACCGATGACCTGGTACGCCAACCCGACCAACAATTGGATTTCGGGTTACAATGCAATGCTCACCGAGGCGGTCTCGCTCGGTCACGAACTGGGCAATCATACGATGTCGCATTGTCGAGCTGATCTCAGCGGATGTGCGGGGTCGCCACCTCTTCTGCCGGTGGGAAGCGCTGAAGACGAAGTAGATCAAGCAACCGATTACTTGGTCGCGCTCGGGCAAGAGACCGTTTGGTCGATGGCGTACCCGTATGGGGATGCAGGTTGGCGTAGCATTGCCGAAGAGCGATTTTTGCTTGGGCGCGGTGTTCAAAGCGGGCAGGTGTTGCCTCTATCGAACACAGATCCGCTACTGCTCCCCACTGTGGCGGCTCAAGCGGGAGACGCGGTGGGAAAATTCGTGTCAACCATCGACAGCGCGCGTGATGCGAGAGCTTGGGTCATCTTCTTGTTTCATTCGATCCGACCGACTTCGAATGATTGGTACGCGGGGGTCGATGTCAGCGTTGTGACAGAGAGCATCGCATCGGCACAGCAAGTGGGTGGGGTCTGGCTCGATACGGTGGCGCACATCGGAGCGTATTTCGTGGCAGAAAAGATCCTGACCGAGGCAGAGGTCACTACTCAAGGCGACGCGCAAGTGCGAACATGGACATTACCCGCGCATTTTCCAAGGGGACAATACTTGCGTGTGACTGTGGACGGCGGGCGCCTCCTGCAAGGAGACGAAGAAGTTCCCTGGGACGAGCACGGCTACTACGAAGTGGCCCTCGACGCCGGTGAACTGACTTGGCAGGCGAACTGATTTGGGCAGTCCAATGAAAGTAGAATGGCAGCCATGAGGCATGGCAGTCCATAAAGTTGAGTGAAGAATGAGTAAGGGAAAGAAGATGCTTGATTTGGATCGTTCAAGGACCACGCTAGGTGGGAGCCTCCTCGCGAGATGCCTCGCTCTCGTGTGCGTGGTTGGCTCGGGAGCCTTGGGGTGTGGTGGTGACGGTTCGGGCGACGGTGACGGCGATGGCGCTACGGATCTGAATGATGTGTGCGCTTTTTCGGGCGCGACAGATTTGGGAGAGCCGGACACAGAGGGGCTTCGAAGCGTACCGGTAGATCACCCGGACCTTTGGTACATGGGGCGCATCGATTGCGCGGCTGAGGGTGGGCCGAGGTTTGGCTTTCCTGGAGTGAGTATTCGGACCAAGTTCATCGGGACGGAGCTACGCGCCACGTTCAACGACTCAGGGCGCGGAACGGCGACGACCACGAACTTCCTCGACGTGACAGTGGATGGCGGCGCGCCCGAGGTGATCGAACTGGTCTCCGGGGTGCACGAATACGTGCTCGCTTCGGATCTCAGTGAGGGCGAGCACGAAGTGCTCATTTGGAAAAGAACAGAAGCATCACCCGGCGGATCCGCCAACGCGGGCACCGTTCAAGTGCAAGGATTTCGTTTAGGTGGAGATGCGCTCTTGCCCGTTCAAAGACCGGAGCGCCGTTTGGAGTTCATCGGCGACTCGATCACCTGCGGTTACGGGAACGGCATCTCAACCACAGATCCAGACAACGCGCCGTTCACGACCGAAAACGAGAACAACCACCTCGCCTACGGGGCGGTGACCGCGGAACTCTTGGGCGCGGACTACATGGGTGTTTCGTATTCTGGTAAGGGGATGTCGCGGAACTACAACGGAGCCGGTGGAGAAACGGTTCCTCAGTTTTATCTGGACATTTTGCCAGACGACGCCGGCGCTCCTGCCTGGAATCCCAAACGGTTCGTTGCCGATGCCGTCGTGATCAATGTAGGGACCAACGATTTTTCGACAGCAGGCTTCGACACTGAGCTCTTCACCGAGACTTACACCGCGTTTCTGACCACGCTGCGCGGCTACTACCCCAAGTCTCTCCTCGTGACAGCCATCGGACCGATGCTCAGCGACTACTACCCTCCCGGCGCGATGGCCTGGACCAACGCTCAACAAGGCATGGCTGATGCCGTGGCAGCACGGAAAGCAAAAGGAGACTCCAACATCCGCACCGTGACCTTTGCCCCGCAAACGAGCCCTTACGGCGAAGACTGGCACCCCACGGCCGAGACCCACGCCAGCATGGCCGCTCAGCTCGCCGAAGTGCTGCGCGAAGAGCTGGGATGGTAGACTGGCGGGCCGGCATGCTGGCTTCGTAAAAACCCCTTCCCACCGTGCGCCGCAACTTGTAAGGAAGCGAGCGTGCCCGATCGACCCTCAGCGAGCGACTCTGAGAACGCCCCCGACTCGTCGAGGGGTACGTCGCGCGGGACTGCCCCTTTGAGCGCCACGGATCGACCGTCCCTCTTGCGACGCTTTCTTGTGGGTAAGTCCGAAAAGGGGAGTCGTTGGCCCCTCCTCAGTCTTGCCTTTGCGTCGGCGCTCGGAGCGCTGGGCGGGCTTGGAAGCTACACTTTTCAGTACGCCGAAGGATTCTCCTATTTCAAGACGGATCCAGAAGCATGCGCGAACTGTCACATCATGCAGCCTCAGTATGATTCGTGGCAGAAATCGAGTCACCACACAGTGGCCGTGTGTGTCGATTGCCATCTTCCCCACGAGTTCGTGCCGAAATACATCGCCAAGGCCGAAAACGGCTGGCGTCACGGCAAACTGTTCACGACGGGAGGCTTCAAGGAGCCCATCGAAGTGCAGGAGTTCGGCAAGCGCATCCTGCAGGCGAACTGTGAAAACTGTCACCGAGACATGATCTCGGAGATGAATCGCATCGACGGAACCGATGCGTCTCATCCGGTACTCGACTATGTGACCGGAGACGAACCCCTGAAGGGGCAAGTTCTCTGCACGCACTGTCACAGCATGGTCGGGCACGGGGTGCGCGCGACCATGGGGGGACCGATGACTCAAGCGGAGATGGAACAATGACGGAGAAGAACGAAATCGCCTGGTACCAGACTCGCGCAGCATTCGGTGCGCTTACGGCCATCGTGGCCTTAGGAGCCGCGGGGATGACGGCTCTTCTCATGAACGTCTCTCAAAGGAAGGCGGAGGCGCGAGAGCGATTTGTTCCTCTGGTCAAGGTCACGGAGAACGATACAGATCCCGAAAAATGGGGGCGCAACTGGCCCATCCAGTACGATTTGTACAAGAAGACTGCCCTCTCGACGCGCACTCGGTTCGGTGGGCATGGCGGGAGCGAGGCACTGCCCGAGCAGAAGATCGACCGCGATCCATGGCTCAAGCGTATGTTCCTCGGTTACGCGTTTTCGATTGATTACCGCGATCGACGAGGGCACGCCTACATGCTCAGTGATCAGGAAAATACCGAGCGTTTGACGAAGCCTCAGTCTGGCTCATGCCTTCATTGTCACGCATCCATCATGCCCGTCTATCGCGAGTTGGGCGGGGGTGATGCGATGAAAGGATTCGAGGAAACGTACAAGTACTCCTATCAGGAGCTCAACAAGAAGCTGCACGACACGGGTCACGCTCATCCGGTCAGTTGCGTGGATTGCCACGCGCCTGAAACGATGCAGCTTCGCGTGACGAGGCCTGGGTTCATCAACGGGATCGCAGCGCTTGCCGCGTCGGATGCCCCTGTGCCGGCCATTTCTTCCATCGAGGCCTGGCGCCAAGGGTCTCGGAGCAAGAAGTACGATCCCAACGAGGATTCGACGCGCAACGAAATGCGGAGTTTCGTGTGCGGTCAGTGCCACGTCGAGTACTACTGTTCGTCCAAGATGCCGCTGACCTTCCCCTGGGGAAATGGGCTCAGCGTGGAAGGCGCCGAGAAGTTCTGGGACGAAGCGAAGTTCGAGGATGGATCGGCATTCGTCGACTACAACCATAAGGAAACGGATGCTCCGATCCTCAAGGCACAGCACCCTGAGTTTGAGTTGTGGAGTCAAGGCATCCATGCGCGAGCGGGAGTGAGCTGCTCCGATTGTCACATGCCGTACATCCGCGAAGGGGCGAGCAAGGTGAGCGACCACTGGGTGCGCAGTCCGCTGCTCAACATCAATCGTGCTTGCCAGAGCTGTCACCGTGCAAGCGAAAGCGAGTTGGCGGCACGAGTGGACAACATCCAGTCGAAGACCTCCGAGCTTCTTCAGCGTGGAGGAGTCGCCATCGTCGGCTTGATCGACTCCATCCTTGCTGCGCGGGAGGCCGGAGCGTCGGAAGAGGACCTTTCGGCAGCCAAACTACTTCAGCGCAAGGCTCAGTGGCGCCTCGACTACATTGCCGCGGAAAACAGCATGGGCTTTCACGCACCCCAAGAGGCGGCGCGCATCCTCGGTGAGGCCATCGACTACGCGCGACAGGGAGAGATTGCGGCTCTCAAGGTTTCCATACCTCCGAAGGTGTCCGAGCCAGCAAAGGAAGTGGCAAAGGAGCCAGCGCAGGAAGCGGCAAAAGAAGCAAAGTGAGGCGGAGTCAGTGCATCTTTCCTCTTGCACTCGGAAGAGGGGTCTCCTGAATCGGCGGGCGCAGACTCATGGCCAGTGCGGATGCCAAGAGTCCTAGAGCGAAAGCCACCCCGAGCTGAAAGTAAAGCAACGTGGTCACGCTGGTTGCGCTGGCCAAGGTCTCACTTTTGAGCTGCTGCCCGACGGACTCTTGCACCTTTGTTAGATTCAACAGTTCAGCGCGCAGCTCATCAAAAGCCGCCTGAATCTCAGAGTCCCCTTGGGTCGCTTCGCCCTTTTCGTGTCGAGCAAGGAGCCTGCTCTCGATCAGAGCGTAACTCTTGAGGGAGGCGCGCAGCTTGCGGAGCAGGCGCGACTCGTCATCCACCAAGAAGGTCTTCTCGATAGCGGCGATGTGGTGTTCGATGGTCGCGTCATGCTGACCGAGGCGGTAGAGGCGGGCCTTGGAAGCGGCGCCTGACTCCTCCCGCAAGAGTTCAATGAGGACGTCTCTCTTCTGATGAATCGCATCGCTGAGGTGGAAGAGGGTCGTGGCGGGAATCAAGCGATCAGAGAAGAGTGAGCTGCAATTTTCTCTGAGGCTTTCGACGAAGTGATCCTCCGCAATCTTGCTCGTCACAATGCTCATGGTGATGACCAGAAGGAGTGCTGCAAGGCGAAGGGTTGCGTGTCTGCTCCCTAGACGCTGTTCAAGGAATTTCATCTTGTGCCTATTCTTCAGAGTGACCGCTCACCGGTCGCTCTGGTTGATAGCAGAAGCCAGACGATTCAGTCCTAGGTGCGTCTGACCGGCCTCCCGAGTCGTCTGACCGCGTGCTCCCGGGGCCTCTAGGCGCGTCTGACCGCGCTCCCGGGTTCAAAAAAGATTGAACACTCAGGGAGCGCGAGTCGACTTTTTAGCGCGGACTAGAGTGGGCGAACCTGTTCGGCGCAGGGTCCCTTCGGACCTTGGCCTACCTCGTAAGAGACTTGCTGTCCCTCGTGGAGCTCGTTGAAATGGGTCCCTTCGACCGATGACATGTGGAAGAACATATCCTTTCCACCACCTGCATCGATGAATCCAAAACCCTTGTCCGTGAGACGCTTAATCGTACCTTCAGCCATTATCTTCTTTTCGTAAAATTTGATTTTCACCCCGGTTGAGATGGTCATTTTTGACCAGCGACCGGAGTGAACGAATTCATGTACTCCTGATCGAGGGCAATGCCCAGCTCATCCGAACGATTAGGCCGCAGGAGCTTGTCATCTCGGCACTGTAGGCAGCATTGTAGGCAGCATTGTGGGCGGTATTGTAGGTGGTCGTCGCGGCATTACGCGTTGGCCGAGGCGGTCCACCTATGCTACGCTGACGACGACGACCGCCGCATCGGGGCTTTCTGCGCTCTAGGTCGTAACAGGGCGTACACTCCAGCTTTGTAAATCAGCGCTGCTGGGAGATTGGTACACGCGGAGCGCGAACTCTGGAACTACGGTGAGCAGGTGATCGAAGATATCAGCCTGGATCTCTTCATACTTAGCCCAGCGTGTGTCGGCTGAGAACACGTAGATCTCCAGGGGAAGTCCAGTTTCTGTAGGCTGAAGCTGACGTACAAGGAAGGTCATGTCCTTGCGAATTTGAGGATGGGCTTTGAGATACTCAGTCACGTAAGCGCGAAAGCATCCGATGTTGGTGAGGCGTCGTCCATTGACCGGAACGCTGAGATCTTCGTTTTGAGAACGGTTCCACTCTTCGAGTTCTGGAATTTTTTTCTCTAGATAGTCGTGGAGTTTGCCGAACGCCAACATCTTGCGCAGCAAATGATCATCCAAGAAGCAGAAGGTTTGCATGTCGAGAATGATGCTGCGCTTGATGCGGCGCCCTCCCGATTCTTGCATCTGTCGCCAGTTTTTCACCGGGTCAGAAATCAGAGCATACGTAGGGACAGTGGTGACGGTTTTGTCCCAATTCTGCACTTTGACTGTGGTCAAACCAACGTCGATGACATCTCCATCCGCACCATACTTCGGCATTTCGATCCAATCCCCGATTTGGATCATCCGGTTGACCGAGATCTGAACTCCAGCCACAAGTCCAAGCAGCGCGTCCTTGAACACCAAAAGGAGCACAGCAGTGAGCGCTCCTAGACCGGACAGGAAGTAGAGCGGTGAGCGACTGAGCAGGAGACTGAGGATGAAAATACCACTCATCAAAATGATGATGAGTTTCGCGCTTTGAGTAAACCCCTTCAGTGGGAGTCCTCTGGTGGATTCTTTCTTTTCGAAGAACTCTACGACCGCATCGAGGAGTGCATGCAGCACCATGACCACAATGATGGCGAGGTAGATGTTGACGCCTGTTTCCAGGCGAGTGGCCCACTTTTCCTGACGGATGAAGAATTCTGAACCAAGCAGCGTGACGGCAAGAACCGGCGCGACGTGCGAGAGTCGCGTGAAGACTCCCGTCTTGAGAAAGATATCGTCCCATTCGACCTGAGTGCGCCGAACGATAGAAACAACGACACGCAGGATGATGTGCTTGGTGATGAAGTTGAGCAGCCAAGCACAGCTGACCAATGCGATAAAACTCAGAGCGATCGCAAGGATTTCGGCGAGCTGATTCGGTACGCCCTGACGGACGAGCCAGGTGAGAGTCCATTCAACCAACATGATTTTATTGAGCGAAGCATTTTCGCGTAGCAGAGAGAAGCTAGAAGGTCGCAAGGTTTTAAGTAAGGTAAAAATACCGTGCTTTTCTGAAGCGTGACCTTTTGACGACGTAGAATTAACGCCAACGTCTCGCCCCCGTTACCCGCCTTCCGCGTGACGCTGCTACCGAGCGACGCATGCTCAACGTCACCTTCGAGGCCGCTTTTCGCAATCTGTTCGTGTACAACATCCTGTTCGAAGATGCGGAGGTCGACGGTCGGTACCTCGGGCTCGACGAACACAGCCGGATCTTGGGCATCTCTGCGGCAGGCTGCGGGCTTGCGTCGATGATTCGATTTCGCCCCCAGCACATCGAAATACGGCCCTGGGCGCTACTACCTGCGGGCACGCATCCCCAAAGGGAACTCTCCCGACGCTAGATCTGGGCACCTGCGTCCCTGAATCGTGAACGCGCGACGTCCTCAAAAATCTAGATGGTTTCGACCTGGGCGGACGACTGGAACCATGGCTGAGCGGACCCTGCGCGAGGCCTTGTTCCCCTTTAGAGGTGCCCTTGACCATGAGACGATTCGTCTTTGCCCTAGTTATTCTTCTGACGCTGCTTTTTTCTGCCTGTGGAGAATCCCTGGGGCCGAATTCAGAGGGTGCCGGCGATGGTGACGGCACATGCGCTCCGGGTTTCGACCAGTGCAACGGCACCTGCGTTTCTCTTGGGGAGAATGTCAATCACTGTGGCGGCTGCGGAGTAGCGTGCACCACGGGTGCTCAGTGCACCGCGGGGGTGTGCGCTTGCTTCGACGGGTTGAATGCATGCGCGCTTGGGTGCTCCAATCCTCTTTCCGACGGAAACAACTGCGGGGGGTGCGGCATCGTGTGCGAGGGAGCGCTCGTCTGCTCCCAGGGGGGGTGCACGGACAGCTGCGCCGCTAGTGAAACACAATGCGGAAACAGCTGTGTCGATACGCAGACGGATACTGCCAACTGCGGCATGTGTGGGATCTCGTGTGCTGCTGGTCAGTCTTGCACAGCTGGCGCTTGTTCTTGTCCGGGAGGACAGACGTCGTGCAATGGCACCTGCACGGACACGCTCAGCGATCCGGCTCATTGTGGCACTTGCGGAAACAGCTGTGGCGCAGGCGCGTGTGTGAGCGGCGTGTGTGAGCCAACGGCGGGAACGGGCGGCAGTGGCTCGGGCGGCAGTGGCTCGGGAGGAGATGGCTCGGGCACAGGCGGCAGTGGCACAGGCGGCAGTCCGCCGACAGGTAGTTGTGAAGAGGGCTCGACGAGCACCGAATGGGCCACGAGCTGCCGCACCACACCTTATAGTTGCACAGCGGGAACCTGGACCAATCCTGGGCCAGAGCCGTCCAACAGTAGCCTCGTCTTCCAGGCCGAATCTGCGCACTTCGTCATCTATCGGATGAGCCACATCAGTCTGGCGACGAACACGGTGAACGATGCCTTAGCGTTCATGGAAAACGAGATCTGGGGCACCTACTTCGGCAACCCGATGTACATGAAGGAGCCCTATTGCAACTCGGCGAACAAGTACAAGAACGTCATCCACATCCGTGACGATGTAGGCCTGCAGGGGGGCTCGTGGAATAGTGGTGGCCCCAAGATGGGCATGTGGGTCGGCCCCGGAGCACTCAACGATCCGTGGGGTCTCGCCCACGAGTTCATGCACGGTGTGCAGTCGATTTCGGGTGGGATGTCGTGCGGCGGCGGCAATAACTACTGCGGTTGGTGGTACGAGAGCCATGCCAACTGGTCGGCCCACCAGGTCAATCCGAGCAATGCGCATTGCTCCGAGCTTTTCGTGAACGCCACCCACTTGCACCTCGGGAACTTGCGCAACCGCTACTGCAACTGGCAGTTCGCCGAGTTCTTGAAGGATAAGTATTGCTACGAAGCCGTCAACGAAATCTGGACGGAAGGATCCGCGAACGATCCCTTCAGCAAAATCATGACTCACATGGGTTGGGACGTTGCGGCCATGAACGACTTTTTCGGCGAATGGGCGATGCACAACATCACCTGGGATTACCAAAATCCCCCGCCCACGGCCGGAGGGAACAAGCAAAGCACCTTCAAGAGCAGCTACGGCGACATAGATTCGACGGGCAATCAGGGCCAACGTTTGCAGCGCAAGACACGACTCGAGTCCCTCGACAGCGCGTGGCAAACCAATCGTCGCTTCGTCACCAACTACTACTGGGCGCCTCAACGCTGGGGCTACAACGTCGTGGAGCTTTTCCCGGAAGAGGGAGCAGACGAAATCACCGTCACGTTCAAAGGTGTTGCGCAGTCGGGTGCGAACTCGGGATGGCGTTACGGTTTAGTGGCAACGAACAGCGGTCTTTCGACGGCGCGCTACGGCGACGTGCACGTGGGCTCTGGAACTGAGTCGAGCGCCACCTTCTGCGTGAATCCGGGAGAGCGCATTTGGCTCGTGGTGCTGGCCGCTCCCACCGTGCAAATCCAAATCAACTGGAATGATCACAACTATCCGAACCTGTATCGTTATCCGTGGATGGTTCAGCTGGCAGGCGCTTGGCCCGAGGGTTTTCAAGGCGGCACGCGCACCTGTGCTCAGGGCTCCCCTCATTCCAACGGCGGGGGCTGCGTAGCCGGTGGCACTGTCGCAAGCTCCGCCTACGTGGGACCCTATGCCCGAGTGCTGGGGGGGACGGTCAGCGGGAATGCGCGCATCGAGGACCACGCCATCATCCGCAGTGGGACGGTGAGCGACAGCGCCGTCGTGGGCGGCCTCACCGTTTTGAACAACTTCAACGTGACGGGGAGCGCCGTGGTGCGCTCGACCTTCCTCCCCGTCGGCTGGTTCGGGGCCAACAGCGCCAGCGGCACGGCCCAGCTCGTGGGCGATCTCGAATGCTACTCCAACAAGTCGAGCGGTTCGTACACGGGCTTCGTCGACAATGGAACCGGCAGCATGAGCATCGCTGAGGTGACTACGCCGCCGCCTTACAGCTGGTGAAGTTCTGGGAGAATCCGACCCGGGTTCCTCCGTCGCGGGTCGGATTGTTGTTTAGCAGCCAAGATGACAAGCCCCGTCAGTCTGTGGGATAGGTTCTGCATGACCAGCTTCGTCACCCAGCAACTGCGCTACAAGACGACTCGGCTCGCCTTGGCATTTGCTCTGGTAACGCTCATTTTCCTTCATCCAAGAAGATCCCTAGCTCAGTACACGCCGGACGCAGGCAACGCCCCCTACGAATGGGATCATGTCTTCCCTCTCTTCGGTAAGGCTCTGGCGGACAAGGGCATCGTCTTTCCGCTACCATGGGGTGTAGGGCTCAACTACGTCTACGCGAATCAAGCGATTAGCATCCCGGAGATCTCCATCGCGGCAAACGAGAGCGATTATGTCGACATCACTGATCTGATCGAGTTTGGGGACATTCGTTCCCGGGTGCATGCGACGAACCTCAGACTTGATCTCTGGGTTCTGCCTTTTCTCAACATCTACGCTCTCGGGAATTATTTGCCGTCGTCCACGACCTCGGTCGAGATTGAGGCGCCCTTTCAGTTTGAAGCACAGGGTGTTCAAGACGGTGGAGGTGGCGGGTTCGGAGCAACCGCTGCTTTCGGCTTTCACGGGTTCTTCGGGACGCTGGACATGAACTGGGCCTGGAGCAAAATGCGCAACCTAAGCACTCCGGTCTCCACCTTTCTCCTGACCCCGCGCGTCGGTCGCAATTTCGGCAAGGTTGGCCCGATCCGCCTGGCTGTTTGGACGGGTGCTATGCGGCAAGCTGTCGGCTCAAAAACCGAGGGTTCTATTTCCTTAAAGGACGCGGTCGACGAACCCGGCGACGCCTTCGCTCAGAAGATTCTCGATTGGTACAACGGTCTGAGCCCCGTCCAGCAAGCCCTCGTCAATCGCGTCGTTGATGAGATCGATACGGATCGCGACGTCGTCATTCATTACCGCCTGAAGAAGCAGCTCCAGAACCGCTGGAACATGACCCTCGGCACTGAAGTAGGTTTCACGGACAATCTCTTCCTACGGGCAGAGGTCGGCTTCATCGGAAGGACACAAGTCGTCTGCGGTCTCAACTACCGCTTTGGTGGCCTCTACTGAAACGTCACCGTCACATCCCCGGTTCCTGAGCTGTGGTAGCCTTCGACCAGCATCGAAACCTCGTAGAAATCTCCTAGGGTCAAGCCGAAGGCCGCCCAAGCTTCGAAGTGAGGTCGGACAGTGATCGTACCGCTCGTGCGCTTCTCGGTGCGAACACTCCAATACTGCCAGAACGTGGTATTGCCTAGGATCGAGGGCTGATTGACGCGCTCGCTGCGGTAGATTTCGTAAGTCCCGCCATCGGCGTTCACCGAACCGATCTTATCGGTTCCTGGGGGCCGCCAGTCGCCCCAACTGTCGATGATGTAGTATTCAATGAGCGGATCGGTCGTCCATCCGTAGACGCCAAGGTAGGAATTCCCGTTCGGTTTGTAGTCAGCGCTGTAGGTCACGATGGGATCCGCCGAACCGGGCCGCACGCCCTTGCGTGCGAGGTAGTTGCCGTCGCCTGAGTCCCACGTCGCGAGGAAACCGGTTTTTGTATTCGTCATGCAGGCCGACGCACTATCCGTCCAGATCTCAAAGGTCAGTCCGCAGTGGTTTCCCACCTGGTAGCTGTTGCAAACTTCTGCTTCAGGATCCGTACAGGCGGTCGCGACGTTCCCGCCAGTGCTCGTTCCGCCCCCGGTGTCGCCGCCATAAGTGCCTCCGGTGTCGCCGCCATAAGTGCCCCCGGTGATCCCCGCGCCCCCCGCGCTCGATCCGCCAGTGCTCGTCCACCCACCAGTATCTCCGCTTCCGGTGCTGTTCCCAGTCCCCCCGCCTGTGGAAAAATCTCCGTCCCCCGCATCCTGAGAGGAGTCCTCTGCACTCTCGGCAACGCAACCCAGGGGCAGGAAAAGCAGTGTGATTCCGATAAAATGAGTCGTGCGCATCAATACCCCATTCCCGGAAATCGGCAGATTGATCACCAGGGCCGTCTCTCTCCTCTCTGCCGTCTCTCTCCTCTCTGCCGTCTCTCTCCTCTCTGCCGCCTCTCTCTGCCTTCTCCGTTTTGTTTGGAAATCATTTATAAATGATAAATGTCGAGGACTGGATCTGCGGCTGAAGGTGTATCCCTATAAGGTCGGGTTTGCTCGGCTCAGCCGCCCATCGCTTCCATGCGCTTTTGCATCTCTTCGGGCGAGACGTCTTCTTTGTGCGTCATGATGCTCCAGCGCTGCCCGAAAGGATCGAGCACCGAGCCGGCGCGGTCGCCGTAGAATTTGTCGGAGAGCGGTTCGAGCACCGTCGCGCCCGCGTCCACGGCTCGCTGAAAGACGGCATCGCAGTCCTCGACGTACATACAGGTGAGTGACGAGGTGGCGGGCCATTGTTCACCACCCGAAGCGAGCATCAGGATCGAATCGCCGAGCTGAAGCTCCGCATGCCCGATGGTTCCATCCGGCATCGGCATGCTCATGCGTTCGGTCGCGCCGAAGACCTGTTTGTAAAACTCGATCGCCTCCGCGCAGCGCGGTGTAACGACGTAGGGTGTGAGACTTCCGTATTCCGATGGAATGGCTTGAACTTGTGACATACTTTTCCTCCAGGGCGAGACTCTATTGCCTAGAGTGGCTTTTGTCACTCAGCCAAACAGTTCCTCTGCCGAGGAAGCCGTCAGTGTCCGATCCAACCAGTGTTCGAGTTGTTCGAGATCGCGACAGGAGTTGAAGCTGAGCAAACCGACCCGGGTTGGCTTTCAACCGCACTAATCCAGATTGATTTCCCGAGCCTCAAAAATGACTTTCTTCGGCAATCGAACGATTTTGTT
The DNA here is from genome assembly GCA_964392575.1 of uncultured Polyangiaceae bacterium. GTDB lineage: Bacteria > Myxococcota_A > Polyangia > Polyangiales > Polyangiaceae > NIC37A-2. Next base: position 25,355 of record CAYMQT010000023.1, read on the forward strand.
GCGTCATTTCTTCGCTAGAAAAATCGAAAAATCGAACCCGGGTTGGGTTGTTGCGTCGCTAGAAAAATCGAACCCGGGTTGGGTTGTTGCGCGGGTTGGGTTGTTGCGTGGGCACTGGCAGGTGGGTTTCGATCCCGGGTGGGCACTGGTAGGGTCCTCCGCCGAATGAGGTGCAGCGCTTTTTTGAAGTGCAGAGGGGCGGAGAGGTAAAGGCGAGATGGAACGCAAGAGTATCAGGACATGGGGTGTGATGCTGCTGAGCGCGGGCTGGTGCGTTTTACTGACCGCTGCCTGCGGTACGAAAGACAGTGACAGCGGGGCGAACTGTCCCAGCGGCGAGGAAGGCTGCTCTTGCTACGCGAATGAGACCTGTGACGAAAGTTTGAACTGTCTCTCTGGGCTGTGCGTCGACGCTACGGCTGAAGATGGTCCGAATGGCAGCGGAGGAACCGATGGCAGCGGAGGCTCTGATGTAAGTGGTAGCGGAGGAGGCAACGGAGAGAACTGCGACTGCGACGAGGAAGAGAGCTGTCAGGACGGAGAGTGCTACCCTTGGGAGTGCGAGCCCGA
>CAYMQT010000023.1:25934-39648 GCA_964392575.1 uncultured Polyangiaceae bacterium
TTCTGCTTGGGAGAGGCGGTGCATGCCTGCGCGGCGGACGGGCTGAGTTCCGAGGAGGTGGAGAGCTGTGGTGCGGGCCAGTACTGCGACGGGGCGAGCGCTTCGTGTCAGGATGGAGTTTGCGAGCCCGACCAGCCAGCCTGCGATGGCAACAATGCCAGGTGGTGCAACGCGGAGGGAACGGGCTACGTGGCAGGAGGAACGACCTGTGGCTCGAACGCCACCTGCGACGCAGGCGAATGCAAGGCACATGTTTGCGCGCCCGGAGAGGGCTTCTGCCAGGGACAGCAGGTGAGAGCGTGCGCGGAAAATGGGCTGAGTTCGACAGTGGAGGGGACCTGCGAGAACCAGACCTGCGTGGAATCAGCAGGGAGCGCCAGCTGTCAGGGAGTGTGCGCGCCCATGCAAACGCAGTGCTCCGGCAACGGGGTGCAGACCTGCAACGCAAACGGACAATACGGCTCGACCACGGCCTGCGGGGCCACGACGCCATTCTGCTATCAAGGAGGATGCACGGCCACTCCCCCGAGTTGCCAGGAACTTTCGCAGTGCAACGGCGAGTCCTGCTGCACGAGCTTGCCAGTGACTGGGACGAGCAACTTCTACCGGGGCTACGACAGCGTGAGCACCTCAACCTCCTATCCCGCGACGGTGGCGAACTTTCGCCTGGATAAGTACGAGGTGACGGTGGGGCGGTTTCGGAAGTTCGTGGATGCTGTAGTGGGGGGCTGGCGCCCGGCGGCGGGCTCTGGCAAGCACAGCCACTTGAACAGCGGCAATGGCCTTGTGAACAGCGGCACCGGAGGGGGCTACGAGCCCGGCTGGAACACGACCTGGAACGGCGACGACACCACCTACCGTATGCACGCTGCCAAAGCGAGTTGGGACACGTCGCTGGCCTGCAGTGCAACCTGGCAGACCTGGACGGCGAGCGCGGCCGGAAACGAGAACCGCCCCATCAACTGCGTGAACTGGTACCAGAGCCAGGCCTTCTGCATTTGGGACGGGGGGTTTCTGCCGAGCGAAGCGGAGTGGAACTACGCGGCGGCGGGAGGGACGCAGCAGCGGTACTATCCCTGGTCGAGCCCGGCGAATTCGACGCTCATCGACTGCACGTATGCGAACTACCGCGACGGCACAGGCGCTGACTATTGTGTGCAACCCGGGACGGGCTCGACGAGCAACGTGGGCTCCTTGTCGCCGAAGGGCAACGGCAGATATGGGCAAAGCGACCTGGCCGGGAATGTGTGGGAATGGACTTTGGATTGGTATGTGTCCCCCTACCAAACCCCATGCAATAATTGCGCTAGCACAACAGCCGCCTCTGGCCGTGTGTTTCGGGGCGGTAGCCTCAGCACTCGCGTCGGTAGGAGCACCAGTGCTCTCAGTTCATCGTTCCGCTCCTTCAGCGCACCCGGCACGCGCTCCTCCGGCTACGGGTTGCGTTGCGCGAGGACCCCGTGAGTGAGAAAATCGAACCAGGGTTGGGTTGTTAAGGGCAGTTGCCGACTCCTTCAATGGCATCCCCCTCGCAGCTGGTCAGAACCAGGTTGTTATTGATTAAGGTCAAACCGCCGACCGCGGAAAGGGAAGGGATGCTCAATGTCGTCAGAACGGCATTGTCTAGAACGATGAGGTGACTGCCCACCGAAGTAAGAGAAGGCAGGCTCAACGTTACGAGATTGGTGTAGCCAATAGCCACTTGCCCTCCCACAGAGACCAGAGCAGCCAGGTTCACAGATTCCAGGATGGCGTTTGAGCCGATGACAAGCTCACCCGCTACGATGAGCTCGGACAAGTTTAAATCCGTGAGGTCTGAATTTTCGGTAACCTGAAGAGTACCGGCCACTGCCTTCAGATAGGGGAAGCTCATGCTTGAAAGAGACGTTTGCTCAATGCTGAGATTACCCGTGATGCCGCAGACACCCGCAAGGTTCTCGATGTCGGTTTCTGTCGTGATGATGTAGTCACCTTCGAAGACGAAGCTGGTGGTGCCACAGATCTCGGGGTCAATTTCTCCTCCGGCAGCAGAACAGTCGCCTACTTCCAGAATGGCGTCACCCTCGCAACTTACAAGCGCAGCGTTGCCCGAAATATTGATGGTGCCGGGCACTGACTCCAAAAGAGGCAGACTCAGGAACGCGAGGACTGAGTTGCTACTAATGGAAAGGGAATTCAGCGAAGTCAGCTCGGGAAAGCTCAGGCTCGTCAGGGCGGTGTTGGAGACATTCACGTTTCCCGCTGCTGACTCCAGGGAGGAGAGATCCAGACTGGTCAAATAAAGATTGTTTTCAATGGAAATGCTTCCCGCCGACTCCAGGGAGGAGAGATCCACACTTCCAAGGCCACTATTAGGAGAATTAGTAGAAGAATTGTTTTGAATGGAAATGCTTCCCGTCGACTTCAGGAAGGAGAGATCCACACTCAGAAGGCCACTGTTAGGAAAAGAATAATTGCCTTGAATGGAAATGCTCCCCGCCGACTCCAAAGAAGACAGATCCAGGCTCGTCAGAGAGCGAAAACTAATATGAAGTGATTCACCCAGGGATCTCAGATCTGGCAGGCTCAGGCTCGAAAGAGACGCTTGCGGATCCTGACTCTCGATGACGAGACTACCCGTAATGCGGCAAATGCCTACGAGCTGCTGCAGATCGGCTTCCGAAGAAATGTATACGGTTTGAGTGATGGTGTTTTCGGGCTCGCATTCCTCGGGCTCGGTGCCACAGGCCTCGACCACCAGACTGCCCGTGCAGTCCGTCAAAAGGGGGTTATTTCCGAAGTCGATACTGCCTCCCACCATCACCAACTGTGGCAGGCTCAGGGATGCCAGCACTTCGTTGCCCGTGATGACGAGATCTCCTCCCACCGTCTCCAGAGAAGGCAGATCTACCTCCTACAGCTCCCTCGGACTCGGATAGCTGAGGTAACAGCAGGATTTCCAGTTTCGCGTTGCGACGGACTCCCAGACCACCCACTCGGCCTAGTAGCGGAAGGTCGATCTCTTCCAGCACCGGGTCCTCGTCCAGTGCCAACTCTCCTTCCGACTCCAACAGCTTTGGCAGAAGCAGGCTCGCTAGCTGCTCGTTGCGGCGCACTCCGATGCCTCCCACCGTCACCAGCTGGGGAAGCTCGATCTCTTCGAGTTCGGTGTTGTCATCGATCTCGATTTGTCCCGCTACCTGCTCCAGAAGGGTCAGCTGAATGCTCGAAAGAGTCGTCTTCGTGATGATGAGATCGCCCGTGATGGCGCAGATGCCTGAAAGCTGCGCCAGATCGGACTCTTCCTCGATCACCACGTCTCCTTCAAACACCTCTTCGCAGTCCTCGACGCTGGCGCCGTTACCACCGCTACCACCTCCTCCGCCCGTGCCGTCGGAGTCCATGTCGTCTGGGTCGCCGCCGCAACCGATGACCAAGAACAAGGACACGAGGAGGGCGGATAGCCTACGCATGATGGAATGGCTCCTTTCAGAGGGTGAGAGTCACTTTGGAGGCGAGGGTCTTCCTGGCCCCGCGCACCCATCAACGACACCCACGTCCTACCACCTTCCAGCCCCCATCAAAACGCGCAAAATGTCCATTCCGTCTCCCGTCTATTTCGTCGGATTGTTGATTGTTCCGCAGCGAAGATTCGCGTGAGGCGCAAAGTGACGCCGGCCTCCTGCCCTGCTATCCTTCGGGTATGGTTGAGCTGGCAAAGCGCCGGGCGACTTACGAGGATCTCCTCGCCGTTCCGGAGCATCACATAGCGCAGATCCTCGATGGTGAGCTTTTCACGCAGCCTCGCCCGGCCTCTCCCCATGCGGTGGCGAGTTCGGTACTCGGCGGCGAGGTGATGGGGCCGTTCCAGCGTGGACGGGGAGGGCCCGGCGGCTGGGTCATCCTTTTTGAGCCCGAGTTACACCTGGAGTCGGACGTACTCGTTTCCGATTTCGCGGGCTGGCGTCGTGAGCGCATGCCGACGATTCCCGAGGTGGCCGCCTTCGAGCTGGCGCCCGACTGGGTGTGCGAAGTGCTCTCCCCCTCCACGGTGGCGGTCGATCGCGTGCGCAAAATGCCAATCTACGCGCGCGAGCAGGTGACCCACGTGTGGCTCGTGGATCCCCTGGCGCGCACGCTCGAAGTGTTTCGCCGCGAAGGGCCTGGGTACGTGCTCGTGACCGCCTGGGAAGCCGACGCACGAGTCCGTGCCGAACCGTTCGACGCCATCGAGATCGAGCTAGGTGCTTTGTGGGCCCGCTGAAATCAACGGGCGGTCGGACGCCTGCAAAAGCGTCGAAGTGCCGCCACGGCGTCATTCAGAGACGTTCCCAATCCGAACAGCAGGATCGATCTCAGATAAAATGATCCGGTTGCTGGGTCAGGTCTCAAGGATTCCCTTTGCGCCATACGAGCGTGAAATTGTTCGCGGGCATCTGGACACGTTCTTCAAGGAAAAATCCTCGCTCTTTAGCGATCTTCTCGACCTCACCCACATCCCGCACGCCCCACTCGGGGTTCCGTGAACGAAGAGACTCATCAAAAGCGATGTTGGACTCAGAGACGTGGTGGCCATCGAAGGTATAGGGCCCGTACGTGATGAGCGGCGCACCTGCTCGTAAAATTTCGCTTGCTCCTTCGAACAGCCCGAGAGTCGCTGACCAAGGGCTGATATGGATCATGTTGGCGTTGTAGATGGCCTCTACGGGTCCAAGAGGCCACGGTAGCTCTGTTACGTCGAGGAGAATGGGCGCAAGCATGTTCGAAAGACCGACGTACTCCCGGCGCGCGTTGAGGTTTCGGAGGTGCTCTTCGGTTACGTCGCTCGGTTGCCAGGCGAGGTTCGGAAGTGCTGCGGCAAAATGAGCAATATGTTGTCCCGTGGCTGAAGCGATTTCGAGAACGATCCCGTGATCGGGAAGCATACGTCGGAGCACATCCAAGATAGGTTCTTTATTGCGCTCAGGGGCCGCCCAGTCGACGAGGTCGCTCACGCATAGCACTTAACATGCCAAGGGACTCCTGCGCAGGATCCATCGGAAGTGTTGATTTCGGCCCCTCACAGGTGCCACGACGCCCCCTAGCCGCCGACCACTACGTTGATCGTGCGCCAAACGACGCCTCCGCGATCATCGCGGAGCACGAGCCAAATCTGTAGGGTGGCCGCGCTGTCTGGGGCGGTCCATACATTCTCCGTGTAGCCCTGCTCATCGAGGTCGTCCGTGACGGAGGTCTCAAACACTCCCCCCGTCGTGAACCACGCCAGGCTCAGCTTCTCGCGCCGAGTGACAGTGGTGCGCGTCTCGACATCGGCCAAGAGGTAAGTCTCTGCGCCTGTGCAGCCCACGGGATCCGTCTGGCAATCCGCCGCGCAGTCGGTGCTATTTTCCCCCGCGGTGCAGAGACCGTCGCCGCACTCGGGGGCTTCTGGGCAGCTCGCCCAGTTTGCCCGCAAGCGGAGCTCTTCACCCGCGGAGAGTTCCAGGGTTTCATCTGCTGCGATTTCCTGAGAGGAACCATCACTCTGCCGGGTGACGCTTGCAAAGGCAGGGTGCTCGTTTGGACGATAGCCGCGATTGAAGGAGATCAGCTCCGCAACTGACAAACCAGACGGCCCGCACAAGAGCCGAATGCTCCCCACGGCTGCTTCGTCCTGACCCACCAAGACAGGTTGGTAAAAGCCCCCCGTCAGATCGGGATCGGCAGGGCGGCCCGGCACAGTGCTGCCGGGCTCTGCTGCCGGAGCGAGCGGACCGAACTGGCGGCACACGTCTCGCGCAATCATGGCGTCGACGCCTTCTCCATTACCCAGGTAATGGATGTTCTCACTCTCCTCATCGCCAAATTCATCGAGGCATTCTGGAGCAACCGGGCCGAGCTCGGTCAGCTCCTTGCGCTTTGTGCACAGGCCCCAAGTCACGTCGCTCTCCTCGACCGTCTCACCTGCTTTCGTTGCCCAAAGCACAGAGAGGCTGACCGGACCACCAGGAGCGACCTCTGCCGGAACAGACCGCACTGCCAACACTCGAAATTCTTCTACCTGACTCACGTCATCAACAAACTGCGGCACGCACCCAATCAAAAGTCCGCTCAGCGAAAGTCCGCCGAGAGAAAATGCCAGCAACGCGCTGCTGAGTGAGAAAAGTCTTGTCGTCATATTCAGAACTCCCAGCGCGCTCCGAGCACGGGTAAGATGGGCAAACCGACGATATAGCGCTGCTCCGAATAATCCGGAGAATACGCGATTTCTTCGGCGTTCTGCTGATAAGTGACGTTTTGTACGTCGAGGTAAATCTCAAGCTTGGAGGAGGGCAAATGGAAGAGTTTGGACAGGCGTGCGTCGAGCTGAAAAAAGGCGGGGATACGGATCGTGTTTTGCTCACCGAGAATAGGCTCATAGAGGCCCCGGCGCGTGTCGTAGAAAGATCCTACAACGGGGGTACGAGGGAAACCTGTCGCGTACCTTGCGCGCAGACCAAACTCAAAACCGGCGCCGATCTCATAAGAGGCTACCGCCGTCAGTACGTGCGTTTGATCCATGTCAAACAGGCGGTACTCTGCTTCTCCCGCGTCGCGGCGCTCGCTTTTCATGATGGTATACGCGATCCAGCCGAGGTAAGGGCTGCCCGCGCGTTCTTTCCGGATCATGAATTGCGCGCCGAGGGATCGTCCTTCCCCTTCTTGCACCAAGGCTTGAGCCACCGCTGGGTTTGCGCTCGGGTTTCTGGACCCTATGTCTTGACTCTGAGTGGAAAAGCCCGTGACTTCCACCGTCAGCACCTCCCACGGCGCATAGCGAACGCCCGCCAGAAGATGTCTACCGCGAGCCACCGAAAGCGTCGGATTGCCAAACACCGACGACAGATCGTCCGGCAGGGGCGGCTGTCGATACAGCCCTCCTCCGACCTGAACGCTGAAGTTCTCCCAAGGCGCGTAGCGGACAGTCAGGCGCGGTTCGAACCCGATGGAACTTTCGAGCGTAGCCAGATCCGGTGAAAGCGGCTGCTCCGGACGTTGGCGGTTGGCGGAGATAGCGTAGGGCTCCACGCGTAAACCCGGAATGACGTGCACCCGCTGCTCGAACAAGGACCAGTCGAGCTCCGCATAAGGTGCGGCGCTGAACATGACGGAACTCCATGAGTCGTAGTTCACCTGATCGGAAGGCACGCGGCCGAAAACATATGGGTCGCCTTCACGGGGCGGGGACGTCAGCGCGCCGGCACGCTCTGAGTTGCTTTGAACGAGTTCAAAATCTAGCCCGATTCGGCCGGCAAGATTCGCATCGAAGTAGCCCTGCCATTCACTGCGAAAACCGACGAGGTTTGATTTGGTTTCTTGCGTTTGAGTCACTCCGGCGAATTGCGAGGTTTTAGACGCAGCGTCGCGCCCGTACCACGGAGCCACGGTGACCGAGGAACCGTCGCTCGACTTTTTCTCGTAGAAAAGGTCAAAGCGCATGAAGTGGAGCGAGCTTTCCTCGCTGGACCGCAGCGTAGGGTTGTCGCTCGGCTGTGTGCGCGTCCGAGAATCTCCGGAGATCATCGCGCCGGCTTCGATCGATTCATTGTCCGAGAACGAATACCGCACGCGACCCTGACCGTCGTAATAATTCGGCAGGGTAAAATACTCCTGAAAGGACTGATCACTGAGCAGCGATCCCAGCTCAGCGATGTAGCTCTTGCGCCCGGCCAGACTGAACGAAACCTTCTCGGACAAAGGAGCAGAGACAGCAACCGATGCATCGAGCAAGTCAGCTTGCACGCTCCCGTGGAGAGCGTCTTTGGAGGGTGTCTTGCGCTCTACCAGGACAATACCGCCCAGACCTCGTCCATAGGGCGCCCCGTAGCCACCCGGAATGAGCTCCACCCCGGCTACGTGATCGCCATGAATGAGCGAACGCAGCCCTCCAAAGTGATAGAGCATGGGGACACGTACTGCTCCAATATAAGTACGTGTGTCCTGCGGAGCTGCGCCCCAAACAATGATTTCTCCGCTGCCAGCGCTGCTCCGCGCTACGCCTGGCAAGCTTTCGACCACCTTGAGCACATCCCCTTGGGTGCCTGGGAGTCGTCGCGCGTCGTCCGCCTCCACCGTCGTGCCCACGAGCTTGCGTTCCAGTTTGGGCGGCGCGCGCACGACGATCTCGAAATCATCCGTCGCCTCATCCTCTGAGTCCTCGACGGGCACTTCAATTTCGTAGATGGCCTCAACGGCCTGGCCTGCCAGGATCTGTTCCGTCGTGCTCAGCGGCGTAAACTCACTAGACTCTAGTGTGACGGTGGTGACCCCTTCTGGGACTTCTTTGAACTCAAAGCGCCCCTCGGCATCGGTTTCGACGTCCCCGGCTCCTTCCAGCCGAACCTTCACCCCTGAAAAAGGCTTTCCGCTCTGCTTGTCGCGGACCAAGCCCTTGAGAGTCCCTGTGGTGATCTGTGGCGCTGGCTCTTGAAAGCTGTAACGGTAGGTGATCTTCACCGGCGCAGGCACGGCATCGATCTCCGCTGGCGTGAAGCGAAAGCGTTTGACCGCCTCAGTCGCCGCGGCATCAAAATGCTCGCCAGCGCTCTCGACGACTTGCACTTCTCCGACCAGACCTTCAGCGTCGATGAGGATCGTCAGGACAACTTGAGCGTCCCTGGGATTGTCCTTTTCTTCTTCAGGGTACGGAGCCTCTACGAATTCGATCAGCTCCGGAGCTTTGGTGAGGCGGGGCGCTACAGGTGCTGCTGGCTGCGCCCAGACGAAAACCGGGGCCAGAAAGAGCACACTGAACAGCAAAAGAACGGAAGAGAGGCGCATGAGTCAGAGATGTGAACAAGTAAGACAAGAGTTCGCCGCTCAGTTCGCCGAGAAGCGCATGGAAATGGTAAAGGTCGACGAAGCAGGTTTGCCGCAGCGAAGTGCGGCTTCGAAGCGCGCAGCCCGCGCCGCCGCAAGCGCAGCCTCGTCCAGACCGTGCCCCAAGGACTGAAGGACCTGGACGTCCGTCACCTGCCCGCCTGCATCAACGGTGATAGAAATTCGCACCTTCCCCTCGATCCCTGCCGTCCTCGCCGACTCTGTGTAGGCCGGTTGAGGGAGATTCAGGAGCTTGGGTTTCGCTGCACCTTCCTTGCACGGATCGGCCGCCCGGGGGAGCGGATCGTTTGAGGCAGTGAGCTGTTTGGGAGCGGCGAGCGCTTGGGGACGATTCTGAGCCCCTGTCCCTTGCCGTACGGCAAAACCCCCGGAGCCGCCGCTCACCCCTCCCAGTTCGAGACCGAAATCCGGCAATGCGTCGAGCGACGGAGCCGCCATGGGGTCAGGGGGACGGGCCTCTTCAGCCGCAGGAGCCGACGCCTTGCGTGCCACGGGCTGTACCACTGGCTCCGGCACGAAAGCAGCCGGTGGCGGCACTTCGGCTGGCTCCTCGGGGACGGCTTCGAACATCTCGATGGACGTGAGTTCGCTCTGAGTCTTCGCCTCGATATGATCAAGCCAGACTAAAAGAGCAACATGCCCGAGAGTGCTGCCTACGATGAGCGCCCATTTGCCCATTTTTACCTCTTGGAGGAGCGCTCCACGTTGATGGCGAACTTGGTGACGTTCGCCTGTTTGGCGCTGTCGATGACCTCGACAACACGGCCATGCTGCGCCGCCCGATCCGCAGTGATCACCAGCTGTACTTCCTTCTTCGCATTGGCCTGCTTCAACTGGCTCGTGAGCCCTTCGAGCGTGACCGGCTGATCGTTGAAGGAGAGCGCTCCTTCGCTCGAAATGGTGACCACATAGGTTCTGGAGGTCGTTTCGTCGGAGCTAGCAGAACGCGGCAGTTCTACTTTCAACGTCTGTGAGACGATGTACGTCGAAGAAACCATCATGATGATCAAAAGCACCAACGTGATGTCGACGAACGGGGTGACGTTGATGCCAACGATGCCACCGCGCCGCCCACGCCCGCCCATCTGTAATGCGGCAGCCATCAGCGTGACCTTTCCTGCTTCGGTGATTTATCCTTGGAGCGCGTCTGGCTTTCGGTCACCCCGCGTCCATGAGCCTCGCGAGCTTCACCCACGGGCAAGTGAGCCACGCTGGCTCGCTCATCGCGGAGCGCTTTGGCCTTTTCGACGAGCGCTGGGTCGCCCTTGGCGTAGGCCGTGATGAGTCGCACGAGAGCTTGAGCGTCGGTTTCGATGTCTCCGATTTTCTTCTGGATGAGGTTGTAGGCGACCACCGCAGGCAACGCCACGAACAGGCCTACGCCCGTCGCTACGAGAGCCTCGGCGATGCCCGCCATGACTCCTCCCATCGCGTCGGCATTGCCCCCTGAATCACCCAGCGCCGCAAACGCAATGATGACGCCGAGCACCGTACCGAACAGACCTACGAAGGGGGCGTTGTTGCCCAAGGTTCCGAGCAGGTTCGAGCCACGTTCCAGCTCGGCACGCAGCTGAGCGAGCTCCGACTCCACCGCATCCGACAAAGCCTCTGCACCGCCCGGCAACCAGTGCAAGGCCACGCGTACGACGCGAGCCTGGATGGACCGCTGGGATTCGAGAGAGGTCGCTAACTCCTCGATGCGGCGATCCTCTAGGCAATTGCTGATTTGCCCGCGCAGTTGGTCAACGCTGACCCTGCGACGAAAGAAATAAATAGACCGCTCTACCATCGTCGCGATCGAAACGACCGACAGGACGAGCAGCAGATACAGAACCCACTCGCTCCCAAGGAGAGCGAGTTTCATGAGTCTTTCGATGAGCATTTTTCAGTTTCCTTTTCTTCTTTTCGAGAAATTCTCTCGTCGCGCTTTTCAGACTGAACTCAGTTGATCGTCACTTCTCCGACGAAGGTGCCCGGCCCCAGGCCGGCCTGTTCAGGCACGAGACTGCCTGCTCCCAGATCACGGCTATCCACTCCGTAATCCTCCCCGTCCTGCGTACGGACGTGGTAGCTGGACTTGTAGGTCACACCGGCTTGTTCGCATGCGCGGTTCAGGCTTGCGTACACCGTATAGCGACCTCGCCGAGGCCGCGCCCGAAAGACGATGTCTTCGCGCTGTCGACCGTCGATCACACAGTCATGGTTGGAATCAGTTTGAAGTTTACCAACACCCCGAGCATTGAGGTCGATCTTTCCTGATGAGTCCGGCTCACCGGAAACAGGATGCTCCGCGTCAATCACCTGACCGTCAGGCAGTACGACCCTGAGGTCCAAATCAACCGGGGTGTCCCACTCCAAGCTGATGACCAAGAACGGCGGCACGCGAGCCGGGTTGCAGGCGTTGCCGTTGTCCGGGACCAAAGAGTTCACGCAAATCGTCGTCGAAGCTTGTGTGCCAGGGTTGCCGTCTTCATCAAAGGCAACCGTGAGCAAGCGATGCTGCCCTGCGGGCAGCGAATCCTGCAAGTCGACATTGAAGCGCCAGAGCAGCTCACCCGGGGACTGCACGTCGGGGAACAGAGTGGGCACGAGCCAATAGCCTTCGCCCCTGTCTTCGATTCTGAGCCCCACGGCCATCGCATCGTCAGAAGCCTGTCCGGAAAACGAAACGCCCCTGAGGCGTTCTCGCAGGTACGCCACGCTTGCTGTTGCACCCGTGACACGAGGGGACTTGGGGATTTCTCCCGAGCCTGGCGTGAGCGGCGGGTCACCCGGGAGCTCTCCACGGACAAACTGCGCGCCATGGGCGAGGAGCGGCTCTTCTAGGCCCGAAAGTCCTTCGGTGCCGCCGCACCCGATGGCCGAGGAAAGGCTTACCAAGAGCACTCTAGCGAGCAATGCTTTCTTGCGGTTCATAGATCCACCTGCACGCGTAGAGCCCAGCTGTTGTTCTTCAAGTCAGTAGGTACGCCACTTGCGTCGCGTCCGAGGTGATCCAGCAAGAAGTCGTACTCAAAGGTGAGCCGAGCATGATCGAACGTCACCGCCGCCGTCGGCGAGATTTCCCAGTAAGTCTGGTTGCGCAGATGGAAGACTCCCGCGCGTTGCTCGAACAGGTTGCTGTTGGGGTCGTAGAACGATCCGCGCACGCCCAAAGCTACCCATTTCGAGAGTTGTTGGAGCCCAAAGAACGAAGCACCAAACTGGTTTGAGTTTGCTCCGGCAATGATCGGGTCGATGGGCAGCACGCTGCGATCGAGGTTTTGCGCGACAAACGCCTCTCCGCCCAGCTGCGTGACCCCGAGCCCGGTGACCAGGCTCGCTCCCAAATCGAGGGCGGTCGCCCATCTCGGGTAGTTCTGAGAAGGAATGGCGCTCGAACCCGTCGAGCCATAGATCTCTCCAGAATCCACGACGGCATTTTGATTGTCGTCAGACCACTTCAGCGTATCCTTGGTGGCCAAGGTCCCCGGGCTGAAGCCCTGCCCCTTGTAAAACGACACGCCTCCCGTCAGGCGCAAGTCGTCACGGGGGAGCATCCGGGTGCCGATGCGCCCGGCCAAGTCCTTGGGAGCGTTGGGGTCTTCGAGCCAGCCCAGATCCGTCAAGGGTTGACCGTTGATCAGAGCAAGCGCGTAATCGACGAAGCGGTACGCGCCCCACAACTTGAAGCCGATGTCCGCGGGCGTAGGGAACAACGCTTGGCTGGCGAAGCTCTGCTCGAGAAACAGGCGGTCCCGCTGCGATTCACCGAGCTCGGCCCCAAAAGGCACGTCCGTGATGCCGCCGGTCAAAACCAGGAGCGGGGTTTCGTCATCCGCGGAGCTTCCTCGATAAAGCACCGACGCCTCCGCACGCCTGATGCGAAAATTCGCGCCTCCCAAGGTCCCCAAATCGAACTCCAGTGTGGCAAACGCATGCTCCCATCCGCGATCGACGCGGAGCCGCGCGCGACGGACACCAAACTGGTTCTGATTGAGAGAGTCACCGTCAGGGCTGAGCTGATCTTCCGAGAGTTGATTGCCCTGCACCTGAACCTGCACAAAACCCCACCAGTTGAGCCCACGGCGGAGGGGCCGCCGGTAGTTCGAACCTTCTCTTTCTAGTTCAGCCGAGAGAGCCCCCTTTCCCGCAGGAGCCGTGTGTGACGGTAAGCCTGACGTTGAAGCTGGATCTGCGGCCTTTTCGTCCCCTTTCTTCTGAGGTTCGGGGACGACGGGGGGCTCTTCTGCTTGATCTGCGGGAGCCTCTTCAGGCTGAGACGTGGCTGATTGAGACACGGATGACTGTGCCTCTTCTGAGGGGGCCTCGTCAGACTGAGACGTTTCAGCTTCTGACGGCTGTTCAGCTTCTGACGGCTGTTCCGTCGCCTCGATCTCCAGATCTGCGTCATCCTCCTCAGGGGCGGGCGCCTGCGCAAAGGCAGGAGAGCAGAGGAGTCCGATACTCAAAGGCGCGAGCAGCGGGAAAAACGGACGGCGAAGTAAGCTAGATAAAGTCACGGGAAGGTCGGGTTGTTAGAGCGTTGAGAGGGGATTGAAAAGCAAATAGTGATGATTTGAGAGAGGAATAAAATATGTGAGCAAATGATGAATGGAAAATATCCAGCACGGAAAGCGCCCTAGCTTCAGCCAGCGCGCCCCCCCGTGTGGTATGACCATGAGATTTTGTTCTTAGAGCGGTGGCAATGTCCCGTTGAAGCCGGTGATGCGTGTCGTGTTGTTGAAGGGTTCACGGCAGTGGTCGCTGCATTGATTCAGGAACTGCTCCGTTGCGATGCCGTTACACTCACTCACGTCCCAGCAGGGTTTTCCAGCAATGGGGTTGCCACTGCTCACCTCGCTGTCCGGTTCGTCCGGGCAGTTCGGGCGGTCTG
>CAYMQT010000024.1:0-37818 GCA_964392575.1 uncultured Polyangiaceae bacterium
AGCGTATGCCGGAGACATCCTCGGCATACGCTTCTTCGGCCAGACCCCGATCTTGCGCCATGAACTGCACCGGATTGTGCACATTGAGAGTACTCCCTGACGCAACATGGAGGAGCTTGGCCCCTCGTTTGAACTCGCCGGAACAGAGCCGGATGAAAGCGATCCTGTCTCTGTGTTTCGGGTCCATGTTGGCTTGGATCTTGAAGACAAAGGCGCTCACCTTTTTCTCCGTGGCGTTTACCGTTCTCTCCCGGGCCTTTTGCGGACGAGGAGGAGGACAGTAGTCCCGCACCCCGTGGATCAATTCTCCGATCCCGAAGGTTTGTAAGGCACTTCCGAAGAAGACCGGGGACATGTGTCCTTCGAGGAAGGCCTGATGGTTGAACTCAGGACACAATTGTCGCGCCATCGTCGCTTCTTCCCTGAGGGCAGAAAGCTCGCGCTCGGGCAGAAGACGATCGAGCTTCGGATCGTCGAGACCCTTGCATTCCTCGGCGGCATCGACGAGCTGTTCTTTGCTTCTCTCCATCAAAAGCAAGCGGTCTTTTCTGAGGTCGTAGCAGCCGAGAAAACCTCGCCCCATGCCGATGGGCCAGCTTGCCGGCGTCACATCGAGCGCGAGATTCTGTTCGATTTCATCCATCAACTCGAAAGGGTCTCGGCCCTCACGGTCCAGCTTGTTGATGAAGGTGATGATGGGGATGTCGCGCAAGCGGCAGACCTCGAAGAGCTTGCGTGTTTGAGCTTCGATGCCCTTCGCGACGTCGATGACCATGATGGCGGAGTCCACTGCCGTGAGGGTGCGGTAGGTGTCTTCCGAGAAATCTTGGTGCCCGGGGGTGTCCACGAGATTGAAGATGTGGTCGTCGTACTCGAACGTCATGGCCGAAGCGGTGACCGAAATTCCGCGTTCCTGCTCGACCGCCATCCAATCCGAGCGCGCGCGTCGCGCGTCCCCCCGTGCCTTGACGGCTCCGGCCGCTTGGATGGCTCCACCCATGAGGAGTAGTTTCTCCGTGAGGGTGGTTTTGTCGGCATCCGGATGCGAGATGATCGCAAAGGTGCGGCGTCGTTGGACTTCTTTTTCGACGTCGGGCATCGGGGGGGCGGGACTATGGCGGAGCGGTGAGGCACGCGCTACCCGCAGGTTTTGGCCGGGATTTGACTCTCGAAAAGTCGTTCAACCAGTGTGTTTCCGCACGAAGCACGCGCTTCCACGCCATTTTTAAGACCGCAAGTCTTTCTGTAAAGGTTGTTTCGCAGAAGACCCGGACGCTCAGTCGACCCTGAGGCTTCCACGGCCCCGGTCCCCAGTGCTAAGGGTTCGGTCCCTGAACCTTCGAAGGAACTCAATGTCACAGCCTACTCGCCGCGATTTCCGTCACACCAAGATCATCTGCACTCTGGGTCCCGTCAGCTCTAGCCCCGAGGTCCTGCGACAGATGGCTGGTGCGGGGATGAACATCGCTCGCTTGAACATGTCCCACGGCGACCATGAGTCGCACGGGAAGATGATCCAGACTCTCAAGAGCATCAACAAAGATCTCAATCATCCGGTCGCCATCCTCCTTGACACCCAGGGTCCGGAAATTCGCACCGGTGAGCGCGAACATCCGATTAACTTGAAACCAGGGGACGAGATTTGGCTCACGGTGAGTCCGGAAGAGAACCCTGAGGAACACAGCGTGTTCGTGAATTACAAGGACATCGTTACCGACCTGAAAGTCGGGGACAAGGTGACCGTGGACAACGGAATCATCAATCTGGAGGTGCTCGAGATCACCGCGCCCCGGATGAAGTGCAAAGTCCTAGACGGTGGCATGCTGGGTTCTCGTCGTCACGTCAACTTGCCCGGGATCCGTGTGAATCTTCCCAGCATCACGGAGAAAGACGCTCGGGACATCAAGTTCGGTTTGGAGCACGACATCGATTTCATTGCACTTTCCTTCGTCCGGAGTCCGGATGACATTCGCGAGTGTCGAAAGCTCGTTGAAGCGGCCGGCAAGTCCACGCGCATCTATGCGAAGATCGAGAACCACGAAGGCGTGGAGCACTTCGACGAGATCCTTGAAGAAGCAGACGGCATCATGGTCGCGCGCGGAGATCTGGGCGTGGAGATTGAAATCCGGGACCTTCCCGTCTGTCAGCGTGAGATGGTGCGTGCCTGTGCGCTCAAGGGGAAGCCTGTGATTGTGGCCACTCACCTTCTCGAGTCTATGATCGTGAATCCAACGCCCACGCGAGCCGAGGTGAGTGACGTCGCCAACGCCGTGTACGAGGGTGCGGATGCAATCATGCTCAGCGGCGAGACGAGTGCTGGCGCGCACCCGGTACGCTGTGTGGAAGTCATGGACAGTATCGCACGCCGCATGGAGAAGGAAAAGAGCATCGGGTTTCACCTGGAGCGCGAAGTCCACGAAGTGGGCGAACACCTCGGGCGGGCCGCTTGTAAGTTAGCGGATTCGCTCGGCTCACACGCCATTGTTGTTACGAGCCACACGGGTCGGCTCGTAGAGGCGGTGGCCTCCTTCAGACCCCGCACCGCGATCATCTACGGGTTTACCGATGATCCGAGCGTGCAGCGTAAGCTTTGGTGCGTGAGATCTGTGGTTCCGCTCCTCACTCAGTTCAATGAGGCCGATCCCGACGAAGCGGTCCACCGGGCCATGCGTGAACTTCAGCGCAGAAACCGCCTGCTGCCCGGAGATCCGGTCGTGGTGGTGAGCGACATCAAGTCCGGGCACGAGCGTATCGAGGCCGTGCAAGTCCGGACCTTTGATGTGGTTTGAGCGCGGTCGCGCGAAAAAGGGCTCCCTTTGAAAAAGGGGAGCCTTTTTTCATGTTTGAGCCGTCTGTCGGTTCATGAGGTTCACGAGAGGAGCCACACCGCTCGCCAACAGAGCGCCCGTCAGAAGGAAGATCGGCAAGAAGCCGAACCGATCCGCCACAGGTCCCAGAACGAAGACCGAAAGTGCGTAGCCCGTATTGAAGGCTCCGGAAAACCAGCCCATGAAGACGGAGCGCTCCTTTGTTGACGTCCGCGCAATCCCCGCGGACGCAAGGGCCGGGTAGAGAAAGCCATGGCTGATGCCGAGACCTGCTCCTAGAGGGAAGAGAAGCTCTGGTGTGGTGAAAGCGGCGCCCGAACAGACGACCGCATAGAGGGCCAAGGCGGAAGCGGAAATTCTGAGCGCCCCGTACTTGTCAGCGAGCCCGCCGAAGAAGAGGCGCACGGACATGGCCGCGACGACGTAACCGAGGAAAAAATCACCCACTCGTGACGCGCCCAAAGCCAGGGCGTGAGGCTGCACAAACGTAAAAAGACTGCCCATGCCTGCCCCCATCAGAAAGGAGGTGTAGTGAATGGGCAAAAGGCCCCGCGCGCTTTCGCTAGAAGGTGCGCGCACGGCGCCGGTTTCTGTCTTTGCTTTGCCGGTCTTCGGGAGAGCGAAGACGAGCAGCACCGAGCCGAGCGCGCCCAGCGCCGAGAGCCGGAAGGTGAAGTCCCAACCGGAATGAGCCGCTAGGGGCTCCATCACCAAGGGCGCGAGGGAGTTCGTGCACAACATGGCCACACCCAGATACCCGATCCCCCGAGCGAGGTGCAGCGGGCCGAGGTGATCAGCGGCGAGAGTTGCCGTGCAGTTGAAGACGATGACAAAGGAGAGCCCTTGCACCGCACGAAGCGCAAACAGAAGCGGGCCGATAGCTTCAACCCAAGTAAAGGAAATCGCCGAGACGCACTCGAGGAGAACCGCGACGGTGAGAAGATGCTTTCTCGAAAAGCGAGCGGCGAGATGACCGACGAAAGGTGCGAACAAAGCAGAGGCGACGACCGCCGTCCCACTGACCCAACCGATTTCTTGGGCGTTTGCAGCAAGCTCCGTCTTGAGGAACTTGGGCAGGAGCAGGAAGGTGGAATAGGACACCCCAAACGCCATTTGCAGGGCGAGTAAACGCAGAAACCCGCTTGAAAACATGGGCGGGCTCGCGGGGGGAGCGAGGGTTGGACTGATTTCGTAGGACATGAGCGTTTCGCTCTCTTTTTCGGGGACGCGAACCGGCCGGACGGTTCTCTCAGTTCCGAAGAAGGCGATGCTCGTGAAGCACTTCATGAACCCCGCCTTTTTCGGGCGGCGGGGTCAGGAGCTTCTACTTCGAGTTCAACCCACGCACGCCAGCCCAACGCCAAGCACTGCCATGCAGCGCTTGAGCCAGGTAAGGCGATTGAGTGCGTGAGCCAACATGCGAAGTTTCAGGTAGCGCTGCCCGGAGCTCAAGTCAAACACTTCCTTATGCGCGGCGTAGAAAACTTTTCCAGAATAAGGCGTGCATGTCACTTCGAGGACCATGCATGTCACTTCGAAGGCCCTGGCAGCACACGCCCTCGGGGACTTGAACCAGTTTCAGCACGCGCGCGCCGAGTTCTTTCAGCACGCGCGCACCGAGCTCTTTCAGCACGCGCGCACCGAGCTCGCTGTAAAGGTCCTGGGCTCGGCCGCGCACTACTTGCGTCTCCGACTCCGCGAGCGTCAAGCGCAAATGCTTGGTCCCGCCGAGGTGGCCAGGGATCTGGCCCAACGGATCACGAGACTTCACGCTGCTCCCAGAGTCGAGGGTCAGCATGTGTATCAGAGCGCCCTGTTTGAGAGCGTTCATGCCCAAGGCGCTGACTGGGTGATTCATACGGTCCGGGCCGGGATCCATCGTCTCGAGCTTTCGGTTCCTGCTCAGGCGCGCCTACTCCGCTACCGCGCCAAGAGCGCCTTCGCTGCGAAACGGCATTTTCTCCCGTTTGGTCGTGGCCGAACTCGTCGTTTGGTCAGTCGACTCTTACCCTTGGTCTTGATCTTGGGCGCGACGGTTGCGTGTAGTCTCGTTTCCGGCGAGGGCTCGGGGAACCAGAGGCCGGGCCTCGTCATCACCCCTTCGCTCTCGAAGCCCAAGTCCGCTGACGACGGATCCAGGTCGCCTTCGCGGAAGGCCCCTTGGTCTTACGTTCTGCCCGTCGATCATGGGGTGCGCGCGGACAAAAGTGGACAGGGGCATTTTCGGGCGCCGCGTTTTCACGGAGAGCACAACGGCATCGACCTTTTGGCGCCCATCGGCACGCCGGTCTACGCTTCCTGTAGCGGTCAAGCCATGGCTGGAGTGAGTCGTTCGTTTGGACGCTGGGTGCATGTGATTTGCCCCGTGCCTGATGCCTTCATGAAAGCCGGAAAGGCGCGTCCGTGGGCTTCATTCTTTTATGCGCATCTCGAAACCACGGAACTTCCTCACAATCAGTGGGTCGATGTTTCAGGAGCGCAGACTCTGGGCGCCGTCGGAAAGTCGGGCAATGCTCAGGGCGCCGACATTCAACCTCACCTGCATTTGGAACTCATCATTCAGGACAACAAGCGCGCAGCGATGGACGAGCGCCACGTGGGCAGCGATCAGTCCCTCGTACCCGCCGCCGGATATTTCGCTGAGGCGCTTTCTTCCGAATGCATGACGCCCTACGGTTTTGAACCCAAGTCACGTCAACTGAGCCGCGCCCGTCGCATCGATCCTTTTGTTGCCCTGACGTGCCTCAGCCAACAAAAACCGAATTTTGAGAAGCCGCTTGCGCCTCTCGCGAACTGGTCTCACGCGTGGACGCAGTTTTACATCGCCAAAGACTTCAACGTGAACCTAGGCGTAGAGGATTCTCGCCTCGCCAATAAGTAGCCGAGAGGCGCTCTTTTCGTCCACTCGCTCCATTGCGTATGAGCGCAGGTTTGGCACACTCAGCGCCCGCTCACGATGAAATCTCAAGCCGCATGTGTCCTCTTGTCCTGCTGGCTCGCGCCGCTTTCCGGCGTCGGGTGCGGCCCTGAGGGTGTCGAGGCTGACGGTCATGACGGTGCTGACGACGATGACGGTGCTGACGACGATGACGGTGCTGACGACGATGGCGATGACGCGGCGGGAAGCGGGGGTAGTCTCGGTGAGGGTGGAGCGGGAGCGAGCGCGAGCACTGACGAAGAATACTTCATGCCTCTTTGCCCGGATTCTCCTCGAGGGTTTGCCACCGAGGTGATCGCGACGGATTTTGGTGAGGGACAGGACTTCGGTCGCATGAATCTTCCGGACATTGCTCTCGGACCGCCTCGAGGCGGGGGCCTGGCGGCGGGCAGTTTACATGTCGTGTCTCTCGGTGACGGCGGGAGCTTGACCCTTGGTTTGGGCCCGCGTGTGATCGAAGATGGTCCAGGGCCGGACTTTTTGATCTTCGAAAATCCGTTCTTCATCGGCGGGGACGAGGAAAACCCTTTGCGGGAGCTGGGACGAGTTTCGGTCAGCCAGGACGGGAGCACCTGGGTGGATTTTCCCTGCGATCCGGAAGCCCCCTTCGGTGAGTCTACGTGCGCCGGCCAAAGACCGGTGCTTGCGCATCCAGATCGTCCAGAGATCGATCCATTTTCTTCCGAAGAGGCGGGGGGCGATGCTTTTGATTTGGCCGACGTGGGACTCTCTTCCGCGCTCCAAGTGCGCATCACCGATCTTGCGGGAGACGAAGCTGTCTTTGATTTTGATGCGCTTTCCATCATCCATGGGCGCTGTCTGTGAGGGCGCTCGGTCTTGGTTCGGTCGCGCTTGGAGTCTTCTTGCTGGGATGCGCGCCCTGTGGACCTGTGGATCGAGGCACCGACGCGGGGGAGGTATTCGGCAAAGGGGGTCGTAGTTGTGGGCGCGGCGTAGCGCTCCTCTCGACCGACTACATGTCGACCCACGTCTCACTCCTCGGTCTCGACGGAGAAACCCTGAGCGCTACGTTCTTGTCCTCCGCCTCTGCGGACACACGCCTCAACGCACCGCTCTCCGGAGACGTGGTGTTTCCCAGTCAGCGCATGAAGGAGGAGATTGTGCTCATCGATCGCATGTCGGTCGGTGCCCTGACGTTTGCCGACATCGAGACTGCCGAAGTACGGGCTCAGCTCGCCGTCCGCACCGGATTCGACGCCAACCCGCAGGACTACGTGCGCCTCGATAGCGAGCGTGCGCTGGTGACCAGGCTGGAGAAGAACCCGACACCCGGTGACGAGCCCTTTGACGCCGGCGACGACGCGCTCGTTTTGGATGCAGGAGCACCCGAGATCAAAGGTCGCATTGATTTTTCGAGCGCCGTCGAGGACGGAGCCCGAGCCAGGCCGGGCAGGATGCTGTCCGTGGGGGACTTCCTCCTCGTTCACTTGAGCGGGCACGCTGCGGATTTTCAGACGGCGGAGGAAGCGCGCGTCGCGGTGCTAGAGAAGGATTCTCTGGCATTTTCTAAGACCTTCCTCGTGGAAGGCATGAAAAATTGCGGGGGGATGGCCCTCTCGCCTGACGAAAGTCGCCTGCTCATGTCCTGCTCGGGACTCGTGCAGCATTCCGATGGCGCCGGCCCCGAAAATTCTGGACTGGTCCTTTATGACCTGACGGCGGCGGCCGGCTCCCTTTCGCTCACTGAGGTGGCACGAGTGACGGCAGAGGAGGCGCAGGTGGGGCCGTTCGCTCCTTCGGTTGCTTTTGTCGATGACGAGCGGGCACTCGTGGCGGCCTATGGAGCGCTCGAAGGCCCAGATGCCGGTCGGCCCGACCGTGTTCTGCTCATGGATTTTGAGGCGGAGACTTCACAGATCGTTTTGGAGACGGACACGACGCCCTTTTCTCTCGAAAGCATTCTGTGTGTGGAGGCGTGTGACGTCTGCTTTGCGGCAGATGCCGACAGGCGCGTCGTGCACCGCCTGGTTTTCGAGCAGGGAGTCCTCAAGGAGAAAACGCAGCACACGGTTTCGAGCGGAGTCGATCTGCCGCCACGTCTCCTAGGCTGGTTTTAAAGGAACGTGCTCTAGGACTCTTCGTCGTCGCCGTGCGATCCTTCGTGGGAGTCGTCCTCGTCGTCGCCCCGTTTCTTGCCGTCGTCGTCGCCCTCCGGGGGAGATTCGTTCCCGGATTTCTCGCTTCCTTTCTTGGGAGGAGTCTTGGTGCGCGGCGCCTCTCCCGGTCCTGCGTGATCGATCCAGTAAGAATTGTATCCGCGCACGTCGAGGTGCAAAAAGGAGGAGTTGGGATAATAGCCCACCCCCACGCCATCGATGGTGCGAAGGTAGTCTCTGAGTACTTCGTTGGGGATACCCGGGATGCTGAAGTCGAGAGCCTTCCCCTGCTTGTGTTTGGATGCAGCGACGAAGCTCTTCGTACGGTACCCGCTCACGATGCGGATCTCGCGTCCGCCAAACTTGTCACTGATGGAAGCGATGAGTCGGATGAGCTTTGGATCGATGTGAGGACCGTTCGCTGTGGCGCCCAGGACGAAATTGATCTTATTGCTCGCGTGGCCCAGAACCTCATTCTTGGGGCCGATCACATACCCCTCCCATACCCGCTCGTAGCGACGGATCTTGATGTAGCCGCTCCGCCAAGCGGGTTTTTCATACTTTGCCCAGCTCTTCTCGCTGCCTTTTTTCGGACTTTCCTTTTTTGCCTTTTCCTCTTCCTTCGTCGGTTTTTTTTCCGGATCGAAGGCGCCGGCCAAGCGTTGCTTGTTGGCGTAGGTTCCGTCCTTGTCCGTCTTGTGCGGGACGACGATCCTTTGTCCGACGGACAGGGTCGCATTGCGAGTGATGCCGTTGGCGTTTTCGAGGGCCGTCACGGTGACGGCGTAGCGCCCGGCAATCGCCGCCAGGGTGTGGCCCTTCGCGACGATGTGGATCTGTGCTTTGCCGGTGGGTTTTGTGGGGGGAGCTTCGGAGCCCTCCGTGTCCTTCGTGCTCTTGCCGCTGTCTTTCGTGTTCTTGTCCGTGTCCTTCGGGGTCTTGTCGCTCCCATCATCCGTTCCGGGGATGATGAGTTGTTGGCCGGGTTTGATGGGATCCCGCGCCTTGATTCCGTTTGCGCGGCAGAGATCTTCGACGGTGACGTTGTAGCGCTTGGCGATGGAGCCGAGCCTTTGGCCCTCATACACGGTGTGGACCTTCGGTTTGGCCCAGGCTGAGTGTGCGTTGAGGAAGAAGGCGGAGAGGAGGAGCGTGGAAACGAGAAGGACGGGCAAGAGCGCCGCGCGTCTCAGGGCGAGGCGCGCTCGGGACGGACGCATCGACCAAGAGGGGTGGGGGAGCGACATGGACACGGGTTGTACGAAAATTCCTCCAGGTTGCATTCCCTCGTCGCAGGAACCCAGAAATAGTGCCAGAATGCTCTTTCTTCTAGGAGCAAGGTGCAGTTTGCCACTATTTCTGGACCGCCCAGGTCAGATCGGGGAGACTTGGTGATCCACCTCGAATGCCGCTTGCAAACGGGATTTGGGTGCATGTGGGATGCCTCGACTTTTGCGTCAGAATCATTGGGCGACGCAAGACCAAGAGACAGCCCTTCATGTCCCGGTGCCATTCACAAGAATGAGCTCATCGATCGCCATTTTGACAGCACTTGCGAGATCCTCGTCATCCATATCCACCGTGTGGGTCCCAATGGTCAAATCCGAGCCTTCGCACGAAACATCGCAGTGTCGAATTTCAGACAATGGAATCCGTACGGGCTCCTCCCAAATGCACTTCCAAACGACCCTGTCGGTTGTCAATGCGAAGCCTGTCTTGGCGTTACCCCACATGCTCCAGTCGAAAAAGAACAGCGTAGTTTCAGAACCAGTGAGGTCGAGGAACTCGGTTCGTGCATTTTTTCTACGGGGACGCGGTGGCAGACCGAAGAAGCGCTTTTCTCCATCTGAGGTAAGGTGTGCTTCCACGATTCCATGCATTTCCTCCAGAGGAGTCATCGTAGGAATGATTCCCATTAGAAGAAGACGTTCCAATAGGGCATCGGACCGCACTTGCCGTGTAATTGCGAAGCGTCGGCCGTCCTCAGCTTTCCATGCCTCGATCACCGCACCTGCCGCATCAAGCCTCTCGCAACGAACAAGACCGCGTGCTCGGTGCAGTGTTGCTGTCCGATCCAACTTGGCTTGCCGAACAGCCAGCTCAGCTGTTTCAGCTTCTGCATCGCGTCCGGCAGCCGCAAGCGCTTCGATCTGCGTCAGAAGGAGGCCCGTATGTCCAGGATATTTTTGGAGCGCTGTTTGGACGATAGCCAGAGCCTGCTCTGGAGTCCCCAGTTAAAGAACTTGTCGCGACTTGCGTCACCGTATGGGTAACAGGGCCCGTAGCGTGCGGTGCCGTACTGCCGAGGGCAGTCCCACAGAAGGGGCACAGCTTCCATCCTGGAGTAATCTTTTCTCCGCAAGTGCAACGAGGCGTCGGAACGGTTCCACAAAATGGGCAGAGCTTCCATTCTGGTCGGAGCTCATTCATACAGGAGTCACAGGAGATCATATGCCTTCACTCCAGTGGGCATGTTTCGTTGGCCTGTCGGGTCTGTGTTGTCTGGGTCATATCTCTCTCCAATGGCTCGCCGTTGGGCCGTAGCTTGACGCCCACCAGAATACGATAATCGGCACTCATCCCCAAGATCGATCGCCGCACGCAAACCCAGAGGCACAGCCAAAACATAGACGGTGGTAGTCGGTCACAAACGGCTTCTTATCGAGTCAATACCGCTGGTGTCCTAGTGAGACTGACTGCCGCTTTGAGAAGCAACCTTCCTGAACTTGAATACAACCTTTTCGCAAGTGGGAAGTTCCAGTGCGCAGGCACTTCGGCGTTACCCGACACTCCAATCCAAGGATACTCGACATTGTCAGGGCGCCGACCGTTGTCATCGACTTGCGGATGCAGCAGATCGACCTCACGGCACAGCTGTCGGATTGAAGAGATATCGGGGCGTTGAGTGAATCCAATCCTTCGCCAATGCTCACTGATTATTCGGGGGAGCACTTTGTCGACGACGTTGTGCTTGGTTCGAAGATCATCGGCAGCGGTATCCGGAAGCCACAAGTATGCTTTACACAGCTTTTCGAGCCACATTTGTAGATAGTGGAGGCGGTGGCTGCTGGGTAGTGCTGAATCCGCGAGAAGATTATAGGCGTCCAAATCGGAGCTGGCTTGCGCCGCGAAGGCTTCGCTCTGGGCTGTCATGCTTCAGGCGGCAGAGGGGAAAAGAGTGTCGCCAAGACTCCAGCCCGGGGGGAGGGGCAACTGGCCATTAACGATTTGCTCATACTCGGCTTCTGTCACCTCGACGATGACGGAGGGGTACGGGATCTGCGGAGGGTCAGCCGTGAATGCGATCGGAAAAACCCCTGACGGCGATGTCGCCGGGTTCACTTCGAGTAGCTTCACTGGCTCACGAGCGTGGTTCTCTTGTTCCACCACCAGGCGGATGATCCGACTGATCGTGGGTTCCATAGCGCGATGGGCCTCCGCAAGCAGTCGAGCAACTTCATCCTTCTCATGCATGAGCGCAAAATAGCAGGTTTGTTGCCCGTTGGAAGCTCCCGTCGCGCGCCCGAGTATCCAGGCCAGGAGACGGATTCTGACCTCGGGGGGAAATTCTCTCCATTCGGACTTTTTTGCGCACCGCAACGGTTTGGTATTTCAAAGAGGATCTGGGATAGAGTCCGCCGGAGGAATCGAAAGCTGGTGGGAGCTTGGTCATCATTGTAGCCTTGGGCCATGCAAACGGGATTTGGCTGCAAGAAATGTGGTGACAATCATAGACTGCGAAGAAAGTGACCGCGAATGTCTCAACGATTTTCTTGCTTGTGGGCTACGCTGCCCCTGTTTCGAACAGTATCCGCCGAATGATCCAGAGGCAGATGAGTGTCAGGGTGACGACTCCCCCTACGACTGTGGAGTTTCGTGCTACTTGCCACTCTTGGAGTGCAACAATGCTTGCGATGAAGCGTACCCTGGGGACTTGGCGCTCCACCTCGAATGCCGTCGCACCTGCATTGCGGAGCATGTGGGATGCCTCGACTTTTGCGTCAGAATCAGCTCCGAGTAGGTTTCTTTCTTAGAAGCCGCCGTTAAAGGAAGGCCCGCTCGATGCATGGCGCATGAGGATGGCCGAACAGCCTCGGCGAGAAGGTTCGCAACTGGACGACCCGCTTGGATCGCCCCCCCATTCGCAGAGTAAGGGGGCCTCCTGCTGTCCTGGGGAAAAGTAATCAGCTTTCGGGGCAATCTCAAGAGAGTAAGAAACGACCCCGTCCTCCTTCGTACCATGCATGACGAGGTCATTCTCGAACTTCTCACCTTCGTTCATATGCGTGAGCGATCCTTCTACTGCTTCCAGGTCGTTTCCAAAGTTAGTCTCTGGCATTCGAAAGGAGCCATAGCGCCGGGGAGTTGCCTCTTCTGATGTAGCGTCAGGAACGCAGTGGAAGTCAATGGTCACCTCATGCTCCGACACCTGCGGAGCGCATCCTCCTGCCATTAGCAAGCAGACAAGGATCGGCAGAAGACGGTCGTCTTGCGAACGCCGCCTGTTCTTTGTGGCTACAGCGCGGCGATATTCCATATGCCCTGTTTGATCTCCCCTCCAGCCTCAGGCGGTAGTCCTGCTGGGTCGTCACTGGGTTGTGGCTGCAGCGGCACGAAAGCACAGGCGGAATCAATTCCCCAGCAATCAGAAGAGTTCGGCGTTGAGGGTCTCGAAACTCCAAACCACGCAACGGTCTGGTCATGCTCCCCCCCGTTGCTCAAGTTTGCTTGTGTCTCTTCCACGAATAATCTGGCTCCAACACGTTCGTTGTGGTGAACAATGAAAGTGATGCTTTCTTGGCTCCGATTGCTGAGGTCACATTGTCCGTTAACGTCGCGGTCGCGATATGTGACGGCACGCATTGTGACCTGAACGTCACGATTGTTGGGCAAGAGTTCGCATATGACTTCCACCCTGTGGGTGACGCGATTGCCTTGGCATTTCAGGTTTTCCGTGAACGCGTCGCTTCGACGCTCAGGAACGGGATTTCCGAACGCATCTTCCATGGCATCGTTTACGAAACAAGTCCACTGGAAAGGCACATCGGCGTTCTCGTCATTGTTGCCGATGTCCTTGTTGAGCTTTTCGTTGATGAGTTTTTCCATCGCTGCCTTGGCAGCAGCGGGAGTCACAAACTTCTTCTTCACGGTGCGCAGGTTGCTCCCCGCGCGCCCGAACTCGACGACCGTACTGCTCCCCTCCACCGCGATGCCCTAGAGTTTGTCCGACTTCCCTTCGCTAAACCGAAGCTTACGCATTTTCATCCCTCGCTGCAGAGAATATCGGATTGGTTCCCTGAAACATTCGGACTTTTTTGCGCACCGCAACGGTTTGGTATTTCAAAGGAGGATGAAAATGCGGATCTAAGATAGAGTCCGCCGGAGGCGACCATGCTTTCCGAAGGTGTAGAAAGTGGAGAAGGAGGGGTTCGAGAGGGGCCCCCGCTTCCTGGTCAAGGGCCGGTGACGCGGGGAGAGCATGGTTTTTTCTGGACCGAGAGTCCGGAGCCTCATCAAGCGCGTCGAAAAGCGCTCCTTGCTGCCTATCCTCAGATCAAAGATCTGTACGGACCTTGCCCCCGTACAAAATATGTCTGCACGGCGCTCGTGGTCTTCCAGGTTTTCCTTGCCTACCTTTTGAGAGACGCGCCCTTTTTTCTGATCCTAGTCGTAGCGTACGCTGTGGGCGGCCTCATCAATCAGATGCTTCTGCTCGCCATTCACGAGCTCAGCCACAACTTGGCGTTCAAGCGGCCCCTGAGTAACCGCCTCTTCAGCCTGTTCGTCAATCTGCCCATCGGTCTGCCCGTGGCCGCCGCTTTCCGCGAGTATCACCTCATGCATCACACTCACCAGGGGGTTGACGGCATCGACACGGATGTGCCCACGGTGTGGGAATCGAAGTGGGTGAAGGGGCCTGTTTTGAAGCTGTTGTGGTTGACCTTTCAGGGACTCGCTTACGCGCTCCGGCCGCTCTTCATGATGCCCCTCCGTCCCAACCGCTGGATGGTGGCCAATGTCGTGGTGCAGGTGGCCTTCGATGTCGCCGTCTATTATTTTTGGGGCCTGAAGGCTTTGTTGTACTTCCCCCTGAGTGCATTGATCGTCATGGGCCTTCATCCTATTTCCGGGCACTACATCGCCGAACACTACGTCATGAAGGAGGGACAAGAGACGTACTCCTACTATGGCCCCTTGAACTTTTTGGCCTTCAATGTCGGGTATCACAACGAGCACCACGATTTTCCGTACATTTCCGGCACGCGGCTCCCGGAGCTTCGCAAGATGGCCCCTTCGTTCTACGAGCCCTTGATGCATCACTCGTCTTGGACGAAATGCTTGTGGGATTTTGTGACCCAAAAGGACATCTCCGCCACGAGCAGGGTCAAGAGGCGTCCGCGGGAATAAGGGCAAAATGCTCCTAAAGTGGTCTCTCATGGCCAAAAGAGAGCAATTCGCCATGATTTTGGCCCCGAAGACGGGGTCCCAAGACTTGGCCCTCCGCGGGCATGACTGCTAACGCCCGGGAGTCGTGCCGCGCCTTCAGCCTCTTCACACCTCCGGTTTTTGGTTCGCTTTCGAGAAGCCTGCTTACGTCTCGCGGGCAGCGTTGCTCGGCGCCCTCGTCCTCGGCTTGGGGGAGGCTCATGCCGAAGCCGCAGAGGTGGCAGGTGCCTCAGCCGGTGCACCGTCTTCAGTTGCGGCACAGCGAGAAGAGGAAAAGCCCGTTGAGGCTGAAGCTCCCGCTTCTCGAGAGACGCCCGCCCCGACGACTCTCGCGGGCTCTTTCGATCTGACTCGGGTCTCGCATCACACGATGAAGAACGACCTCGAGATCTTGATGCAGCCCCTCGAAGATGCACCGAACGTGAGCGTTTGCACGTCCTTGCGCGCCGGCTCCGATCTCGATCCGGTGTCTGCCCCCGGAGCTTTGCGAGTGCTCGCGGAAATACTCAAGGACGGGGGTTATCATTCGCCGACACAGGACTACGTCGCCTTGGTCGAGAGCCGCGGCGGGGTGAGTGAGGTGGAGGTGGGTCGCCAGACGACGACCTACTGCACGACCATGCCTGCGGGTGAGCTGCCCCTTGCCTTATGGGTGACGGCGGGCAGGTTCACGGCGGGAAAGCTCACTCAGGAAAGTCTCAAGGTGGCCATCGATCGTCTCGCGCGCGAGGCGGAAGCTCAGGATGAACGAGTGCTGGAAGGAAGAGCTCCGGAGCGTCTGCGCAAGATGGCGTTTCTGGGCAGTTACGAACACGCTCACTCGACCCTTCCGAGCCCGGATGATCTCGATCAAGTTTCTCTCGAAACCGTCCGACAGCTGCACCGCGAGATGTACGTCGCGAGGCGGGCCAAGCTCGCTATCGTGGGCGGCTTTCAAGAAGAGGCCGCCGTAGAAGAGTTTTCTGCGCATCTGTTTGCGGCACGTCCGGGAGAAAAGGAGAAGCTTTCTCCCTCCGCGCTGGTAGCGCAAAAGAGCGGGCGCTTCAGCATGGCCGAGGATCACTCGGCGAAGACTCCCGCGGCTTGGTATGGGTGGGTGGCGCCTGCGGGCGAAAACCGAGAGGCGCTCGACGTTGCTCTGACCGCCCTTGTGAGTGACAAGCGTCTAGGCGGAACGCTGGTCGGAGGTGCTCGGGCGGCCAAGAGCCTGGATCTTTATCTGGACGATGAGGTTGCTCCGGGAACTCCCTCTTTGCTCAGGCTTCAGATTGTGGGCACGAGCAGCAATTCTCTCGGTACGATTGAAAACGGATTCAATCAACAACTCAACGCCTTGGTCGCGCAAGGGATGAAGGAAGAGGAGCTGCGGGTCATTCAGGAAGAGCTGCGTGAGAAGCGAAAGGCGAAATTGATGTCGTCTCTGGACCGAGCAAAGGCTCTTTCGCGTGGCGTTCTTCTCGGCCAGAGTTCAAAAGAGGTACTTTCACCTCTGGGGGAGGGGGGAGAAACTTCCTCGCTCACCCCTTTGGACGTGAAGCAAGCTGCGGCGCGATGGCTCGATCCCTTGAGGCGGAGCGCCATCGAAATTTACCCCAAGGGTTGGCAAGATCCTTGGCAGGTCCCGATGCAAAAATGGCACATCGTCGAAAAGGGGCAGACGCTCGGAAGCATCGCCCATCTCCACGGCACGAGTGTCGCGTACCTGACCCAGATCAACAGTCTCAAGAAGAATCAGATCATTTACCCCGGCGACAAGCTGCGCGTCCCGCGCGGCAAGGCCACCCAAGAGAAGCCGGCCCGCACTCATCAGGTGCGGCGTGGCGATACGCTCAGCGGCCTGGCGGTGAAATACGGGGTGGGTGCTCGCGCCATCGCTGACGCGAATGGGATGGGAACGAAACTCATCATTCGGACCGGGGAGACTCTGGTGATTCCGTGGGGAACGAAATCTGGCGAAGACAAGCCCGCATCGTCGGGCCCGGCATCGTCCGCTCCCGCACCGTCGACCCCCGCGCCGGGGACGAGCGAGCAGGCTCTGCCCGAGACCTCCTCTCATGTGGTCAAATCCGGGGAGACTCTTTCCGGCATTGCCCACCAGCACGGTGTGAGTACCGTCGCCTTGGCCCAGAAGAACGGCATTTCTGACAAGGCCATGGTCAAAGTCGGGCAAAAGCTCCTCGTTCCACCCCGAGGTACCGGCAAAGGGGCTGTGAGCCAGGTGACTTATACGGTCAAATCCGGAGACACCCTTTCCGGCATCGCCAAGACACATGGGGTCTCGGTCAAGGCGCTGACTGCCGAAAACGGCATCGGGCGGACCTCCACCCTACGTCCAGGACAGACGCTCCGGATACCTCCCAAGGAGTGAAGGGAAGCAGCTGACAATTGTGGCAACAATGTTAGATTGCGTCCGAAGCGGCAGGTGCCGCGGCTGAATTTGGTCTGCGGGCCGGATCCAAGGGGTTCAGGGACAGCGTGAAATCGAGCCGATGGCCACTTCTGACAAGACAACAAAGCCAGGCTGGAAGGTAGACAAGACCACCCAGAAAGATTTGGCCCCCCCGCCGGCCAATCCGAGCCCTCCTCCGTCGTCCGTTGCTTCTGGAATCAAGAGTATCCCCGATCAGGAGAGAGTGCCCTCCGTCGAGGAGACACATATCCCCGTGAGTCACGTCGTGTCGGAGGCTTCTGTACCTGAAGGTTTCCTGAGAGATGAATTGACTCCTCAGGAAGGGACCGATCTTGCAGAAGCGATGGAGGGGGCTCGGCGTGGAGATCGTTCGCAGTTCAAGACGGCCCCCGGAGGCGGCAAGAATCGAATTTCTGGAGGAAGGGTAGCCGCTGCTGCCTATGTGAGTCCGGTCACTCTACCCCCTGCCACAGGCAACACCCCCGTGACTTCTGCCATCAAGGTGCATCAGAGGGTGAAGGAAGAGGTGCGGAGCTATGTCACGGAGCCGAGCTTGCTTCGCCGCCGAGAAAGTTCCCTTCCTCCAGAGCCCCCGGGCTACCGGGACGACTCTCGGAAGTTGATCGTGGGTTTGGGGGCGGCGCTCGTCGTGGCCCTTCTGATGATCGTCTACCTTGTCGGTTTTCGCGAGACATCGCCGGGTGAAGTCCGTGAGGCCTTGCCGGTCGAAGTCCGTGAGACATCGCCGAGTGAAGTTACTCCGGCCGCCCCCGCAGAGGACAAACAGCTGGTCGCGCCGGCTCGTCAGGTGACGCCAGAGCCCGCTTTGGAGAAGGCAAACCCCTCTCCCACAGCGGCTGTCAGTGTCCCTTTTCCAGAAAGTGGCCCTTCCCCCGCGATCCCAAAGAAAGCCGCCCCCCGGCCGGCACCGACTCCGGTTTCGGCACCGACTCCGGCACCGACTCCGGTTCCGGCTCCGGCTTCGGTGGACTCGTCGAACGAGCATTGGCTAGAGTAGGAGCCTTTCCTGTCAGCTTCGCGCAACGATGGTCTCGTGGGGCCGAATCCTATCTATGACTCAGGGAAAGAGTTTCTTGTCTTGAAGCATTTGCAGAGCAACTTCGCGTTTTTTCGATGGCTGGCACGGCTTTTGAGCGTCGTCCTTTTGTTGGGGTTCACCTTGACGGTGCACCCAGGGGCGCTCTGGGCCGAGGAAGCATCTCCGCCCACGCCCAGTTTGGACGAGGCGCGCACGGCCTTTCTCAAGGGGCGTTCGCTCATGGACGCAAGAAAGTGGCGTGAGGCTGGTGACGAGTTCGCCTTTGCTTCCCGCGCGAAAAACACGCCGGGTCTTCGCTACTACGTCGGGTTTTGTCGTGAACAGGAGGGGCTGCTCGTCGAAGCCCTGACGCACTATCGAGAGGCGGAAAAATTGCTTGCCGACGCACCTGCGGCGGACGTCGAGCCTCTGATCCCGGAGGCCATCCGGCGTGTGCTTTCCGCCCTTCCACAGGTGACGTTTCGTGGGCTTCCCCCTGCGGCGACCCTGGCGGTCGACGGCCGCAATCGCGAAATCACAGATCGGGTGGCCCTCGATCCGGGGACGCATACCCTTCGTCTTCGGGCCCCTGGCTACGTGGATTATGAGACCGAGGTCATGCTCTCGCGGTCTTCCACGGAGGTCATCGAAGTATCCATGACACCCTCTCCCTCTTCGGAACCTGAGAAGCGGCAAGAAAAGGTCGAGGAGTCCGACGTCGAATCTCCTCACGAAGAGGGATCTCTGCGGCGCGTCGTT
Source organism: uncultured Polyangiaceae bacterium (assembly GCA_964392575.1). Classification (GTDB taxonomy): domain Bacteria; phylum Myxococcota_A; class Polyangia; order Polyangiales; family Polyangiaceae; genus NIC37A-2. The sequence goes on from CAYMQT010000024.1 coordinate 18,539, forward strand.
TTCTGGTCGGGGGTAGGCGTGGGTAGTGTCGGGCTGGGTGTCGCAGTGGCGGGCGGTATCGGGTTCATCGCTGCTTCGAACTCCAGGAGCGACGCTCTTCGGGAGGTAGACGGGGCAAGCGATGAAGGCACCTCTGCTTGTTTCGAACCCGCGGACGATCTCACGAGCGCGTGCCAACAGCTCGCGGACGCGACGATCCGGAGAAACACTTTTCGCGCACTCCTTGTGGCGGGGGGAGCGACGGCCGTCGTGGGCGCCGGAGTTGCACTCGTGTCTCATTTTTTCTGGTCCGAGAATCCCGTCCGCGTGACGGCCATGCCTGTTCCCGGCGGGACTTCGCTGCTCGTGGGCGGTGTGTTTTGAAACTGACGGCGTGAGCGGATCGCTTTTGTCCGACCTGTCTCGACGTTTCTTGAGCGGGGCGGTAGTACCCTCCGTGGATGAAGATCTATCGCTCTGCTCGGCTCGAGGAGCTGGTTTCTCAGCTCAGCGCGGTTCTCCGAGAGCCGCTCTCCTCTCCGCTCGCGTCTGAGGTCGTGCTCATTCAGAGCGCGGGGATGGAACGGTATCTGTCCCGAGAGATCGCGCGTCGTCATGGCATCGCGGCCAATTTCACTTTCCCGTTTCCGCGCGCTTTCTTGCGCGAGGTCCTCGATGGGACCTTGGGTGAGGCGGCCGCCGCGGAGTCGTTCGAAAGAGAGCACATGACCTGGGCCCTCTTTCGTCTGCTCGGGCAGGAGCAGTCGGGCACGGATCCGGCATTTTCGGCCGTGCGAGCGCACCTCAAAGGCGATGAAGACCACAGCCGACGGCTTTTGTTGGCCGAGCGCCTTGCGCACCTCTTTGATCAGTACGTCACCTATCGGGCCGAGATGGTGCTTTTGTGGCAAGAAGGGCACGCGGTCGATGAATTTCAAGCCATTCTGTGGAGACGGCTGATCGAACAATCGGGTGCCGGGCATTTTGCTGCCCGCTGTGAGCTCTTCATGCATCACATGTCCCCCGCGGACATCAGAAAGGCGCTGCCAGAGCGGGTCTCTCTGGTGGGGGGGCCCGGGCTTCCCCCTCTGTTTCTGCGCATGTTCTCTCGCATCGGTGAGGTGATCCCGGTGCATGTTTTTTCATTCTCGGTGTGCCGAGAGTTTTTCGCGGATGCACACCCGGTGCGGGACGGAGTGATCGATTCGGACCAAGAGTACCACCCCCTCCTCACGACCATGGGCCAGGTGGGCGGTCACTACCAGGATCTGCTTGAGTCCATCATGTACGAGGAGGGACCTGCGGAGTTTGAACCGCCGGCGGTGACTTCTCTCTTGACGGCTCTTCAGCACTCTCTGATCACGGGAAAATCCAGGCTCGAAGAGTCCCTTTGCGGTTCGCCGGAGCTTCTTTGCCAAGACGGATCTCTGACGGTGGACTGTTGTCACAGTCCTTTGCGTGAAGTGGAGGTTCTCCATGATCGTCTGCTGGCGTTTTTTGCGCGCGATCCGTCCCTCAAGCCGGAGGAGGTCGTCGTTCTTTCACCCGACATCGAGGCGTACTCGCCTTTGATCTCGGCCGTCTTTTCCGCTCGTTCCGGCGACTATCCGACGATTCCTTTCCGTGTGGCGGACCGCAGTGAGAAGCACACGAATTCCGCAGCGAAGGCGCTCCTTTTGGCGCTCTCGGTGCTCGGCGGCCGTTTCAAGGCCAGCGAACTGTTGGACTTGTTGCAGCTCCCGCCGGTTCGCGCCCGTTACGGGATGCAGAAGGCCGATCTCGAGAAGGTCAGGCAGTGGGTGGATCTTTCCGAGGTTCGTTGGGGAGTAGACGGTGAACACCGCCGTCGCTTTGGTTTGCCCGCGGCGGACGAAAATACCTGGGTTTTTGGCCTACAGCGACTGTTGCTCGGGTACGCGCTGTTTGACGAGGGCAAGCAGATCTGGTGCGGGACCGTGCCTGTGGATCAAGTTTCCTCTCAGGACGCCGAACTCTTGGGTCGGCTGTGCGATTACGTCGAAAATCTCGCGAGTCTCGCGCGAGAGCTTGCAAGAGTGGGCGAGGGTGGATTTTCGCCCACCGAGTGGCAACAGTTTCTCACCAGGGTTGCTGATGCCGTTCTTGCGGTGGATGAAGACGGAAAGTGGGACGCAGAGGCGGTCCGCGCCAGCGTGCGTGCGATTTTCGCCCGGGCACAAGCGGTCCCTTCGGAGCAGGCAGAGGATCTTCGTCTGGGCCTACGGGCGGTGACTCACTTGGTTGCGACGGAGCTCGACAATCACCGACCGAGCACGGACTTCTTGTCTGGAGGGGTCACGTTTTGTGCGCTTCTTCCGCTGAGAACGATTCCCTTTCGTATCGTCTGTGTCCTCGGCATGAATCAAGGGGATTTTCCTCGCAGAGACAGCATCCATCAACTCGATCTGATGGCAAAACAGCCCAAGCGAGGGGATCGTTCGCTCAGGGCTGATGATCGCTACCTCTTCTTGGAAGTGCTCCTCTCGGCCCGGCAGCGCCTGTGCTTGAGCTATGTGGGAAAGAGCGTTCAAGACAATACGGAGAAGCCGGCTTCCGTTGTCCTCTCGGAACTTTCCGGGGCCCTCTCTCATCTCCTTGCACGACCGGATCCGCTCAAAGTGCAGGTGCACCCGCTGCAGCCCTTCTCTCCTGGGTACTTTGACCCGGAAAGGCCGGATTTGGTCTCGCTCGACGTGCGCTCCTTCGAAGGAGCCGTCGCGCTTCTGCGTGAAGACAAGGTCATCACGCCCTTCTTTCGCCCCGGGGTCCCTGTGGCGCAGAGCGCGGCTGTGCAGCAGAGCGCGGCTGTGCAGCAGAGCGCGGCTGTGCAGAGAAAGGAGGAGCGACACTCAGTGCGTGAGATCAGTCTCGATGAGTTGGTTTCCTTTTGGAAAGATCCGACCAGCGCGTTTCTTGCCTCCCTGGGTGTCCGTATCGACGACGAGACGTCTCAAGTGGAAGATCGCGAGCCGGTCACCGAGGATCCCTTGACTCGTTATCACTTGGGAGAAAGGGTCCTCTCTTGTCTTCGGGAGCGAGGGCACGTCGAGGCCGACGTGGAACTCAGACGGGGAGAGCTTCCGGTGGGGCAGGGAGGAAGGGATCTTCTCGATCGAGTGACGGAGGCAGCACAGGCGATTCTTGAGGCGGCGATCGAGGAGGAAGGCGGCCGAAAGGCTGAGTCCGTCCCCGTGAGGATCCGGGTCTCGGGCAAAGAAGTGCCTCTTCGGGATTTTGGGCTCGTGGGTGAAGGGCTTGAGGAATTGTTCGTGACGGGGATTTTGGATTCCGTTTTTGCGGACGCGCGCGTGGAAGTCAGCTTTGGCAAGAAGACTCCCCGGAGACTCCTGTCCCTGTGGATCAAGCATCTTGTTCTCAATGCGGGCGGGCATCCGCTCAGAAGTGTTCTTGTTGCGCGCGGAGAGCCGGAAGGACCCCCGGTATCGAAGCTGACCCTGTTCCCGCTTTCCGCAGAGGAGGCGCTTTTCACGCTTTCACAGCTTGTGATTCTGGCCCGGGCGGGCCTTACTGAGCCGCTTCCCTTCTTCCTCGATGCAAGTCATGCGTTTGTCGAGGAACTCAAGAAGTCGCGCAAGGGGAAGAGCCCGGACGAGAGGGCTGCGGAGGCGCTCCACAAGGCGCGTGCGACCTTGAGACCTCGGGAGGCTCCCTTGCCTCCGCCGCTCGCCGCCCTTTACAGAGATCGGGATCCTGTAAACCCGGATCTGCGGGACGAGGAAGGTCCGGCCCATGCCGCGCTACCCTTCGTGCGTCTTTCGCGGCTCGTTTTCTGTGGAATCGACAAGGCCAAGGCGGCAGAGGAGGCGCGATGATTTCCGGAGCGCGACCGTCTCTGAACGTGACGAAGGTCCCGCTCGGCGGCACTCACCTCATCGAGGCGAGTGCCGGAACGGGAAAGACGTACACCATCACTTCCCTGATCCTCCGCTACCTCACGGAGTGGGAAGTTCCGATTTCCAAGATCCTTGCGGTGACCTTTACCAATGCCGCGACGGCCGAGCTCAAGGACAGAATTCAAAAACGGATCGCCGCTGCTGTGGCTGTCGTCGAAGGAGAGGTCCCGCCCGGAGAAGACACCGTTTTTACGCATTTGCTTCAGTTGCCCGATCAGTCCCGGGTCCGTCATCTCCTCCGCCGCGCGCTAGCCGACGTCGACCGCGCGGGCGTTTTCACCATCCACGGTTTTGCAGCGCGGGTCCTCCGAGATCACCCGTTTGAGTCAGGGGCGCGAGAGGACGCGGAGCTCATCGGGGATGAGCGAGGGCTGGTTGTTGATGTGGTCACGGACTTTTGGTCTTCGCGCATCGCGACGCTTTCTCCGGAAGAGTTCGGCTATCTCGGGGGGACTTCGTTTTTTCACACCCTTCTCAGGATCGGTCCTCGGACGGCGGGTGCAGAAGGCGTGCCTCTGGTTTCGGTGCAGGAGCAGGCGGATCTCAAAGAACTCGGTGCTGCGTTTTTAGAGTCCTTTGAGCGGGCCCGGGCTCTGTTTGCGACGGACGGAGAGGAAGTGCTGGCGTTGCTCCGTGATTGTGCCGTCCTCGATCGGGTGAAGATGGGCCTACCAGCGTTACAGAAGGAGTATGAGCAGCTCAAGACTTACTTCTGCGCGGAGCGCCCCTTTCAGGCCTACCCCCAAAAGGAGCGCTTCACTCAAAGCAAAGTGGATTCTTCCTTACGCAAACTGAAGGGAAAGGTGTCGCCCCCGACGCACCCGCTGCTCGCCTCGATGGATGAACTCAAGCAGTCCTACGAACGCCTCGCAGCAGAAGCTGCGCACCTCGAAAATTGCTATCGACATGAGCTGTGTCAGATCCTGCGTGAGCGCGCCGAAAGGGAGCACGTGCGTTCGGGTACGCAGTCCTTTGACGGTTTGCTCAGAGATCTCGGGAGCGCCCTTCGCTCGTCCACCCGGGGGCGCCTCCTCGCCGAGAGCTTGAGGGGAGGTTTCACCGTGGCGTTGATCGACGAGTTTCAGGATACGGATCCCCTACAGTTTGAGATCTTTAGTCGTATTTATCAGCCGGAATTCTACCAGGACCCTTCTCCCGACGTTTCTGGACCGACGGCCCTCTACCTGATCGGCGATCCAAAACAGTCCATCTATGCGTTTCGAGGCGCGGACGTACACACCTACCTTGAAGCGGCGCGGCGTGTCTCCGAAAACGTGTGGACGCTCAAGACCAGCTACCGGGCCAGTCCCCGACTGATCGAGGCGCAGAACGCGCTCTTCACTCTTTCGTCCGACGCCTTTTTGATCAAGGGGATCTCTTACGAGACGGTGAGCCCACGTCCCGGGGCGACGGACGTTCTTCTGGATCGAGACGGCGCAGTGCTGCCGGGGCTCGATCTGGTCCAGGTGAAGTCGAGCGCGTCAGGAGATTGGCTCCGGGCCGTTGCGGTAGAGGTGGCCCGTTTTTTGGCTGCGGGACACGAGCTCAAGGGACACCCGGTGGGTCCCAAGGATATTGCAGTTCTGACCCGGACCAACAGCCAGGCGCAGGATTTACAGCGCCTGTTATGGGAACTCTCCATTCCGGCCGTCATGCACGGAGATCGGAGCGTGCTCGAATCCCCTGAGGCTTACGAGCTGCGCCGCGTCCTTCAAGCGCTGGCGGAGCCCGGGAATCGGTCGAAAGTCCGCACGGCACTTTCGACCCGTCTCATCGGCCTTTGCGCGCAGGATCTCGCCTCGATGGACGCGGACACGGGCGCGCTAGAATTGTGGTGTGCGCGCTTGTCCAGGTGGGGTGATCTCTTTCGCGATCGCGGGGTTGCGCACGCCTTGGAAGCTCTCATGGCGGAAGTTTCAGCAATCTCTCGTACGCTTTCAGAACGCGATGGCGAGAGAAAGATGACCAATCTCCGTCATCTCTTGGAAATTCTCCATGAAGCGGAGACCTCGGAGCATTTGGGGGTGGCGGGTCTTTTGCGTTGGCTGGACGGGGCCCTTGCGGATCCCTTTGGCCACTCGATGGCGAGTGAGGCGCGTCAGTTGCGCCTCGAAAGTGACGCGGATGCGGTCACCTTGACGACTGGTCATAAGAGCAAGGGACTAGAATACGAGATCGTCTTTCTTCCTCATGTCGGATACCCGGACAAGATCTTTTCCGACGAGGCTTTTCGGTACTTCGACGAAGGAGAGGGAAAGTCCTATTTTGAGATGCGAACCAAGGAGACGCGAGGCGCCTCTGAAGAGCAGAGAAAGCTCGCCAATCATCAGGAATCTCTCCGTCTCGCTTACGTAGCGCTCACTCGCGCCAAGCAGCATGTGGTGGCGCTGACGGGACCGGGGGAAGGGTTTTCAGCTCTCCATTACCTCCTGCATGGGGGTGGAAGCGGCGATTTTCTCTCCCTTCCGAGAAAACTCTCACTTGAAACGCGACGGACTGAGATGGATTTGGTGGCGCAAGGGAGCGGGGGAGCGCTCCGGATCCGTGCTTTTGAGGAGGGAGCGGGGCCCAAGTACCGTGTGAGGGTCGAGACGCCTCGTCTCTCGCCCCCAGGATCCCTGCCCAAGATCGTCGAACATGAGAAGACCAGCAGTTTTTCGGCGATGACTCGTGATCAACATGGCTCTCTCTCACGCGCAGCACGCGAGGGGCGCGATGTGGACGAGGTGGACGCGCAAAACGAGGTGAGTGAGTTCTCGCGCCTACCTGCTCGGGAAGGACGGGCGGTGCTTGCGGATTTTCCGCGCGGCGCGAAGCCCGGGGATGCCTTACACCTGGCCCTGGAAGAGATGCCTTTCAAAGAGGGGAGTGACGAGGAGCGGGACGAGGTGATTTTCCGGGAGCTTTCCCGTCGGGGTTTCAGCGCGTCCGACATCGACGCTGCGAAACGAGGTCTGGCGGATGTGCTGAAAACCCCTCTTTGCGGAGCAGAAGGCGCTCTTTCCCGCTCGAAGGCCCCTCGTCTCGGACTCTTGGGCAAGGAGGACAAAAAGGCCGAGATGGAGTTCAGTCTGCCGGTGGGGGCCGAGGGCGGGCGCCTTACGCCGCGCCTGCTTGCGGAAAGTCTGGGCCTCCGCGGAAGGAATGAGGTCGAGCGCGAGGACTCGTTCCTCGCGAACGAATACCTCGAAAGCCTCAGCCGTCTGTCGTTTGGCGCGTGGTCGGGTTTTTTGCGTGGCTTCATTGACCTCGTGTATCTCTACGAGGGTAAGCTCTACGGTCTTGACTACAAGTCGAATCACTTGGGTGATCTGTACGAGGACTACAATCAGGAGGCCATGCACCGGGCGATGGAGCATCATCACTATCTGCTGCAGGGTCTCTTGTACGCGGTCGCTATCCATCGCTACGGGCGCGCCCGTCTCCCCGGCTACACTTACCGGACACACTTCGGCGGGATGCAATATCTCTTCCTCCGCGGAATGCATCCAGACAAGGACACCGGCGTGTTTTCCTTTCGGCCGAGCGAGACTCTGATCGAAAACCTCTCGCGTCTGCTTGGCTCAGAAGAGGAGGCGACCGCATGACAGAACGCGCGACCACGTTAGCGAGCAGCGACCTTTCGTCGGTCTTGTCTCAGCTGCGAGCTTTGGGCCGTATTCTTGGGGTAGACGCTCATTTGGGTGAATTCTGCGCCCGCGGAGAAACCGTAGCGTCTCCGCTCATTGTGGGGGTTTCCGCCGCACTCGTGAGCGCCGCTCTGAGAGAAGGGCATCCGTGCCTCCCTCTAGAAGAGTTCGGTGGGGCGGTCGTCGCGGATGAAACGGGCTCCCTTTCTGTCACTCTTCCCGCCCTCAGTCTCTTTTTGGATGAGCTCAGGAAGAGCACTTCCGTGACTTCGATCGACACCGTACTGACTTCGAACGGCACCGCAGCGACCTCGAACGGCACCACAGCGACCTCAACCGTAGCGGAGAGTCTGAGTACCCCGCTCGTGCTCGATGAAGAGGGGCGCCTGTATCTGGCGCGCTACTTCGACCACGAACAGCGGCTCGCCGCTCACCTCGCGGACCTTCATGCGGCGGCCGTGGTCTTGCCGGAGGAAGCATACCTCGAAGAGAGACTTGCTCATTACTTTCCGACTCATGGTCACGAGCCGGGCGCGCAGTTACAAAAAGAAGCGGCTCGCGTTGCGCTTCGCCGTCGCTTCTCGGTGATCTCCGGGGGACCGGGCACGGGAAAGACATCGACGGTTGTGAAGATTCTCGCCCTCCTTTTCGAGGTGGCACACCGAGAGAATCGTCCCACTCCGGAGATCATGCTTCTTTCACCCACGGGCAAGGCGGCCGCACGCATGATGGAGTCCATCGCGGAGGCTCAAAAAACGCTCGAAATGAGCGAAGTCGCGCGCGAGCAGTTCGCTCAGAGAGGCGCCCTGAGTCAGGCCGTCACCGTGCATCGGGCACTAGGGGTCGTGCCCCAGAATTCCAATCGATTTCGGCACGGACCGGGTCACCCCCTCCCTGCGGATGTGGTCTTGGTCGACGAAGCTTCCATGATCGATCTCTCCCTCATGCGACATTTGGTGGATGCACTTGGTCCCAAGGCCAAGCTCATCTTGCTCGGAGACCGACATCAACTCGCTTCGGTTCAAGCGGGGAGTGTCCTGTCGGAACTCTGCCTCCTTTTTGCAGGTGAGGAGGAGCGCTCGCTGGTAGAACTCACGAAGAGCTTTCGCTTCAAGGAGGACAGCGGCATTGCAGAAGTAGCGAGGGCTGTCCGGGACGGCCAACCTGAGGAGGCGCTTTCCGTACTTTCCAGGGGGAGTTCGGATCTCTCCTATCTCCCGGGTGACGCGGAGGCAGCGCTGAAAGACGAGGTGGTGCATTGGTACGGGGATGCTCTGCGCCAGAAGACGCCGGAAGAAGTGCTCTCTTCGTTCAACAAATTTCGCATCCTGTGCGCCCATCGTCGGGGGAAGTTTGGCGTTCAGATCTTGAACGAAAAGGTGCGGACCTGGCTTTCGGAAGAGGGACTTCTCCCCTTCGAGGGCGAGATCTATCAGGGGAGACTGATCTTGATCATGGAGAATGACTACGGCAGCGGCCTCAGCAATGGCGATGTCGGACTCTTCTGGCCCGCCGAAGGCGGAAGACTCACCTGCCATTTCGCGGGCCAAGGGGGCGCTCCCCGACAGTTGGCTCCGGCGCAGCTTCCCGCCTTTGAATCGGCCTTTGCGCTCACCATTCATAAAAGCCAGGGCTCAGAGCACGACCGGGTGGCTGTGGTGCTGCCCCAAGCGGGGTCCCCTCTTTTGACGCGAGAGCTGCTCTACACCGCCGTCACGAGGGCCAGGCGTTCGGTCTCTGTCTATGGGACCGATGAAGCGGTTACCGAAGCTGTGAAACGAAGTGTCGTTCGTCATTCCGGTCTCAAGAGGGCCCTTGCTCGGGCGCTCGGGCGTGAGACTTCATGAAATCCTAAAGCGCACCACTCCAAATGAGTGAGGCGAGGGTCGGCAGAGCGGGTGGGAGGCGAGGGCCTATGTACGACAGGCGCGCACCTGACTTTTGCCTTTGAACTGCCATTTTCCAAGAGCGATGGTAAATACGAAAGATGGGACGGTTGCAGGATCTGCTTACGCTTCCTGCTCAGGGTATCACTGATCCGGTAGAAAGGGGCACGGCTCGACTCTTGTCGAGCTGCCTCTTAGGCATGCTCGTCGTTTTCTCGGCGCTCGATTTCTACCTTTCGTCGGTGCGTTCTGGTTACGAGCCCCCTTGGTACGGATACGGACTTCTGACAGTGGCCTATGCGCTCAGCCGGACTCGGAACTTCAAGTGGGGCGCCGTCCTGGCTACCCTCATGTTTCCTTCTGTGGCGTTTGCTCAGGTCCTGCTCAAACCCGATCAGACTGCCGATGCGCTTTCCTATGCTCTTTTAGCTCCGTTTGTGGCGGGATTGTTTCTGGGTACGCGGGGAGCCATTGCGTTTTCGATCCTCAATCCCCTGTGGATCCTCGCGCTCCCTCTTTTCTATTTGCCTTCGGTCCTGAGCCCAGAACTCATCAACAACGTCACGGCCAGTGTCATCGCCGGGCTGGTAGCTGTTTCCTATGCTTATCACCGCAAGTGGGCAGAGGAGCGGCGCCAAGAAAGCACCCGTCTGCACGAAGCTCAGCTCATCCAGATGCAGAAGATGGAGGCCCTGGGTCGCATGGCAGGTGGGATCGCGCATGACTTCAACAACCTCTTGACCGTGATCTCGGGCGGGGTCGAACTGCTCGCGCGTGAAGGCGCTGGCAAAGAGATCAAGCTGATCGATTCAGCGACCAATTCCGCCCAAAAGCTCACGTCACAGTTGCTCACTCTCAGTCGTCAAGGGGTGGTGGAACGCGCCGCAACAGATTTGCGTACGGCGCTTCCGGGCATGGAGCAGCTGCTTCGAAGGATCATCGGGGAGGACATCGAGCTTCTCGTTCGCTGTAAGGAAGACACCGCCTCAGTCGTGCTTGCAGAGAGTCAGCTGGAGCAAATTTTACTCAACCTCGCGACCAACGCCCGCGACGCCATGCCTCGCGGGGGGCGCCTGACGTTTTCGGCTCGGAACGCAGACTCCGGATACGTGGAGCTTTCCGTCAGCGATACCGGGACCGGCATGGACGCGGAGACCGCGCACAAGGCGTTCGAGCCCTTCTTCACCACGAAGTCGGTAGGAAAAGGGACGGGACTTGGACTCTCTACGGTGTTTGGGCTCGTGACCGGCGTGGGGGGGCGAGTGAGCGTGGACTCAGCGCCTGGGCGGGGCACGACCTTCCGCTTATTGCTTCCACTAGCTAGAGACAGTGTTCCGGCTGTTCCCATGAGTGATCGACGCTTGGTGCTGGGCGGAAAGGCAAACGGGCGTATTTTGCTGGTAGAAGATGACGTCAACGTGCGGGAGCTATGTCGCTCCGTTTTGCGGCGAGAAGGCTACGAAGTCATCGAAGCGGCGCACCCCGAGGAGGCTTTGGAGCTCGCTTTGGAGGAAGTGCGCGGCTTTGACCTCCTTGTGACCGACGTCATCATGCCCGGCATGAGTGGCGTGGAGCTTTCTGAGCTTTTACGCGCAAAGGACCCCGAGCTTCCGGTGCTGTTCATGAGTGGTTACGCGCCTGACGAGGTCCTGGATCGGCCTTTGGACGGGCGAAACTTACTCAAGAAACCGTTTCGCCCGACAGAGCTTCTGAGGCGGGTGAGCGCGATCCTGTTTGGGCTTGATAGCCAAGCTCCGCCCACGTCTCCGGAAGCGCGTTCTGGGACCGCATTGATTGAGATCCCGCCTTCGGCGCCGCTTCCTTCCGAGGTTCCTGTTTCAGGATTGATACAAAAGTCTCAGATCGAGACTCCTGACGACGCAGAGCCCCCGTCCCCAGGAGCTCCCGGAAAGAGCACGTCTCGCGGATGATCGGTTCTGTTCCCCGAGCTGGTCTGGCTCTTGGTGCCGGAGTATCCCTGTTGACGTTCGTCGTGGCGTATCTCGGCGCTCCGCCGGGCGCTCTCGCGGCCGCAGCCGCTTTCGTGTGGACGATGGTCATCGTCCCGCCTCAAAGCTCTACACGTTTTTGGTCGCTTGCGTTTTTGGTGACGGGGCTCGGCGCTTTCGTCACTTATTCTTGGTTTTGCGCTTGGTCACCCGAGGCCCAGCGTGCGCGGACTCCGCCCCTCGTCGAAGAGAGTTCGTCGGTTGCCCCTTAGTTGGCCTTGGCAAAAAGGGTTTTCCCCTTCTTGTGTGTTTCGCGGGCGTTTGGGGTCACGGATTTGGATTGAAGGATCGTTCACATTTGAAAGGGTCCGAGATGAATCTCTTGGAAACAGGCCGCTCTGAAAAATTTGCGCGCCGCCCATTTGCCCTCACGGTGAAAAAAACGCTAACAATGCACACCGAATGGTACAGCGCGCGCTCCATGCTCCACCTCAGATTTCGGTCCCCTCCCTCAGATTAGGCGCCCTTGGACGCTCTCGCCCCTAAACATGGCTGAGGAAGACAAACGGACTACCCTCATTCCACACTCGCAGGTGGGATCCCGAGTGCGAGATTCGGTTCCGGTTTCCGGAACGCTTCGCATGCCCGGGATGGAAGTCGGGTTTTCCCTGCCCAAGATGCTTGAGGCACTCCCGACTCCTATCGTCGTCATCGACGAACAGGCACGCATTCTCGTGGCCAATGCCGCCGCCAGAGAGCTTCTGTGCCCGGGAAGCCTCGCGTTCGTCGGTTATTGTCTGCATCGCTTCCTGTCTTCAGAAAAACTGGAGCAAGCAGCGCTGGCTTGCGAGCAGCAGGACCTCACCCCGCAGGTCTTCCGTGACCGTGTTCTTGCTTCTGGAGTCGAGCGTGATCTGGAGGTGACTTTGGGCGCATTCGTGTCTTCGGCGCGAAGATATTTCGCGCTCAGCCTCGTCGACCGGTCGGATGACGAGAGGAGAAACGAAGAGGCTGCTTTTAGCGGGCCTGATTCTGGGCGTGGCATGGCACGCTTGGAACGCTCCTATCAGCTCGAGGCCTTGGGTCACTTGGCGGGGACGTTTGCTCACGACTTCAACAATCTCCTTTCCGTCATTCTGGGCAGCCTTCAATCCGCTGAACGGAGGCTGAGCCGTGGCGAAGACGTCGCGAGCGATCTTGGACGTGCCATCACGGCTACGGAGCGCAGCATCGAGACCACCGCGCGTGTTCTTCACTTCACGCGCTCGCGCAGCGCTGCTCCCGAGACGAGCAGTCCAAGTGAGGCGCTCCGCGAGCTGCAAACGCTCCTTGTGCGCGCCGTCGGCAGTGGCGTGTCTCTCAACATCCACGTGGAGGAAACTCCCGACGTCGCCATCTCCGCCGTTCAACTCGAAACGGCCGTTCTCAATCTCGTGATCAATGCGCGTGACGCCGTGGGAGAATCTGGAAGTATCGATGTTGCCCTCACGCCGCGCGACGTTTCGGAAGAGGCGTCCTTGACCCTCGGGATTTCGCCAGGAATGTACGTTTCCATCCTCGTGCAGGACAGCGGCTCGGGCATGGATGAAGACGTCAAGCGGCAGGCCTTCGAGCCCTTCTACACGACGAAGCCCGTGGGGAGCGGCACCGGACTCGGACTTTCGACCGTCCGCTCGCTGATGACGAAGCTGGGTGGCGCCGTCTTGCTTGATTCCACCGCGGGTGAAGGTACGCGGGTAGAGCTGTTGCTTCCAACCACGTCAAATTTCCGCTAACCACCGCAGCCATGCAGTTCGAGGATGGATCACAGGCGGTGATCGGAGGCCGTTCGGTTTCGACGATTTCTGACGAAGTTTCACGCCAGAAGCAGGTGCTCGTCGATCTCGCTCATTGTGAATCGTCAGGCGTGAGTGTGGTGCATTGTCCCTCCGCAGCTCAGGAGAATCAGCTCATCCGTGCCCTCCTTCTGGCGGCACGGAGTGACGGATTTGTTTCGGCTCATGTCTCGCTCTTGGAACATCCGGTGGACGCCATCGATCGACTGGTCGAGGCGGTGCTCGATGCGCTGGTACTGCCCGGAGACACGCAACGAGGCGGGATCTTGCGCCTGCTCGAAACGTTTTGTCGGCGCCCGAGGGCACTTCAGAAATGGGACGAAAGGACCGAGGAACTGGGGCTGGGCGGTGATCTGGTGGCTCTCTGTCGCGCCTACATTGCCGCAGAGGACGACGGGCATCGGGAGGTGGCTCTGTTCACCCGCTGGGCCGAGGGTACGGCGCTTTCGTCCCGACATCGGGTCCCCGGCGTCCGGGGTGTCCTCGACGTCCACACCGGGCAAAGGGTTTTCGGCGAGCTGTCACGCATCCTCGTCGCCCTGGGCTACCCGGGCCTGGTCCTGATCCTCTCTCAAGGGGACAGCATCTCGACGCGCACGGCCCGCCAGCGGGAGAAGGCCTATACGCTCTTGCGGGAGTTGGTGGATAATTTTGATTCGGGTCGCGGCGCTGTCGGGACACGCATCATGTTGACCGGCACCGAGGCACTCTTTTCGGGGCCCACTTCTCTTCAAGAGCTGCCGCCGCTCTACGCTCGGCTTTCGGTGCCTTCGTTCGCAGAGCCCCCTCCGCCCCACCGCACGTGGACGTCCCTCATCCGAGATCCTCTGGACTACGAGCATCGCAAGGTACGCGCGAAGTCCGAGGCCAAGCCGGCCGCGCTGCGGGCCCTGATCCGTCTTTCTCAGGGGCTCCCCCCGGTGGACGGAGTCACTCAGATGAGCGTCGGTCACGAACGCATCGACAAGAGCATCGACAAGCTTTTTGCCCATGCGGACATGGCGGGCAGCGTTTTTCAGGTACTTTCCGGGGAGTATGGGAGCGGCAAGACGCACCTGCTTCTTCACCTGAAGGAGCGGGCTCTCAAGCAAGGTCATCCGGTTTTCTGGCTCAATCTGGAGCGAATGAATCTCGATCTCGGAAACCCCGCGCGCCATCTCGCCCGCGTGCTTGAGCAGTCGGTGCTCCCGGGGCGCGGACAACAAAGCGCCCTTTCGAGGCTCGCGTACTACACGCGTTCGCGTAAGAAGCTGAAAATGCTGCTCGAGATCTTGGAGCAGACGGCCACGTCCGGCACGGAAGAGTCCCGTTCGGCTCAGAAGGCGCTGGCCCATGTGGCCGCTCACCAAGACTCTGGGGCGGCTCTGGAAGAATATCTTTCCGCGCGCGATCTGGCAGAAAAACCGGGCAGCGGCGCTTATCGCCGGGACGCCTACCGTCGGCTCTTGTTGTGGGTTCGGATTCTTCAAGAAATGGAAGGGACGCGAGGACCGGTCCTCGTCATCGATGAGGCGGAGAACCTCTACACGTCCGGCGTTTCCGAAGCCGCTCGGCGCGCTGCTCTTCGGACTCTGGCCTTCTATTGCGGGGGAGTGCTTCCTGGTGCGTGTGTGATTTTGGCGATGACCCCTCCGGCGCTCGCGGAGATGCGCAAGGAAGCGCGCTCACTTCTCACCCAGGCGGCTGAGGTGAACTCCACCCTCGACCTCGAAGACGTTCAGCTGTTCCGCATGCGTTTGCAAAAACTCACTCCGGATGAAGTGCCGACGTTCAGCACCAAGATGCGTTACGAGCTGGCCGAGAAGGTGAGAGCCGCGCACCGCGCAGTGCGCGGTCCCGTTCCAATGGAGGATTGGGACGAGCTGGTCAAAGCAGAGGTGAAGCAAGCGCGCCTTCCCCGCGCGCTGATGCGGTCGCTCTTGGATCAGCTGGAATCCGCTTGGTGGGCCGGGTACTGAGCCTATTGCGCCGCTAGAACATCGTTTTGAGTTCTTGTCTGAGTACGCCGCGCAGGGCTCGCGGATCGCAGGTGAAGGCTTTGACCCGGCCGAAGGAAATCCGATCCATCGGTTGCAGCCAAGGCGCGTCGAGTGAGTTCAGGCGCAGGCTGTTGTGCGTCGTGCCGTTCTTGCTCCCGGAGTCCGTCAGCTTCACGCCGCCCCCGCGTACGGTGATCAAGGCGTGGTGATTCGAGACACTGGGGTCAGAAAGAACGATGTCAGATTTCGAGGAGCGCCCGATGGAGAAGCTACGCCCGAGGGTGGTCTCCCGCAGAGGAACGACGCAGTGAGGAGCGCTGGCGAGTTCAGAAAGCAGCGCAATGTGGTCAGCATCCACGCCTTCGCGCTTTTCGAGACGCATCGTGGGAAACTCAGCAGTGGAGGGCCAGGCTATCGCCGTAGGGGTGGGCGGCCCCTCTTTGAGCACGCAGTCCACGAGCCTCTTCATGAACGCGCCGTCGCTGTCGTCCGAGGGGGCGCTCACGACCAGCACGAGGGGCCCGTAGGGCTCCTCGTTGATCTTCGAAAGATCCATGGACACGAGCGCCTCCACGAGGAGCGAAGGCGCAATTTTTCCTGACGCAACGAGACTCACCGAAGGCCATTGTACACGGCCCGGTGCCACATCCCCCGGGATTGTGAAAAGAAGCCCTGGGAGCCCGTTTTGAGCCACAAACGCACACCAGCCCCCCTACAAGGAACTCAACCCAAGGCACGCGAGCCCGCAGGGCGAGGAGTGCCGCCCCCCTACAAGGAACTCAACCCAAGGCACGCGAGCCCGCAGGGCGAGGAGTGACGAGGCGCGGAAAACCGCCGCCGAACAAGTGTGAGGCGCCGGATTTTCCGGCGGACCGTGGGGTGAGGAGCCGCGATTTACTCGCGGCGACGAGGGGTGCGGCGTCCGCACCCCTACAAGATCTAGCCCTCCAGGTAATAACGGAGCGAGCGCGAGCGGCGAGAGCTCTTCAGCTTTTGCAGCGCCTTCGCTTCAATCTGCCGGATACGCTCACGAGTGACGTTGAACTCCTTGCCGATTTCTTCGAGCGTGTGCTCGCTCTTTTCACCGATACCGAAGCGCTTCTGCAAGACGCGCTGCTCACGGACCGAGAGAGAATTCAGAAGTTCACGGGTCTGCTTGTTGAGATCCGTGCTCATGAGGCTGTCAGACGGGCTGGGTGCCTTTTGATCTTCTACGAAATCTCCAAGCGTGCAGTCTCCGTCCTCACCGCGCGGCGTTTCCAGGCTCAGAGGCTCTTTGACGATGCGCAGTAGGCTGCGGACCTTGCTGACCGGAATGTCCAGTCGCACGGCAAGTTCTTCCGGTGTGGGCTCACGGCCGAGCTCTTGGACGAGGTCGTGGGCGGTGCGGTGCATCTTGTTCATCGTCTCCACCATATGAACGGGGATACGAATGGTCCGGGCCTGATCCGCGATGGCGCGGGTGATGGCCTGGCGGATCCACCAAGTGGCGTAGGTGCTGAACTTGTAACCTCGCCGGTACTCAAACTTGTCGGCGGCGATCATCACCCCGATGTTGCCCTCTTGAATCAAGTCGAGCAGCTGAAGTCCGCGGTTGGTGTAGCGCTTGGCGATACTGACCACGAGGCGGAGGTTGGCTTCGACGAGCTGAGCCTTGGCGCGCTGAGCCTTGGATTCGCCCGTACGGACGATCTTCGCCAGGCGCCCGAGCTCGCGGTACTCTTCTTCCGTCACCTCATTGTCGGGTGAGGGAGCGATGAGCGAGCGGGCCTTGAGGGCCTGGGCCATGCGGTCGAGAGCCCGCTTGTTGAAGTTGAGCGCCAGGAGAAGCTTGTACAAATCGCTCTGAAGTTTCTTCAGCGACTTGTCGATCTTGGCAATGCGGGTTTCGTCCGCCGCGGCGCGTTCCTTGAGCAGGGGTGCCCGCCTGCGCCCAGCGCGCTTGATCTTCTCAATCTGTTCGACGAGGGACGCGGAGGCCACCTCTTCATCGAAGCTGTCGTCGTCTGCTTCTACGTTGAGAAGCTCGCGAGCACGCATCCGATTCTCGGAGAGTTTTTCTCCGATGGTCGTCAACTCGTCGATGACGACGTTGCTTTCAAAGAGGGCATCGCGAACCTTGTTCGTGCCTTCCTCGATGCGCTTTGCCAGATCCACCTCGCCCTCGCGAGTGAGGAGCGGGACGGTACCCATTTTCCTCAGGTAGACGCGCAGTGGATCGTTGGAGTTTGCCTCGCCATTGGCGGCAGGTGCAGTCGATTCAGTTTGAGCCATACTTGTTCAATGATGAATGAGGTTCGTGATCCCAATGACCCCGTGCCAGTGGATGCCTGAAAACGATCAAGCATTCTGCTGCAGCTGCCTAGCTGTCGGGTCCCCCGGCCGTCATGGCCTGAACTCACGTTCGGTTGAGTGCTAATAGTCGGTGGTTGCCGCTGTTCAAGGAATGTCTACGACGGGCGGCGATTTAGCTTTTCCGGCGCATGTTTCTTGCCACAAGAAGCCCGCGGACCGTAGCACGCTTCGGCCCCCGCGGATCAGAATGTGACGAGATTCTTCCACTTCCCTAACTACTTGAATCAGTTCATGAATAGGGTCATTTCCAGTGTCCATGAAGTGCGTCCGGGTCCTGATGTTGGGATTTCGGGTCCCGGCGCCGAGGGATTGAGCTTCGCCCTCCCGAGCTAGACCCCGCCTTGTTTATACTATCAACGATAGTATAAACACCACCCGACCCAACCCGCCAAGGGCGAGGGCGTTGCTTCAGTGCATACTCTCGATATCCATCGCTCCGCGGAAGAACATACACACCCCTACACAGGGTTCGTCGCTACCGATAGTCTCGTACTCAGGTGTCCAACTTGAGAATCCTACCTCAGTCCCCTGATGCACAACAGTCACTGTGAGTTCGATCGGAGTTACAAACAATAGCATTTCCTGCGGAAGAAGATTGGCCACCACACCGCCGTTTGGCTCACACGTTGCGCCGATGAGACCCTCGCCGTTGTCACGAAACACGCACGAAGCGAGCAAGTTTTCACCAATCCCTCTCACCTCAATCTGGGACTCGCCCACCGGCAACGAGGGGGAGAACTGGATGAGGACGGCGTCCGTACATCCCTTTCCGAGTGGGCAAGGGCCATGTGGTGTCTCATCGGTCTGAGCATCGCTCGATGTTGCTGACCCTTCTCCGCCTTCGCCCTTCTCGTCAGGCAAAGTGGGGGCCTCACCGCTCCGCGGGTGCTCGTCTTCGGTTTCAGAAGGGCGTGCATCCTTTCCGCACGCGGTAAGGACGAGGGCGAGAGACAGGTGCAGGACGGTGGAGCGCATGATGAGGATCTTCCACAATCGTGGGTGATTTGTGGGTCACGCGCAACTGGGCGGGTCCCTCCCCCGCAGCCTTGATCATCGCAAGAGCGCCAGCTCGCTGGCTTTCTAACCCAGACCCCGGTAGGGCGCGCGGTGACATGGACGATCCTCGAAAAGTACGCCGGTGCTGGACCTGGACAATTGGGTTGCTTGGATTGGTCGGTTGCTCCGAGGACCTGAGGGTGTACACGGACTCGACCGGAGCAACGGTCCTGGCTGATTGCGATGGGGACAACTGCGGGCAAGCGGTCGATGGGATGGAGTGTGGCGGAGACTCATTCTTTCAAGGCGGGGCACACATAGTTGCCTGTGCCACGGTAAACGGCAAAACCTCCGACTCATCCTGTAGGCCCATCAGGTGCGACAGCAACAAGGAGTGTATTGCGCTGCTGAGCGGATACTCTTGCATCGACCGGTACTGTTCCAAGTCCCAGCTTCTCTATTCCCGCGCGACGCTGGTCTGGGAATGCCTGGCCCGCACCCCACGCAATCAGGGAGACTGTGGTGTGAGCGACGAGAAGCTCAGCGAGGTTAACGAATGGATAGACGAAGTCTGTCCGTCTGATGGCACTCCCTATCAAGAATGTCCGATGGTACCTGAGCAGTGCTCTCTCCCAGAATGAGGTCCGAGGAAACAATTGAGACGGTAGTATTCTCGATATCCATCTGTGGGTCACGCGCAACTGGGCGGGTCCCTCCCCCGCAGCCTTGATCATCGCAAG
>CAYMQT010000024.1:37918-39618 GCA_964392575.1 uncultured Polyangiaceae bacterium
AGCGCCAGCTCGCAACCCAGTCTTAGAGCGCCAGCTCGCGACCCAGGCGGCCGGGCAGGGAAGGACCCTCATACACAAGAGCGCTGTAGATCTGGATCAGGGTAGCCCCGGCTTCGAGACGCGCCTTTGCGTCGGCGGTGCTTTCGATGCCGCCCGCTGAGATCAGGATGAGTTCTTTGCTTGAATGCGCCTTGAGAATTCTAAGGACGTCGAGTGCGCGTTTTTTGAGGGGGGCGCCCGAAAGGCCGCCAGCGCCCATCGCCTCCACTTGAGCGCTGTCCGTCCCAAGGCCGGTTCGGGCGATGGTCGTGTTGGTGGCGATGATTCCATCGAGCTCGATCTCGCGAGCAAGCGCGGCGACGCTGATGATGTCTTCGTCGGCGAGATCAGGAGCGATCTTGACGAGCAGCGGGACGCGCCGACTGGTGACCACTTCATCGAGGGCTGCGCGCACGGCCTCCAAAATAGGGCGGAGCGAGTCGACCGCCTGAAGATCTCGCAGGCCGGGGGTGTTGGGTGAGGAGACGTTGACGACGAAGTAATCGGCATACGACGCCAGCAGCTTGGTGCTCGCCACGTAATCTGAAACGGCGTTTTCGCTGGGGACGACCTTTGTCTTGCCGATGTTGATCCCGAGCACTGGCCCCCCGGCCTTTCTGCCCTCGAGGCGCGCGGCGGCGCTCGCCGCACCGTGATTGTTGAACCCCATGCGATTGATGAGCGCGCGGTCTTTTCGCAAGCGAAACAGGCGCGGCTTGGGGTTTCCCGGCTGGGGCGCGGCCGTGACCGTGCCCACTTCCACAAACCCGAATCCTAGAGCCCCCAAAGCGTCAAAGACCTCCGCGTCCTTGTCGAACCCTGCCGCCAGGCCCACGGCTGAAGGAAACTCGAGCCCGAGGGCAACCACCTTCCGCCGCGCGCCCCCGCCGTAGAGCAGGCGGAGCAGAGAGAGCCCTCCTGGGAGCGCTTGAGCGACCCGCAAAAGTCCCACAATCAGCCGGTGCGCGGTCTCCGCCGGAAGGAGATAGAGAAACGGGCGAACGAGCACGCGGTAAAGCACGCGCTCCGCTTACCACATCTCAAAACAAGCAAAACCCGGCCCCCGGGGCGACCCTAGAAGTGGCCCCCCGCTTTGACTCGGCCTGAGGACCTCATATACCAGGGCGCATGACCCTGGCTGTTGGAGACCGCGCCCCTGAGTTTGCCCTTGAAGATCAGGAGGGCAAACTCGTACGCCTTTCGGATCTGTGCGCGCGCGGTCCCCTGGTGCTGTATTTCTACCCCAAGGATCACACCCTCGGCTGTACGAAGGAGTCATGCAGCTTCCGCGATCACTACGCGGATTTTCGCGCGCGCGGCGCCGAGATCTATGGGGTGAGCGCGGATGGTCGGGAGAGCCATGAACTCTTTCGCAATAACCACCGCCTGCCGTTTCCCCTTTTGTCGGATCCCGGGGGTAAAGTGGCGGCGTCCTACGGCGTGAAGAAACTGCTCGGCTTGTTTCCCGGCCGTCAGACGTTCGTGATTGACGGCTCGGGCACGGTGCGCATGAAATTTTCTTCCGCGCTCACTTTCGAGGAGCATGTGGAAAAGGCGCTCTCCGCTCTGAGTGAACTTTCCCCCGCCTCATAACCGAGCGCGCTCGGCCTGAGGGCATCCCGGCCCGTCCTTGGACTGAGGGCCCCGCGTAAGAAAAATTC
>CAYMQT010000025.1:0-10190 GCA_964392575.1 uncultured Polyangiaceae bacterium
GCCAAAGCCACCAGCCGCGGGAGCACATCCTCCACCACCGACGAGGGAATGAAGGGGGGACTGCCGTAGTCGAACACCGCCGTCACACCGCTCGCCGTGACGCTGAGCGTCTTGAGCGGGCGCAGGAACTTGAGCGGTTTCAGAATCTCCTCCAAGGATTCAGCCTGGTTCAGTTTGTCGATCATCTCCGGGCTCGCGTGGGAAGTCCGAAATTGCGCCGATAAAATGCGCGATGCGGGGCGAAAAGAGAGCTGACCTTTTGAGGGACGCTTGTTGTGCGCGTAGCTGTGTAATGTAACTGCCGGAGAGTCCGCGAACTTCAAGAAGATCCGTCGCTGATCATCGGGATCCACGATCACCCGATACCCCTGAAACTCTCCCTCCATGCGCCCCACCCCGACCTTGTAGGGAGAAGGGACGTAAGTGAGACCAAGACGCTGGGCGGCTCCAGGGTACATCCCTCGGGCCAAGACGTTTCCGGCCTTCCGCCGCACGACTCCGAGGACCATGATCCCGAAGAAGAGCATTCCCATCGGGAGTGCTCCGCTGGACAGCCATTCGCCCATACCTACTTGTCTTTTCGCGGCTGAGGCCCGTCATCTCGCGGGCTTGCGGGATCCTCTTGCTCGGCCCGAGACCAGGCCACCCGCAGCTTCTCGACGCTCACGATGGAGAAGCGACCGCTCTGAAACTCCACCGCCTCACGCGGAACGTTTCCGAGCACCACATCCCGAGGCCGTACGTCTCGCAAAAGATCCCTCGCGTAAGTGGAAAAGGGCTGAAAGGATCCACTCTTCGCTTTCAAGGCGCTCCCGTAGCGGCCCTGGTTCAAGAGGAAATGCGTGACTTTGTGCTTGTCAGCAAAGGAGAAAACCTGCTCTTTTTCAGTGGCGTAGAGGGCACTCAAGGTCGCCTCTGCGCGCGATTTTTGCCGCGCCCATGACTTGGTGAACCAAGGTTGAAGAGTCTCGAAGGATCCGGTGGTGGCCCGCGCCCCCCAGAAAGGGATGCCGTCTCCGTCCAGAAGATGAGTGGCGAACCTCACGTCCTTCGGCATCGTCCGAACGTAGTCATAGAGGGGCCGGTCCGAAGAACGCCGAATGGTCATCCCCGTGTCAGAAGTGAGCCCGCTTCCGCTCAGGAGCCAAACAGCAGAAATGAGCACGACAGCGCTCAGATGCCGCAGCGCCGCGCGGTAACGCAGATCGACCCAGAACCAGAGGTGCGCCGCAGATGCGACCAAAAGGGCCAGACAGGCCATCCGCATGCCGAAGCTGTAGTAGCGCTCCGGCGAATAGAGGCTGAACGCGAAAGTGCGCGAAAGCGCATAGATCACCGCCGTACCGATAAAAAACGCGGGAGCGACGGCCGGCAACGGCCCGAGACCCAAAACTGGCAAACACAAAAAAAGCGAGAGAAGCAACACCGCGACCATCTCTGGATCTTCCTTGACCCAGTCGAGCCCGAGGAGGCTGCTCTCTTTACGCGCCGAAGCGCTCCCGGGTTTGAGCGGATCGATGAATGCATCGCTGATCGCGTCGATGGGTTTGGTAAAGGGCAAGATCCAGAGCCGTCCACTGCGACCGAACGCTGGTTCTTT
The DNA here is from genome assembly GCA_964392575.1 of uncultured Polyangiaceae bacterium. Lineage (GTDB taxonomy): Bacteria > Myxococcota_A > Polyangia > Polyangiales > Polyangiaceae > NIC37A-2. The sequence goes on from CAYMQT010000025.1 coordinate 1,601, forward strand.
CTGGGCTTGCTCGAGCGTGTGAATGGGCCCGCGGTCCTCTCCACCCGCCGCTGCCGGGAGCACGCACACGAGACAGGCCAGCAGCAAAAATGCGTATCGACGCAGACGCCGGAGCAACACACCGAGCGCCACACGCCCGAGCCCCCGCACCGCCAAGAGACCTTCGGCGGCCAGGATCATGTTCATCACCGAAGGGTAAGTCAGGGCTAAAATCAGGGGGGCGGAAAAGCGCGGGATCCGGCGCTGAGTGAGCACTCCCGAGAGCCATAGGGCAAAGCCGGGAAACCCAAAGGCCCGCGGCAACCCCCCCGCGATCCTGTCCACGGCGAAGGGCGTATGGAGAACCAAAAAAAGCAGAAGGGCAGCAGCTCCAAGCCCCGCACGCCGCGAGCGCGCCAGCAAAACCACCGCCCAGAGCAAGATCCCGAAGGCCACCGCCTGCACCAACTTCGTCGCGGCGTACACGTCCACGAGCGGTACGAAGAGAAGATACAGCGCCCGCGCGCCCCACGGCACCAGGGAGAGCATCTCATTGGCGATCGGATCGCTACCGAGGGCCTGCGCTTGCCCGTAGCGATGAAACGCGATCAGAACCGTACGCGCATCGTCATTCTGGAGTCCGGAATCGAAAAGCATCCCCCAGTTTGCTCGACCAAAAGCGACCACAAAGGACGCGATCAGCACGAGAAGGATCGAACGCGTGAGCCAAGTGAATGCGTCTGCGCGTTGATCGCGACGCATCTCTCTTAGAAACGGTCCGAAACCGCCCGCGGGAGATCCTTCGGGCCGCGACTCGGGCGTGCTCGACGCTTCTAATTCAGGAGACGGCTCCGCCATCGCCGCGGGGTGTACCATGATCGTCCTTCCCCTGCTCGTCGTACAGATGGCAGCGCACGGTCGCCCCGTTTCGCTCGCGATCTTGGGGATCTTCGAGCTTGCAGCGGTCCATGACCTTGGGACAGCGCGTATGAAACCGACAACCGCTCGGCGGAGAAGCGGGGGAAGGAACGTCTCCCAGAACCGTCGCCACCGCGCGCTCCCGATCGGGATCCGGAGAAGGGACGGCGGCGAGCAGCCCTTGGGTGTAGGGATGCGCCGGCGACTCGAACAGCCTGTCCCGCGACGCCGTCTCTACGATTTGTCCGAGGTACATCACGCAAATCTTGTGAGAAAGATGCCGCACGACGGACAGATCGTGGGTGATGAAGAGGTACGAAAGGCCGAGATCATCCTGGAGATCTCTGAGCAGATTGAGGATCTGAGCCTGGATGGAGACGTCCAAAGCGGAAACCGCCTCGTCGCACACAAGCAGCTCAGGTCCTACAGCCAGAGCGCGGGCAATGCCGATGCGCTGCCTCTGACCTCCAGAAAATTCATGAGGAAACCGCCGCATGTGGTCGGGGCTCAGTTTCACCCGGGAGAGCACCTCAGCCACCCGCTCCCTGCGTTCTTCCTTCGACGCCGCAAGTCCAAAAGAATCGATCCCCTCGGCCACGAGATCCAAAACGCGCATGCGCGGATTCAAGGAGGTCATCGGATCTTGAAAGATCATCTGCACCTTGCGGCGCACCTCGAAAAGTTCCTTCGCATCGAGACGCAGAAGATCCCGACCTTGAAATTTTACGCTCCCTTCCTGAGGCTCGACGAGCCGGAGCACGCTGCGGCCAACGGTCGTCTTCCCGCACCCCGACTCCCCGACCAAGGCCACGGTTTCGCCCTTCTTCACGCTGAAGCTGACGCCGTCGACAGCGCGGACATGCCCGACCACTTTCCGAAACAGGCCCTTCTTGATGGGGAACCAAGTGCGCAGGTTCTCTACCTCTAAAAGGACGTCAGTCACTGCTTTCCTCCCGCCGATGACAGGCCACGAAAGTTGAAGAGTCCGCTTGCCCTTTGAGTTGAAGGCCTTTGAGTTCTGGAAGGGAGGCGCGACATCGATCCATCGCCTCGGGACAGCGGTCGAAGAACCGACATCCTGCGGGCCAGTCTGCGAGAGAAGGAACGGTGCCTTGGATCTCATAAAGACGCTCGCCCGGGAGCGCGCTTTCCGGCAAGGCCGCGAGGAGCCCGCGTGTGTAAGGATGACTGGGCGTTTTGAGGAGGGTCCTCCGGTCGGCCTTCTCGACAATCCGGCCGGCGTACATGACTGCAATCTCGTCGGCGAGCTGATTCACGACCCCGAGATCATGCGTGATGAGGACGATGGCGGTTTTGAAATCACGCTGGAGTTCGCGCATGAGCTCCAGGATCTGGGCCTGAATCGTCACGTCGAGGGCCGTGGTGGGCTCGTCTGCCAGCAAAATGCGCGGCTTCGTCACCAGCGCCATCGCGATCATGACGCGCTGCTTGAGTCCTCCGGACATCTGGTGTGGGTAGGACTCGTAACGCTCTTCTGGATCAGGAATGCCGACTTTTTTGAAGAGCTGCAAGCCTCGATCCCGAGCGGCACGCGCCGACACCTTCTCATGCAGATGGAGCGCCTCCTCCACTTGCTCACCCACACGGATGACCGGATTCAGGCTCGTCATCGGCTCCTGGAAAATCATGGAGATGTCGGACCCACGCACGGCGCGCATCTGCGGAACGCTCAGGGAAAGCACCTCCTTGCCCGCGATCCTGATCTGCCCGGAGGTCACGCGGCCGGGGCGTGGCACCAGGCGTAAAATAGAAAGCGCGGTCATCGATTTTCCGCACCCGGACTCACCAACGAGGGCGAGACACTTGCCCTCGTCCACTTGAAAGCTGACCTCGTCAACGACCGGCACGTCTTTTCCAGCTACGGGAAAGCAAGTCGTGACCTGGTGAAGTTCGAGCAAGCTCATGTGCGTTCTCCCAGAGTGCGTGGATCGAGCACGTCCCGCAGCGCGTCGCCGATCAAGTTCACGCACAAAAGCAGAACGAAGAGCGCCAAGAACGCCGGCGCAATGTTCCACCACACGAGGGGTTCGCGACTGAGTTCGTCCTTAGCCCCGGCGATCATCTGACCCCAGCTCCCGTCCACGCCGATCCCAAGCCAAGCCAGGGTTGCTTCGGCCAGAACCAAGCTGGAAAAAAGGAGCACAAAGGTGATCACCACCAAGTGCATGAGGTTGGGTAGGATGTGGCGAAGGAGGATTTTGGTGTCGCTGGCCCCGAGGGAGCGCGCCGCAGCCACGTAATCGAGCTCCCGGATTTTCATCGTTTCTCCGCGAGAAAGGCGGCAAAAGCTGACCCAGCTCGTCACCCCAAGCGCCACGCACACGCTGAACGTGCTGCGACCAAGGACCATGATGAGAACGATCAACAAAAGGATGCCGGGCATCGACGCCAGGGTACTCATGACGAAGAACACCACGTCATCCACTCGTCGACCGAAGTACCCGGCCGTCATCCCGAAAAAAAGCGCCAATGGGATGGTGATCAAACTCGTCAGCCCACCTATGAGCAAGGCAACCCGCGCGCCCTTCAGGGTGATGTAAACGATGTCTTGGCCGAGAACATCGGTGCCAAGCAGGTGCTTGCCCGGGAGCCGGAGCGGGCTTTTGTCGTAAAACTCATGATGCGCGAGGGGAGCCGAGTAGCTCTTCTCTTGATGATCAGCAAAGGCCCTGTCGAGCAGGGAGCGCGCCTCATAGCCCGCCACACGATCCTCTCCCTTACTCACTCCGCCGACCCAAGTGACAGAATCCACGAGCGCGACCAGCATGTACAGACCGAGAACGAGCACGGAAAGCCGACGTCGCTTGTAGATTTGTACGCACGCCTCTCGCCACATCTCGTTGCGACGCACACGTACAGCCATGAAAACACCGAGCAAAAGCAAGCCTACGACGATCAAGTCGCTCTTGAGAGCTTCCGCGAAAGGGGTATTAGAAAACAAGGCCAGGATCAGTGAAGGCATGATCAGTCCAAGCGGATCCGTGGGTCGACCAGCGTGTAGCTGATGTCAGTGAGGATTTGGCCCACGATAAACAGGAGCGAGCCCAGAAACACCATGGCGCGAAGAGTGGCGAAGTCATTGGCCGAAATGGCCTCAAAGGTGACGGCCCCGAGTCCTGGAATGCCGAAGCCCGCTTCAAGCAGGAGTGAACCGGTGAACAAGAAGGGGATCGCCATCACCACCTGCGTCAGGATGGGCACGAGGGAGTTTCGGAGCACATGCCTGCGCATGATCGTGAGCTCACCGGCCCCCTTTGAACGCGCGGTGCGCACATAGTCCTTGTGGATCTCCTCGATGAACACCGTGCGGTAAAAGCGCACGCTACTCCCGAGCCCCGACAGCGTTCCCACCAGCACGGGAAGCGCGAGAAAGCGAAAAAGAAGCTCTGGCGACGAATCAAAGCCGGAAACAGGGAACCAGCGCAAAAGCTTCCCGATCAAGAACTGCCCGCCGATGATGTAGAGCAAAATAGAGATGCTCATGGCCAAAACGGCCAGCGTGACTCCCATCTTGTCAATGTATGTCTCGCGGAAGAAGGCCACGAAAAGCGCAATCACGATGCTCCAGACGAGTCCGAACACGAAGGTGGGCAGGGTCAGGCTGAGACTCGGCCCTGCTCCTTCCTGGATGCGACGGGAAATGAGCACACCGTCGGCATCACTGCGCCCGAAATCAAGCGTGAGCATCTTGGTGACGTGGTCGACAAGGAGGTTTTCCTTCATGTGGCCGGGGCCGGGCCACACGGGCAAGTCGTAACCGTGGTTCTTCTTCCAGGCGGCGATGACTTCAGGCATGGCCTTCTCCCCCACGGCCTGGCGAGCAATGTCATCCGGGGAACTCACGGTGAAGAAGAGAAAGAACAGGAAAAAGATCACGCCAAAAACGACGAGCAGGCCGTATCCCCCGCGACGAATGATGTACGCAAGCATCAGGTTCTCTCCTTGTAGTAGGAAACGACGCCCGGAATGAGGACTGCGAGGAAGAGCCCGAGAAGTATCCACGCGGGATAGTACAAGGGCTTGTTCCAAGCGCTGCGCTGTTCCTTACGGGTCGGTGGCACCAGGTCATAGTACTTCGTCGTGGGAATAGTGCTGATGCCAGAAGCGCGCACGTTCTTGAGCCACCCGTGCACGAGGGCGTACGCCTCAGGATGAAACAGCTCAATCCAGGGCCTCTCCACTTCGAGGATTTTACGCATCTCAGCGATGATCTTGAGCCGCTCCTCGTCGTTTTCGCGCGTGCGCATCAGCCCAAACAAGCGATCATACTCGGCGTGCTTGAAGTTGGCGTTGTTGGGCCCGTGAGACTCAGAGCGCGCCATCGGTCCGGTCAGCAAGAAGAGAAAGTTTTCCGGATCCGGGTAATCCGCCATCCAACCCCAGGTGTAGATCTGATAACTCCCCTTGAGCATCTTGGCGTAGAATTGATTGTAGTTGGTGGCGGAGAGCTCCACATTGATGCCGAGCTTACGCCACTGATTCACCCAGAACATGAAGCGCATGCGGCCTTCCGGCGAGGTGTCTGGCACGTCGAAAGTAAGCCTCAAGGGCTTCTTCGTCTTGGGATCGATGCCTCCTTCGAGTCCCGCTTGCTTGAGTAGCTCTCGCGCCCGCGCCAGATTGGGCTTTCGGAAAGGGTTCTCGTAGCTCTCATCGTAGCCGAAAATACCCGGAGGAACGGGTGAGTGAGCCGGTTTTCCGCGCCCATTGCTGAACAGACGCAGATACTCCTCGACGTCTATGGCCAAACTCATCGCCTGCCTGAGTAGACGTGTCCGTTCGCCCCCGGCCCGCCCCACATGCGGATCGTCGAAATTGAAGCCGATGTAGTAAACGCCGGGCTCGACACTGCGAGAAAGCCTGACGCCCCGCCGGGTCATGTCAGGAGATAGACCGCCCTCATGCATCACTTTCTCGAAGCTCTCACGCGCAATCCCTGACATGTCGTAGTAGCCCTGAAGGAACTTGCTGAACGCGGGAATCGTCTCTTGCTCCCACCGGTAGTCCACCCGGTCGACGAGAGGCAAAGGTTTTCCCACCGCGTCACGCAGATCGTCGTTTTCAGCACCGGGCCCCACCTCAGGAAAAACCGTGCCCGGCGCTCCTGGGTTTTTGAGACCCCACCAATCCGGATTGCGAACAAGCACCATGCGCGCCTGTTTTTCGTACGTCTTGAGAACAAAGGCTCCCGTCGACACCGGATGCTCGCTCAAAGGCGCGCGCCCCTCGGTCCCGTCGTAATATTCCGCCGCTTCCCAGGCGATGGGTGTCGTAAACGGCATCGCAAACCAATAGAGAATCTGCGGGTAGGGCTCTTTGAGAGTGATTTGCAGAGTGCTTTCGTCCGTCGCCACCGCGCCTGTCAGCTGATCGAACGCTGCGTACTGCTCGACAAGCGGCAGCTTCGAAAATCCTGGATCCTTCTTGCGACGCTGCTCTAGCGCGGCGCGAAATTCGGCAAAGCCTTCCAGATTGGAGAAGGGCTCCACGACCGGGCTCGTCAGCTCCGGATCCGCGATGCGATAAATCTGAAAAACGAAATCTTGCGCGCTCACCGCACGCTTGCCTTCCGCTTTCCCTTTTGACTCTTTGACTTTTCGAAAGCAGTCATCGACCGCAAAGCTCAGATGCGGACGCAAACGAAAGACGTAACGCACGCGCGTCCCGTCGAGGATCTGGGGCTCCGGGATCTCCTGCGCCATGCTTGGCATCAGGGTGTACGGTCGCGTCAGGTATTCGTAAGCGAGAAGCGTGTCGAACACCTTGTTGGTGATGACCGTGTCCGCAGTCCCGTAGCTGATCGCTGGATCCAGCGTCTTTGGCGGAGTCGCGAAGGGCAGGTACAAGACCTTCCCTTGATTGTCCGCTTCCGGATAAGGGTTGTTGGAGCACGCCGAGCAGAGACCAATCAACAGTGCGAGCCAGAGCCTGAACACGGCGGAACGTTAGCCGGCTCTTCGGGGTCTGGGAAGTCAGGCGCGCTGTGCGCGGTAGCGGCGGATCAGGGCGTTGGTGCTGCTGTCGTGCGCGAGATCGGGCTCAGCTCCCGCAAGCTCGGGCGCGATCTTCTTGGCCAAAACTTTGCCTAGCTCGACGCCCCATTGATCGAAACTGTTCACGTCGAAGATGATGCCTTGCACGAATACCTTGTGCTCGTAGAGGGCAATCAGCGCGCCCAGAGTATGAGGAGTCAGGCGCTCCATCAGAAGTGAGTTCGTGGGACGGTTGCCTTCAAAGATCCGGTGGTTGACGAGTTCTTTCGCCGTCCCTTCTGCCTCCACTTGCTCCTTGGTCTTGCCGAAGGCAAGCGCCTCGGTCTGAGCGAAGTAGTTGGCCATGAGCAGGTCATGCATCTTGTCCCCGCCCTGCACGGTGAGCGGGTTTTGACTGTTGGAAAATCCGATGAAGTCGCAAGGAATGAGCTTCGTTCCTTGGTGAATCAATTGATAGAAGGCGTGCTGACCGTTGGTGCCGGGTTCCCCCCAAATGAGCGGTCCCGTCTGATAAGTCACGGGCTCACCGGAGCGCGTCACGCGCTTGCCGTTGCTCTCCATGTCCAGCTGCTGAAGATACGCGGGAAAGCGGCTGAGGTACTGATCGTAGGGCAACACGGCAAGGCTCTCCGCGTCGAAGAAGTTGTTGTACCAAACGCCCAGAAGACCCATGAGCACAGGCAAGTTTTGCTCGAAGGGAGTGGTGCGGAAGTGCTCGTCCATGGCCCGAAAGCCCGCCAGCAAGTCCCGATAGGCGCTCGGTCCGATAGCTACCATGAGCGAAAGTCCGATGGCCGAATCCATCGAGTAACGACCTCCGACCCAATCCCAGAAGCCAAACATGTTTTCCGTATCGATGCCGAAAGCGCTCACGGATTCCGCGTTGGTGGACACCGCCACGAAGTGCTTCGCCACGGCGGCAGGATCGCCCAGCTTTTCAATCAGAAGGCTACGAGCCAATTTTGCGTTGGCGATGGTTTCGAGCGTCGTGAAGGTTTTTGAACAAACGATGAACAGGGTCTCTTCGAGGTCGAGATCGCGCGTCTTCTCGGCAAAATCCGTGGCGTCGACATTGGAGACGAATCTCGCAGAAATCCCGCGCTCGCTGCGATGCTTGAGCGCTTCGTAAGCCATCAGCGGACCCAGGTCGGAGCCGCCAATGCCGATGTTCACGATGCTCTTGATGCGACGCCCGGTGTGCCCCGTGTGCGCTCCACTTCTGACTTTGTCCGCAAAAGCGCTCATCTTATCCAGCACCTCGTGCACGTCGGAAACGACGTTGTGCCCGTCCAAGGTGATGACCGCGTCCTTGGGAGCGCGCAAAGCCGTGTGGAGCACTGCTCTGTCTTCGGTCAGGTTGATCTTCTCCCCGGCGAACATCGCATCTATCGCCACGCGCAAGCCGCGCGCCTCAGCCAGCTGAAGCAGAAGCCTCCGGGTCTCTTCCGTGATGCGGTTCTTCGAGTAATCGAGAAAAATACCCGCGCCCTCAGCGGCAAACTTCTCGGCCCGGTCAGAGTCCTGAGCGAAAAGCTCCCGCAGGTGCGCGCCTTTGATGGCCTCATAGTGCGCGGCGAGCGCCTTGAATTCGGGGGTCGTGGGAAGGGGAGGCAGGAACGAAATCTGAGCCATGGCGGAGCCATCTTGGCTCAAGAACGCCAAATGGGCTAGGCTTTGAG
>CAYMQT010000025.1:10200-39396 GCA_964392575.1 uncultured Polyangiaceae bacterium
GAGCAGCGCTCCCTCCGTCGCGGGAAGACTGCGGTTCATTTCAACTGCAGCCCCGCTCCTCCTCCCTACGTTTCGCCTGCGCTCCGGGGCCTCCCACATGGTCGGCCGCGGTGCTCGCGGCTCGCGGTTTCCCGCGAGGGGATACATGCTTTAACTCTATTTCTCGGCTTTTTTGTAGGAGTGATGAATGATCAGGTTCCCTGTGTGTCCCCCTCTTGCTAACACCCGGCCCAGGAGGAACTCATCGGAATGATTCAATTCGCCAAAAAAGCGAGCTCGCTGACCACGCTCTCGGGCCTTTCACTCACCCTTTTCACTCTCTCCGGGTGCGGCCCGTCTCAGGCAGACTATGACGCACAGCTCGCCAAGTACGAGAAGCTAGCGTCCGAGCATCAGTCGGAGCAAGACGCACACGCGGCTGATCAGAAAGAGCTTGAAGCCACCAAGGAGCGGGTCCAAGCGCTGAAGCAAGAACTCCAGAAGATGGGCGTCAACTTGGACAGCCTGAGTTCAGATTTAGAAAAAGTGGGCACGGAGAAGGAGCAACTGTCTCATACTCTGGAAGAGTTGCAGGCCGCTCTGGAAGAGTACAAGGCGCGCGCGGCTCAGCTCGAAAAGATCAAGGCACGCTTCGAGGCCCTACAGAAGAAGCTACAAAAGCTCACCAATCTCGGCCTCAAGGTGGAGATCCGACACAACCGCATGATCATCAACCTTCCGGGCGACGTGCTCTACGCATCGGGCTCAGAAAAGTTGCGCGATCAGGGTAAAGAAGTGGTTTTGGCCGTCGCAGAAGTGATCCGCAAAGACGAACAGCTCAAGCAGCGCTACTTCCAGGTGGCCGGTCACACGGACAACAAGCCCCTGAAGGGTGGCCGTTTCGGTGACAACTGGGGGCTTTCAGCCATGCGTGCTCGCGAGGTGCTTCTTCTCCTGGTGGCCCCGGCTGATGCCGGAGGTGGCGGGCTCAACGCAGGCCTTCTGCATGTGGCCGGATACGGCGAGAGTGACCCTGTTGCCGACAATGGCACGGACGAAGGCCGGGGCCTGAACCGCCGCGTAGAACTCGTCCTGCTCCCCGATGTCGAGGAAATGCTCGACCTCAAAAACATGTAAGCAAAAATCCGTGCCGTCGGGGGGAAACTCCCGACGTGGCCCGGGATTTTTACAAATTCGAGTTCTGCCCGAGCTGCCGGGCCGACTTGTAAGTCCAGCCGGGCGGAAGAGTCGGACGTTGCTGTGCTGACTCCATCTCTTCTCTTCTCACCGTGCGTGGTTGCGCCGGTACGTCCGAGAGGCAGTGAACGATGCTGCTGAAATGGATCCCCAGGGCGCCGCTGGCAGCGTCCAGGGTCGTCCGGATTTCTTGAGAGGGCGGGCGCAGTCGTGAAGAGGTCGTCCTTACGGTCCAGTTACTCATGAAAAACCTACCTTTCTGGTTAGGATACGCTTAGTGAAGCATGTATTTTAGGACATGCCACATTTGTGTGCAGTGCCATGTGTTCAGGAAGACGACACGCGTCCAGCTAAACTTTAGGGGGAGTGGGAATTGGGGGGCAGGAATCCTAACCTCACTTCCGGAAAAAGACCCAAAAAGTGTGGAAATCCTTGCTGAACTCACTCACAGAAACCAGCAGGGGTAGTTGCCACGACGCTGAGAAAGGCTACCAGAAACCGATGAAGATTTGGTCCATCGCAGTCTGTCTGACCCTCGTCTCCTGCGGCAAGCCGGAGGAAACCGGGAAACCCTCTGCCCCCTCACCGAGCGGGAACGCAGAGACTCACACGGGCGACGCAAAAGCAAGGGGACTCCTTCGCCCGGGCGATCGCGCGCCCGATTTCACGGCCACCGCTCACACGGGCGCTCAGATAAAGCTCAGTGCCCTGCGCGGAAAAGTCGTGGTGCTTTATTTCTACCCCAAGGACAACACACCCGGCTGCACCACAGAAGCCCAGGGATTTCGCGACGACCATGCGACCTTCGAGCAGGCAGGCGCGGTCATCCTAGGAGTGTCCTCCCAGGACAACGAATCCCACCAAGCGTTCGCGGCCGAGCACGGGCTGCCTTTCTCGCTCCTACCAGACGAGGACAAGAAGATCGCTCAGCTTTACGGGGTCGGTAGCTTTCTCGGTTTCGTGAGCCGCGTCACCTTCGTCATCGACCGGGAAGGGAAGATCTTCAAAGTGTACGACAAAGTCACACCCAAAAATCACGCCCAAGAGATCGCAAACGACCTCGAAAAGCTCGCTCCTTAGCAGCGCCTCCGCAGGGCTACCTAAAAGGTACGACAGGCGCCCTGGATGGTGGCCTCGTAGGCGTTGCCGTACCCGTAGCGCGTGTACTGAGCGGCCAGGCGCGCGTCCGCAGGCCAGCCGTAAGACGGCACCCCTGCCCAGGAAAATCCGGCAGTGCACACGGCCGGAGCCCCGCGGAGCGCCCGAATGAGACGCAGGCTCGACCATTCGAGCGCACGAGAATCCAAAGAACCACTGCTCACCGCCGCCTGCACGTAGAGCGGGATGGCAGCGTCCCCCATCACCTTCAACGTTTCGCGCGCCTCAGAGAGGGCATCCAAAGTCTTCGACAGACGCTCTCGGTCCTCTTCCTTCTTGCGCCCGACGGTCAACTCCCAGAAGCGTGCGGAAACACCCGTCACCCGGGGGTCAGCAGGAGCGATGTCCTGAAGCTGAGTGTAAATCTCGTAAGAGCGCGCGATTTCTTCTTTACTGGCGCCGGTTTCTCCCTTTTCGAGAATCGCCAAAAGCTGAACGACAAGATCGGCGACCCTCGCGTCCATTTTCTTCAGCTGCGCGAGGGAAATCTCTCCCGCGTCCACCATCGGCTCAGCGGCGCGCGGGCGCAACTTGAGCGTGGCGCGGTCCGGTAGCTCCTCAAAGCTACCGACTTTCAAAAGCGCCATCAGATCCGCCGCGACCTGTCCGGAAGCGTTGGTCTTGCCGAGACTAAAACGATCCCCTCCGACCTCGAGCAGCACTTCTACCTCGCGCGCGTACGTCTGATCACACGCCACATCCCCGCGCGGTTCACCCGCGCTCTGACCCTTGCTCAAGGGACTGCGCTCGACGACTTTATTTCCCTCTAAGGTTTCCTTGTATCTCTGGGTGACCGTGATGGGGATCACGTCGCAGCGAGCATGACGAAACACCGTCACCCGCCCGTACTCGCGTCCCGCATCCAGCTCTGCCGTGTACTCGACATGACGAGGAGCGCCGTAGGTGATGCTTTCCCCGACCGGATCGCTGACCGTCCGCGTGGAAACTCGAGAACCGCTACAGCCGGCACTCAAACTGACAATCACAAAAAGCCCTGATAAGGTCATCTTCCGCAACATATTTTTCCGTCCCGTCCAGTAGCAGCCTCGCAGAGCGGGACAACAGCGCAAGGGTGCTCTCCCGGGTCCTCAAATCGAGCCCCGCTCTCACCGGCGTACGGAAAAGGAGGCCCCGATGTTCCTTCGATCCTGCTCCTTGAGTCCTAGGACGTTTGCCGTCCCACCCCCAAAAATGCTCATGTCGGGGCCATGAAGGTCTTGGTGACGGGCGGAGCTGGGTTCATCGGTGCAAACTTTCTTCGGAGTGCGGTCGTGAGTCGTCCCGAGGACGAGTTCATCAACGTGGACGTTCTCACCTACGCGGCGAACTTGGAGAGCTTGGCGGACATCGCCGACCGACCTAACTATTCGCTCGAGCGCGTCGACATCACGGATGCACCTGCCATCACCGAGCTCTTTGAACGCACCCAGCCCGATCTGGTCGTGCATTTCGCGGCCGAGAGCCATGTGGATCGCAGCATCTTGGGGCCGGCGGCTTTCGTGCAGACGAACGTGGTGGGTACCTTTCAACTGCTCGAAGCAGCGCGCGCCGTACACGCGAAGAAGCCCCTGCTCTTTCATCACGTGAGCACGGACGAGGTGTACGGCTCGCTGGGGCCCACTGGCTTCTTCACGGAGACCACGGCTTATGATCCTTCCAGCCCTTACTCGGCGAGTAAGGCTTCGAGCGATCATCTGGTGCGCGCCTACCACCGCACCTACGGGCTGCCCATCAAAGTCACCAACTGCTCGAACAACTACGGCCCCTACCAATTCCCCGAGAAGCTCCTCCCTCTCATGATCAAAAACGCGCTCGCGAGAAAGCCGCTGCCCGTTTACGGCAAGGGCGACAACGTGCGCGACTGGCTCTATGTCCAAGATCACTGCGACGCCATCTGGGCCGTGATCGAGCGAGGCGAGGTGGGCGATACCTTCAACGTGGGAGGCAACAACGAAGTCAAGAATTTGGATCTGGTGCACCGGCTGTGCGCCATCCTCGCAGAGGAAACCGGTACGCAGCTGAAGGAGCTCACGGATCTCATCACCTTCGTCACCGATAGACCCGGTCACGATCACAGATATGCGATTGACGCTTCCAAGCTGAAGCGGCTCTTGAATTGGACTCCGAAGGAATCCTTGGAGACGGGGCTCAGAAAGACCGTGCGCTGGTACCTGGAAAGCTCCGCCTGGGTGGAGTCGGTGACCAGCGGCGCCTACAAGCAATGGATCGACTCGAACTACGGGAACCGAGGGTAAGCATGAAGGGCATTATTTTAGCTGGCGGGACGGGCTCGCGACTTTTTCCGATCACCCGTGCGGTGAGCAAGCAGCTCGTCCCCGTCTACGACAAACCGATGATCTACTACCCGCTCAGCGTGCTCATGCTCGCGGGGATCCGTGAGGTGTTGATCATCACGACGCCAGGAGACGCGCCAGCGTTTCGCGCGCTGCTCGGAGATGGCAGTCAGTTTGGCATGCGCCTCGACTACGTCCCCCAGCCTTCTCCCGATGGGCTCGCGCAGGCTTTCATCTTGGGGCGAGAGTTCATCGCGGGGCAGGCCTCGGCCTTGATCTTGGGAGACAACATTTTCTTCGGGCACGGCCTCCAAGGGGAGGTGCGTGCCGCTGCTACCAGACAAAAAGGCGCGACGGTGTTCGGTTACGCGGTCGCCGAGCCGAGCGCTTACGGCGTGGCTGAGTTCGACGAGACGGGCAAGGTGATAGGCCTCGAAGAAAAACCTCAGAACCCGAGGAGCAACTACGCCGTCACGGGGCTCTACTTTTACGACCAAGACGTAAGCGACGTCGCAGCGGAGCTGAAGCCTTCGGCGCGCGGGGAACTCGAGATCACGGACTTGAATCGGGTTTATCTGGAGCGGGGGCTCCTCCAGCTGGTGCGTCTAGGACGCGGCGTGGCCTGGCTCGACACGGGCACGCCCGCCGCGATGTTGCAAGCGAGTCAGTTCGTGCAGGTCGTACAGGATAGGCAGGGCATGCAGATCGCCTGTCCGGAGGAGATCGCCTTTTACAATGGCTGGCTCGATGCCGCCGGGCTGGGCAAGAGTATCGACCAGCTCGGCAAGACCGAGTACGCGGCCTACCTGCGACGACTCCTCGAAGAAGGGAGAAATCAGCTGTGAAGATCACCCCTCTTTCCTTGCCTGAGGTGCTGCTCGTCGAGCCGCGGGTGTTCTCCGATGATCGCGGTTATTTTCTCGAAACCTGGTCGGAGCGCGCCTGGCAGGCCGCAGGTCGCTCGGAAAGCTTCGTGCAGGACAACGCCTCGTATTCGCTGCGTGGGACTCTGCGTGGCCTTCACCTGCAAAACCCGAACGGCCAGGGCAAGCTCGTCCTGGTGAGTTCTGGCGTCGTCTGGGACGTGGCCGTAGATCTGCGCGTGGGCTCGCCCACGTTCGGCAAATGGGCAGGGCAGGAGCTGAGCGAGGAGAATCACAAACAGCTCTACATCCCCCCCGGATTCGGTCACGGCTTCTGCGTGCTCAGCGAGAGCGCGCGCTTCGTCTACAAGTGCACGGCTGCCTACGATCCTACGGCGGAGCTGAGCGTTCGTTTCGACGATCCGGATTTAGCCATCGCTTGGCCTCTCGAAGCACCGCTCCTCTCCCCCAAAGACGCAAAAGCACCACTCCTTGCTGAAATTCTCGCGGAAGAGCGCTTGCCGGCCTTCTCATCATGAGCAAGCAGAGCATCATGAGCAGGGCACCATGAGCAGCGGCGGACCTATTATCATCTTGGGCGCGCAGGGCATGTTGGGCCAGGCGTTTTCTCGTGTGCTTGAGCGGGAAGGCAGGTCGTTTCGGGCACTTTCTCGGAGCGAGGCTGATCTCGAAGCGACGTCTTCTCTCCGAGAGGCCGTGCGTGGCGCGTCCGTCATCTTCAACTGCGCAGCCTACACGAACGTGGACGCGGCCGAGAGCGAAGAGGACCGCGCCACTGCTATCAATGCAGCGGGTGTGGGGAGTCTGGCCAGCGCTTGTCTGGAAGCAAACGTGCCGCTCGTGCATTTCAGCACGGACTACGTGTTCGATGGCCGCGCGACCACGCCTTATCGAGTGGATCACCCGCGTGCTCCCTTGGGCGCTTACGGCAGAAGCAAAGCGCGCGGAGAAGAGCTTCTCGAACGGTCGGGCGCCGAGCATCTCTTGATTCGTACGAGTTGGGTCTACGCTGCTTGGGGCAAGAACTTCGTCCGCACGATGAGTCATCTGCTCCTCACCCGAGCTTCCGTTCAGGTCGTGCAGGATCAAAGAGGGCGCCCCAGCGAAGCGTGCGCTCTGGCTGAAAATGCGTTGCGCTTGTTCGATGCGGGGGCCCGCGGGACCTTCCATCTCACCGACGCAGGAGAGTGCAGCTGGTTTGAGTTTGCCCAGGCCATCGCTCATGTGATCGAAAGCCGAGCCGAGGTTCTGCCCTGCACAACGGCGGAGTTTCCGCGTCCCGCGCCGCGCCCGAGCTACAGCGTGCTCGACATTTCCGCGGCAGAAGAGCTGCTTGGTCCGCTGGTGTCCTTCGAAGAACAACTTCAGAAACTGAGCAGTGATCTGCTCAAGTTGCCCCGGTGAAACAAGAAAACCACCCCGGCACCCTGAGCCTGCAGCTCGACCTGTCCACGAATCGCGATAAGATGCAGGCGTCACTCTTTTCGGAGGAGCCGGCGATTGCAGAAACACGGGTGCCGAATCCATCTGTACGGCCAAGGCGATGCCGGGGGAGCCGTGCGGAACCCACGAGTGTATTGCAGGCCTGGCCTACCAAAACGGCGTGTGCGCAGCCTTTTTTAGAAACGTCATGCGAATGAAGTTGATCGGTGAAGAACTTCTCTCGCGATCCGGACACTCATTTATCGGCTCCAAGCACGCGGAATCCAACCGCACGTGCGGCAGAGGCCAGTTGCAGAGGTACCAAAGAGAGTTGGAAAGGGCTGAGAAGCGCAATCTAAGACCGCCGGATCGCTGGCTACCTCGCGGCAAGAGTTCGATTCGATCCACGGTTCGCCTCAGGGTGCCAGCACTGCTGGCACCGGTACTGGTGTAACCACCGCCTCCCCCGGAGACGGCGAAGGGGGTTCTTCGAGAGCGCTTGGATCCTTGTCCGGGATGAGCTCAGCCTCGCTCGGGTCACGGAAGACACGAGAAACTACCCATTTTCTCTCCCTTCGCTCCACACCCAAGATGCGAACGACGGGCCCACCCTGAGCACGGGTTTTTACTTCAATGATCGCGTCCATGGAGTTGGCCCGGAGCACCGATGCCACACTGCGTACCTTGTCGCAGGTCCGCACTTGCTCCTGGCACGATCCACACGCTTTCTGCTGCTCGGCGAGATACTCATGCGCCTTTCCTTCGCTGATGGAACGAGCTTGAGCAAAATCTGCACAACTGACGAGCTGAGAGAACTCAAAGCCCGTCGCCTTGGAACTGCGCGTACGCTCCTCGAGGCTCACCTTGCGAGGGGTTAGACTTTCTCCCGGCACCTGATAATTGCAAGCCGCGCGCCCCGCCGCCCACATCACGAGGGTGCTCAAGGAGATCACCCCGAGCATGATCAGAGTCTGCACGGAGGGCGCATCGATCTCCGCCTCGCTCAACTCCTTGGGCGTCACCTTTCCCTGCTCTTTCCGTGTCTTGGCAGATTTTTCGGAAGCCAGGGACGCACCATCGCTCGACGTGCTCTCCGCTTCTGTGGCATCGCTCGCTTCGCCTTGCTTGATAGCTTCGCCCGGCCCGTCCCCTGGAGGTGCGTCTCCTCCTTCACGCTCGACGCCCACTGCCTCGTCGGATACTGCCCCGTCGGACGCCGCTGCTTGGGTCTCTTTTTCGTCTGCCTCTCGGTCGCTCATGGGCGGGCGGAGCATCCCCTCACTTGCGACCTTGCGCAACCGCGTTTTCCGCTATGCTTGCGGGCATGGTCGAGACGGTAGGTATGGTCGAGACGGCGGCTTCCCCTTCCGAGTCCCCTCTGGCAGGTGCGGCCACAGACGTTCACACCCCTTCCTTTCGCACAGCCCTCTTGAGAGGTCTACGGATGGCGCGCCTCCTGACCTTTCTCGGCGCTCGGGACACTCGCTTTCGCTCTCTTCACCTCAGCGGCGGACTTCTCGCCCTCTCTGGTATAGCGAGCGTCGCCCTCGTCTCCTTTCTGGGTGCAGCGGACGTGGCTGACATCGTGGCGCTGCGAGTGCTCGCGTACGGTTGCTGGCTCTACGGGGGACTCGGACTCTACGCCCTTCTGAGCCCTCAGGCTCTAGACACCTCGGCTCACGAGATTGCGCTGCTCCGCGGAGAGCAGGCTTCCTTCACGGAGCTACAGGCCTTGGGCATTTTTGGACGCCTGTCCCTCGGCATCTCCGCTTCTGGTCTTCCCGGCATCATCGCTGCTGTCGTCGTCAGTCCGACGACGGACGTCATCGCAAACCGGCTCGCCCTCACCGCAGCCAGTCTGGCTTACATCATCAGCCTCAGCCTCGTTCTCAGCGCAGTCGCAGCCTTCGCGCATCGAGCGGCCCCGCGTGCGCCCCGACGCTTGGCTGCTTTCATCGTCCTTTTCCCCTTCGCCCTTTCCTTTTTTTCTGATGGTATCCCCAGCATTCCGGGAGCGTACGTGTGGATGTTTGGCCGGATGATCCAGTGGGGAGGCATGGCAGGATGAACCAAGACGCAGCGAAGCAAGGACTTTTCTTGTCTGGCGTCCGCCTGGAAAAAGGGGGCCCTTCCTTGTCCCTGGAGCTGCCGAAAGGCATGAATGCGCTCGTTGTCCCGCGCGCAGCCTGGGCAGCGACTCTGATTGCAACCGCCAACGGTAGCCTCGAAAGGTTTCGAGGAAAGGTCAGTCTCGATGGTGTTGAGACCTCCGGGGATCCAGCTCTCCGAGCTGCCATCGGCAGCGTCCTGCCGGAAGAGAACTTCGCCCAGGTAGGCGGCTCGGTGCGAAACTTCATCAACACCGTCTCGGAACTCCGCGCCCGCTTCTCACTCGAAGAAACGACCGACGCGCTCCCTTTCGAACAAGCTCCGAGCACTGACGAAAAGGACTCAACCGAAACTGACTCAGCCGAAACTGACTCAGCCGAAACGGGCGTCCCGGATTTGAGCAGTGTCGCACTTTCCGATCTGTCACAATCTCAGGCGCAGAGGCTCGCGCTCGCGCTCGCCCTTCGTCTCGCAGCGCCTCGCGCCCTCCTGCTGGATCGCCCCTTTTCCTCCCTGAGCGCAGAAGAGTCCGCCCAGGTGCTCGACATCCTGAGCCGATGCGCCGCAGAAGGCACAGTCGTCGTGTGCCTCTTTCGCACCAGCGACGAAGCCCGCCTCTTGTCTCTGAGCCCGCTTTACGTCGGCCCCGGAACCACGAAGGCTCAGAGCGAAAACTGCCGCTTTTTTGTGCGCTGTGAGCGCCCGCGAGAAGCGGCCCGCCACTTGGCGACGAACGAGTGCGTCCTGTCCACCCGTGTCGATCCGAAACGAGGGCAAATGCTGGTCCTGGAGTGCAGCGACGAGCGCGCGGGCGCAAAAGCTCTGGCCGAGGCTCTCAGCGTGACTCAGGCCGACGTCTACGAGATCACCCCCGTCCGCGGGGCCTTCCGATGAACCGCGGAGCCTTCCGATGAACCGCGGAGCCTTTCGATGAGCTCTCGCCTGACCTGGATCCCTTGGTCACACGCGCGAGAGAGCCTCACGCGCGATGTGCGAACATTGGCTCTGTGCTTGATCTTCGTGGGACCGCTCACGATCGCGTATACCATGGGCGCCGGGGGCCGAGCGGCGCAGATCAATGAGGGCCTGCGTTTCTTCTTGGTCGGAGCGCTCCCGTTTTTCGCCGCTGCTTTGTTCTTCCGAGAAGAATCTACGGCTGAAAATGCCACGGCTGAAAATGCGCTGGTGAGGTTTGGCGCGGATCGTCGTCGCGCGAGAGCGCAGAAGTTGGCGCTTCGACTTTTGCTTCTCCTCAGCGTCGCCTGGCTGGGCGCTTGTCTCGTCCTTTTCAATCTGCGCGGGGTACGAGACCCCCTCTTCTTTCATGACTTGCTTTCGACGAGCGCCGTTTCTGTAGCTTCTGCGCTCTCTATCGGCGCTACGGTGTACGCCGTCAGAGCCTTTGGTGGAGCCCTCGGGATGTGTCTATTCGTGGTGCTGCTATGGGTGTTCGGTCAGATCGAGCCGATCATGTCCGCGGCACTACCCACCGGGCACATCCGCTCTCTGCTCGGCGTTGGTGAGGCCCTACCGCTCCCGCCCTGGGCTTCGTTCTTTCTGCTCTACGCCTTCGCCGCCTTGTTCGGGTGGCTCGGGCTCTTGCGCACCAAACGCTAAGATCTACTGCTCTCGAAAGGCGTCCACAGGCCGGAGCAAGGCCGCGTGCAGCGCAGGCCAGACCGTCGCCAGAAGGCAAACCAGCACCGCAAAGAGGCCCACCAAGCCAAAATCGAGCGGCTTTACATCCACCGGCAGGTGAGAGATGAAATACACCTTGGGGTCGAGCGGGATCGCGTAAACGATGAGCAATTTACACACGAAGATGGCCAGCGCGAGACCGAGCGCCCCACCCACGCTGCCGATGATCACGCCTTGATAAAGAAAAGACCGCAATATCGCCCAGTCCGCGGCGCCCATGGCCTTCAGAACCGCGATCTCCTTCTTCTTGTCTAAGACAACCATGATGAGCGTGGCGATGACCGTGAACGCCGCTACGACGATGATCAATGCAAGCACCGCGCTCATGAGGATCTGCTGAATGCGGAGGGCGGTGAAGAGGCCGTGATTGAGCTCTTCCCAGTCCATGGTGTAGTGCAGACCGTTCTCAAGTTTTGCGTCAATCGCCCGCGCGACATCTTTCGCTCCGTCGATGTCACTCACGCGCATCTCGAGGCCGGTCACGCTATCCCCCGCGTCTCCAAACTTCTGCGCTTCGTAGAGATCCGTGTAGACGAGCTTGGAGTCGTACTGATCGAATCCCGCGTAGAAGATTCCGATCACTCGAAACTGCTTGGCCACCGGAGCGCGGATCTCATTGCGAGAAAAGCTGAATCCTATCGTCGGCGAAGTCACCTGAACGCAGTCACCGATACCCGCCCTCAGATCTTCACCGAGCGTTTTGCCGATGATGATTCCCGGCAGCGTGGTCGCATCCACAGAACACGGATCCGGGTTGATTTCCTCGGGAATGAGGTCGTCCTCTGGGAGTTCGCTCTCATAGCCGCCTTCCGGGACGATGCTTCCGACGGGCGCGTTCTCGGAGAGCGTAAGGGCGGCGTCCTCTCCAGAATCCTCCCCCGCGGCCTCAGCCTTTTTGAATTCGAGGGCAGCCTCTTCCAGCAGCTCATCGATCTCATCGAAGAGTTTGTCGGATTTGAGGAGGGCTCGGGCCGAGGGAGGCTCCTTGGGAGAAGCGTCGGGATCTGACAACCCCTCGTCCTCGTCGTCGTCATCATCATCATCGTCGGGCGCGTCGGAAGCGGGAGCGACCGGAAAGCGTGGGTAAGTGCGACCGGTGACCTCATCCTGACGTGACTGGGGTGGAGCGGAGGTGGGGAGGCGAAGTCCCTTCAGACTTCCCTTCTCGATGTGCTTCGGCAGATCCAGCACGCTCTTCACGCCCTCAGGATCTACGCCTTTGAGAAGCACGCCCGTGGCCGTTCGATCTCCGCGCGTCACCATCATCGGGTGGATGGTGAACGGCGCAATCCCGATGACGCCGGGCACATCTTTGACCTTCTCCATCAGCTCCCGGTACTCACCGAAATAACTGGACCGTTTGAGAACCAACACATGAGCGTTGACGCCAAGAACCTTGTCTCGAAACTCCTTACGGAAGCCCCCGGTGACGCTCATGGCCGTGGCGAGCCCAGCCACTCCAAGCGCTACCCCAAGAACCGCGAAAAACGTCCCCATCGAAATGAAGGCCTGCTTTTTCGAGGCCATGTAGCGAAGGGCGAGATCGAAGGGAAATCCCATCGGCGGCGCATGTAGCACCGTTCGGAGAGCATCCCTAGCCCTCGACTCTAGCCCCCGACATCGGGCCGACTCACGGGCGCTTTTGTGGAAAATTTGTCCTAGACTGTTCCCGGCGACCGTGGGGTGCAATTCTCTTCCTTGCGGGCCTGCTTTCCTGACTGAGTCACGCCGCGACTGGAACTTCACTTTTTTTTGGATGTACCGTGAGCAATCCCGAACGCGATGATACCTCCAAGTCCCACCGTGAAGGGTCAGACCGTGAAGGGTCGGAAACTCGTCCCGCGCTGAACACGGGACTCAGGCGCGTGACGGTCAGCCATACCGGAGCGGTAGACACCGTTCCGCACGGAACCACAAAAGGGGCAGCTGCCGAGGATCCGTACATCGGGGTCACCATTGACGGTCGCTATTTCGTCGAGGATCAGCTCGGCGAAGGCGGGATGGGTGTCGTTTACCGCTGCCGACACACCTTCATCGACAAGAAAGTCGCGATGAAGGTGCTGCGGGCCGACATGGCGCGCAACGAAGAAGTCACCGAACGATTTCTCAATGAAGCCCGCTCTGCTTCGTCCATCGGCAATCCCCACATCATCGACGGCAGCGACTTCGGACAGCTCCCGGACGGCGCCACCTACTTCATCATGGAGTTTCTCGTCGGAACCCCCTTGGCCGATCTCGCTCAAGCAGGTGTCCCTCTCGATCCGTCGCGCGTCGGGAGCATCGGGATCCAGCTCAGCGAAGGACTCGCCGCAGCGCACGAAGCAGGCATCGTCCATCGCGATTTGAAGCCCGACAAAATCCACCTCGTAAGGCGCGGCAACGAGGAAGACTTCGTAAAAATTCTTGATTTCGGGATCGCCAAAGCCAGCTCTAGCGCGAACAAACTGACCCAAGCCGGCCAGGTATTCGGCACGCCGCATTACATGTCTCCTGAGCAAGCCGCGGGCTCGCCGGTGGATCATCGCTCCGACATCTACTCTCTCGGGATCATCCTCTATGAGCTGTCGACGGGAAAGCTCCCTTTCGACGCTGACAACTTCATGGCGATCCTCACGCAGCACATGTACAGAACGCCCACACCTCCCTCCGAGGCGCTGGGACTTTCTCACGCACTGCCTGAAGGGTTTGAGGCTCTGATCCTGAAGTGTTTGGAAAAGGAGCCGAAGGATCGCTACCAGACGATGGACGAACTCGGAGAAGCTCTTTCTCGCGTCTTCTCCGGAATTGCGCCGCTGACCGCTGCAGAGCGTCGTGGTCGCATGAACTCTTTGAAATTCAACGCCCGCGTCAGCTCGACCGCCGAAACCGCTCGCCCAGCCACACCCGATGCACCAACCGGTCCGCAGAAGAGTCCCCTCATGATTTACGCGCTCTTCGGCGCCGCGATCGTGGTGATCGCTGGGGCGGCCGTCGTGCTTTCTTCTCAAGGTTCCTCGAAGGAGGGAGCAACTCAGATGATCGCACAGGACTCCGGGACCCCGACTGAGACTGCGCAGGTCCCTGCTCACGCCGAGAAACCTGAAATGCCTCAGACGCCCAAGGTGATCCAGGTCGCCATCGCCGTCTCACCCCTGTCGGCTCATGTCTTCGAAGGTGACGAAGATCTCGGACAGAGCCCGGTGATGCTTGAGGTCGGTGACACGAAAAGAGAACTCGAGGTGCGACTCAAGGGCTACGAAACCCGCAAGCTCACCCTCGACGGGAGCGAGACGAAGTTCACCGTAGACTTGATCAAGGAAAAGTCCGGAGCACCCCCCTCCGCAGCACCCACAATGTCCCCGTCCACGCCCGAGGCGCGCCCGGCGCCGAAGCAGCCGATGGCAAAGCCTGCGGCAAAAAAATCAGTCAGCGGCGACGAGCTGGTTGACCCCTGGAATTGAGGTGGCAAACGAGAGGTTGGCCGAAGCTCTCAAGAGCGCCGTTCCCGAAGAACTGCGCTCCCTCTGCCGCGTGCTTTCTGAGCATAAAAAGCGCAGCTGGATTGTCGGCGGTTCCGTCCGAGACGTCCTCTCGTCCTTGGAAAAAAGTCACCCCGTCAGTCATCGTGGAGACTGGGATTTGGCCACGGACGCACGTCCGGAAGAAGTGATGACCTTCTTCAAGAGCGTCATTCCTACGGGAATTCAGCATGGGACCGTAACGGTAGTCCTCAATGGACGCCACTTCGAGGTGACGACTCTGCGCGGAGAGATCGGACATTCGGACGGACGCAGGCCCGACGAAGTCTACTTCGTAGAAGATCTCCACGAAGATCTTCTACGAAGAGATTTCACGGTCAACGCCATGGCGTACAACCTCATGGAGGACTCCTTTCACGATCCCTTCGGCGGCGAGGAGGATCACAAGAAGAGACTCCTGCGCGCAGTGGGCGATCCCGCTGCACGGTTCTCTGAAGACGGTCTCCGGGTGCTGCGTTGCGCGCGCTTCACGGCCACCTTAGGATTTGAAATCGAGCCAGAAACGAGAAAAGCCATTCAACCGTCCCTTGCGACTTTCAAAAAAGTGGCCCAGGAGCGCGTGCGGGATGAATGGCAAAAAGCCCTCCAAAGTCCGACGCCTTCCCGCTTCCTGCACGTGATCTACGAGGAACAAATGCTTTCCATCACTCTGCCCGATCATTTCATCGGCACCTCGGCCGCTGAGTTTGCCGAGGTGAGTGCTCGGGTGGACGAAGCGCCAAGGGACTTCATCGCACGTCTTTCTGTGTTTGCTCTTTTGGGGATGAAGGAGACTCTTCCTGCGGAAGCGCGAAGAAAAGTCGGAGAAGAGATCGCAAAGACCTTTCGTCTTTCTCGCTCTGAATCTGCTCGGCTCGTGTCCCTCGTGCAGTTCCTGCGACCGACACCAGCTCTGCTCAAGACTCAGGACGGCTCTTCCGTCCGCCACTACCTGGCTCGGATCGGACGCACTTACGCGGTCGATGTGGCCAATTTGCTGCCGCTCGCACGTCCCTTCGACGCATCCCTCCTCCCGACTCAATCCCTCGCCGACGCTTCCATGCGTGAACTCACGTCCGGAGCGCCCCTGGCTCTCTCTGAACTCTCGGTCAGCGGAAAGGATCTCATCGACGCCGGCATCTTGACCCCCGGTCGCGCTGTGGGGCAGGTCCTGAATCGGCTGCTCGAAGTGGTGCTCACCGAGCCGGAAAAAAACGAGCGCACCTCCCTTCTGACGCTGGCCCGGGCCCTCGCTGAATAGGGTGACTCATTTGCGACTCTCATGTAGCGTCCCCGCATGCCTGAGTTCGTGTTCACGATGCAGGAGGTGACCCGAGTTCACCCCCCCGACAAGAAGGTTCTGAGCAACATCACCCTGGCGTTCTTGCCGGGCGCCAAGATTGGCGTCATCGGCGGCAACGGCAGCGGCAAGAGTTCTCTCATGCGCATCATGGCGGGCGTCGATGACGGATTCACCGGTGAAGCACGTCCCCACCCTTCGATCAGGATCGGCTACTTCGCCCAAGAGCCAGATCTCGGCTCTTCGCCCACGGTACGCGAAGCGGTGGAACTTGCGGTCTCCGACACGCGCAAGATGTTGACTGACTTCGAAGAACTCAGCGCCAAATTCGCTGAACCCATGAGCGACGACGAAATGAACGCTCTGCTCGAAAAGCAGGGAAAGCTTCAAGACAGAATCGACGCCATCGACGCCTGGAACCTCGATCAGAAAGTCGAACGTGCGATGGACGCGCTTCGCTTACCCCCCGGCGATGCAGAAATTGCGACGCTCTCGGGCGGCGAAAAGCGGCGGGTCGCCTTATGCCGCATCCTCCTTGAAAACCCCAACATGCTCCTCCTCGATGAGCCGACGAACCATCTCGACGCGGAGTCCGTCGCTTGGCTCGAAAGGTTCCTCAAGGAGTATCCAGGCACCGTCGTCGCAGTGACCCACGACAGATACTTCCTCGATGACGTCGCTGAATGGATCCTGGAACTCGACCGCGGCAACGGGTACCCGTACCACGGAAACTACTCTGGCTGGCTGGAGCAGAAGCACGCCCGGCTCGTTCAAGAGGAAAAACAGGAGTCCGCGCGCCAACGAAAACTCAAGCAAGAACTCTCATGGGTGCAATCGAGCCCGAAGGCCCGCCAGGCCAAAAGCAAGGCCCGCCTGACCGCCTACGAAGAATTGATGGCGCAAGCGGAAGACAAGAACAAGGACCGCGGAGACATCACGATCCCCCCTGGGCCCCGTCTCGGCGAGACGGTCATCGAGGCCGAGGGCCTGAGCAAGGCCTTCGGAGACAAGCTGCTCATCGACAATCTCTCCTTTCGCTTGCCACGCTCAGGCATCGTCGGGGTGATCGGACCGAATGGCGCAGGAAAGTCCACGCTCTTTCGCATGCTCGTAGGAGAAGAGACCCCGGATTCCGGAAGCTTGACTCTGGGTGAGACGGTCAAGATTTCCTACGTCGATCAGTCCCGTGAGACGCTCATCGGCGACCACAATGTTTGGCAGGAGATTTCTTCAGGCGAAGAGGTCATTGAACTGGGCACCCGAGAAGTCGCGTCTCGGGCCTATTGCTCCTGGTTCGGCTTCAAGGGCAGCGATCAGCAGAAGAAAGTGGGTACGCTCTCGGGTGGTGAGCGCAACCGCGTCCACCTGGCCAAGCTCCTAAAGCTCGGGGGCAACCTGCTCCTCCTCGACGAACCGACCAACGACCTCGACGTCGAAACCCTTCAATCTCTGGAAGGGGCCTTGCTCGATTTTCCGGGCTGCGCCGTCGTCATCAGCCATGATCGCTGGTTCTTGGACCGCATCGCAACACACATCCTCGCCTTCGAGGGTGACAGCCATGTGGAATGGTTTGAGGGCAACTACCAGGCGTACGAAGAAGACCGGCGTCGCCGCATGGGAGAGGACGCAGCAGAGCCCCAGCGCATCAAGTACCGGAGACTCTCCTAAAGCAACCTATCCTCTAAGCACTATGACTTGGCAGCTCGATCGCTCAAAGACGCGGCTAGAATTCTCCGTGAAGCACATGCTGATCCATACGGTTCGCGGTTGCTTTGAAGAGTTCGAAGCGGATCTGGATCTGCACGAACAGGACCTCTCCAAAAGCTCGGCGAAGGCCCGCGTCTCCACGAAGAGCGTAAGCACCCGGGACCGCCTCCGGGACGAGTACCTCACCTCCAAGGATTTCTTCAATCCCGCTGAGTTTCCCCACATCCTCTTCGAGAGCACCTCCCTTCGCGTGAGCGGAAACAAGGTGTCGGTCAGCGGGCGCTTGAAAATACGGAATCGGGAGAATCAGCTCATCCTGAACGGAACCGTCGTGCGCCCCTCGGCTCCCGTCCCCTCGGCTCCCGTCGCAGGTCAAATGCGACGCCTGACCTTTGATCTCACAGGCGAAATTCCGCGCGAGTCGTATGACTTGGTTTTCAACGGCGCAGTAGAAACCGTGAGTGTCGTCGTGGCCAAAAAAGTCGCCCTCGCCCTGCACATCGAGATCATTGAGTCGTAAGAGAACCCACACCGGGATGCGTTCGTGGAGTACTTCCACGCTTCCAAGACGCACTCCCATTACCGGGGTAATGTATCTCCTTTGCAAAGTCTCGACTCACGGCGATGCTATGTTTTAGTATTTATGTAAATTTATAAAACAATTTTGTTTTATAAAAACTATATGATACTAAAACAAAGACTATGAGGCTTCCACAGCAACCGCCGAGTATTTGGCCTCTTTTGCCCACGTTGCTCAAAGACCGCATGAAAACGCTGGCAAATGCGGCATCTACGCTCGCTGACGGCCGCTATCTCCCTTGGGATGAGCTTCGATACCGAGAACCGCCACAGGGTCTGTCCGTCGAGGAATGGTGGGCGACAGTCAAGTGGGCGCGGATGCAAAATCGCACACCCATTGCTGCAATGAAGGCAATCTATCCCCTGGACTTCGGTGTCGCCCAACTTCCAGGCATTCAGGAGCAGCTTCATGACTTTGATAGAAAGAACGTCGGCCAAGAGCTCCTCACTGCACTGGGAAACCAGGATGTACTTGCCGAATATCGCGTGAGGCAGCTCATCGAGGAGGCAATTAACTCCAGTGTACTAGAAGGCGCACGACCAACAACGCGGGAGTTAGCAAGACAGCTGGTACGTGAGAAGCGCAAGCCCGCCACCCGTGATGAACGGATGATTGTCAACAACTGGTACGCGATGAAAAGAATCCTTGAGCTTCGAGACGAGAATCGACCGCTCATCATCGATGATATGCTTGAGCTTCATCGCATCCTAGGCGAGGAAGCCCTGGACGTTCCCGATGCTGACGGGAGGTTTCGCGATTCTTCTCATACTGTTGTTGTACAAGATCTTGAGGGTAACCTTTGGCACACTCCGCCCCCTGCTGAAGGGATTCGTGACCGAATGAAGCGATTGCTACAGTTCGCTGACAGCGGCTCGCTGGACGGAGGCAACACTTTCATTCATCCAGTTCTTCGAGCCATCATCGTGCACTTTTGGATTGGCTATGAACACCCATTCCGCGATGGAAATGGTCGAATTGCACGCGCTCTCTACTACTGGTGTATGTTGCGACACGGGTATGAAATAGCAGAATTTCTCTCCATTTCTGGTCCCATCGATCGAAGCCCCAAGGCCTACTACACAGCTTTCGCTCACACCGAGACCGATGATGGAGATCTGACCTACTTCGTTCTCCACCAGCTCAAGGTCATGCGGGAGGCGCTTTCTGAACTCATGGATCACTTGCAGGAAAGATCTGCCAGCATGGCCGAACTGGCCAAGACCGTGGCTGGGTTCGACGCGCTGAATCATCGACAAAGAGCTCTACTATGGCACGCGGTGCATCATCCGCTGGAAAGCTATACAATTGAAGGCCATGCGGAGTCCCATCGAGTGCACTATCAGACAGCGCGCAACGATTTCGCGGTTCTCCTAGACAAGGGCTATTTCGTGGTGCGCAGAGTGGGGAAGGGCAAACGATATTTTCCTGCCGACTCGCTCAACAAGAAACTCAAGGAACAGCTAAGCTAGCTGCTCAACATTCACGAACTGCATGACAGCATCGAGCAGCCGACCCGAGAACGGGCCCACTCCGGCCGTTTTTGTGCGTACTGCTCCCGACCAGGCTGTTCGTCATAGGGACGCCGCATGACATCCAAAAGCTCCATGACCAGAGCACCGTCACCCTTCTCCGCCTCATCGATGGCAAGCTGTGCCAGGTAATTCCTGAGTACGAACTTTGGGTTTGCGGCATTCATTCGGCTGCGCCGCGTCTCCGCTGAAGTCTCTTCCGCAAGGCTACGGCGGATGTACTTGCGGAGCCAAGAATCGATTTGACGCTTTGCATCCGCAGTGAGCACGCCAAGATCGTAGTAGCTTCCGTCGAGCGGCGCCCGCAAGCGATCCAGATCCTCCATTTCGAGCGCTGCGCTCGCGACCGGCAGATCAGAAAGCGCCCGATAAAAGAGGGTCATGTCCGTTTCCGCGAGGGACAGCACATCCATCAACTCCGCCACCAGCACTCGGTCCGACGAGGGACCGTCTTCGCCCAGTGAAAGCGCCGTCAGGCCGAGCTTCTGCGCCATCATTTTTGCCTCCTGCTCTCTCAGCGTTTCCGCAAAAACTCGGAGCCCAGCTTCAAGCGGCTCCGGCCGGGACACGAGGGGCAGGAGCGCGTTCCCCAGCTGCAGAAGATTCCACTCACAGACTCGCTGTTGATTCCCGAAGCGATAGCGACGCCCATGAGCGTCGGTCGTGTTGGGCGTCCAAGCGGGGTCAAAGTCTTCGAGCCAGCCATAAGGGCCGTAATCGATGGTGAGTCCGAGGATGGACATGTTGTCCGTGTTCATGACCCCGTGCACGAACCCGACTCTCATCCACTCGACGACCATCTTGGCCGTGAGGCGACAGATCTCGGAGAAAAAAGCGGCCACCTCTTCCTCCGTCACCAATGCTGTCGAAGGACGATCAGAAGCGCAGGTCAAAACCTCCGAAAAAAAATGCCGGATCGAAAAATCCGTCAAAGCCCTGAGAGTCGTAACGTCCTGACGAGAGGCGAAGAGCTCGAAATTGCCGAAGCGCAGAAAGGTGGGCGCCACCCGACAAACGATGGCCCCCGGTTCGTGGCGAGGATGTCCGTCGTAAAGCATGTCGCGCACGACCTGATCCCCTGTTTCCACGAGGCAGAGAGCGCGCGTCGTGGGAACACCCAAATGATGCATCGCCTCACTGCACAAAAACTCCCGCACGCTGGAGCGCATCACCGCACGCCCGTCGGCGCGCCGGGAGTAAGGGGTAGGTCCCGCTCCCTTGAGCTGTAGCTCGTAAAGCTCGCCGTCGACGGCTCGGCGCTCTGCCAAGCTGATCGCCCGGCCGTCGCCCAACTGCCCCGCCCAGCTGCCAAACTGATGGCCCCCGTAGCAGGCTGAATAGGGCGACATGCCCTCCTTCAGGCTGTTCCCCGCAAACACCTCTGCAAAATCTGGACTCTCGATCTCAGACGGCGAGTAGCCCAAAAGCTCGGCCACTTCCTGAGAGTGTGCGATGAGGCGCGGCGCCTTC
This sequence comes from uncultured Polyangiaceae bacterium, assembly GCA_964392575.1. Taxonomy (GTDB): domain Bacteria; phylum Myxococcota_A; class Polyangia; order Polyangiales; family Polyangiaceae; genus NIC37A-2. The sequence continues at coordinate 31,025 of CAYMQT010000025.1, forward strand.
ACCGGCGAAGGAGAGACGCGCGAATAGCACGCCCCAAACACCTGACGGGTCCCTAAGCCACTCTCTGAGTCTCCCGGCAGCTCGGAGACAAAACGGCTCTGTCGGTAGTTCGAGATCAGGCTTCACCCGTCGCCGGTTTTGCGGGAGCGCTGAAGATCGGACCGCGATCCTTCTTCTCTTCGCTCTTGCGGCGCTCGGCGTAAGTGGGGATCACGACCCGCGTGCGCTGCGGAAGCTCTCGTCCCTCGAGACAGGCGTCAATTTCCTCCGCGTCCAAAGTCTCCCTCTCCAGAAGCGCAAGAGCCAGCCGGTCCAACTTTTCACGGTTGTCTTTGACAATCTCGCGCGTGAGAGTGAGCTGCTCGCCGATGATCTTTCGGACTTCTTCGTCGATCTCGCGGGCGGTGGATTCTGAATAGTCTTCGCGCCGCTGAGTCATTTCGCGACCCAAAAAGACGTTGTCGTCATTGTCGCCGTAGGCGATAGGCCCCATCTTTTCGCTCATGCCAAGCTCACACACCATGGCACGCGCCAAACGTGTGGCTCGCTTGATGTCATCCGAAGCGCCTGTAGTGATCTCTCCGAACACCACTTCCTCCGCGACGCGACCGCCAAGAGCCATCGCAATGCGAGCCTTGGTCTGACTGCGCGTCATCAAGTGACGGTCTTCCGTGGGTAGGAACATCGTGACGCCCAGGGCGGCTCCCCGGGGAATGATGGACACCTTGTGCACCGGGTCATTTCCGGCGACGAGCTTGCCCACGATGGTATGACCTGCCTCGTGCCATGCGCTGGTTTTACGCTCCGTTTCGCCCATCACCATGCTGCGACGCTCGGCGCCCATCAGGACTTTGTCCTTGGCCAGCTCGATGTCTTCCATAAAGACGGCGTCTTTGTTCTGCCGCGCCGCCAAGAGCGCAGCTTCATTGATGAGATTTTCTAGATCCGCTCCCACGAACCCGGGGGTTCCCGCAGCGATGATGCCGAGGTCGACATCGTCCCCCAAGGGCACCTTCCCCGTGTGAACGGCGAGGATGCCTTCCCGCCCCCGAATGTCGGGCCGAGGTACGGTGATGCGACGGTCGAAACGCCCGGGCCGGAGGATGGCCGGATCGAGCACATCGGGACGGTTGGTCGCCGCGATGATGATCACGCCTTCGTTGGACTCGAAACCGTCCATCTCGACGAGCAGCTGATTGAGCGTTTGCTCCCGCTCATCGTGCCCGCCCCCAAGTCCAGCGCCGCGATGACGACCCACAGCATCGATCTCGTCGATGAAGATGATACAAGGAGCGTGCTTCTTGCCTTGTTCAAACAAGTCGCGCACACGACTCGCCCCGACGCCGACAAACATCTCCACAAAGTCTGAACCGGCAATGCTGAAGAAAGGAACCCCAGCTTCCCCGGCGATCGCGCGCGCAAGCAGGGTTTTCCCGGTTCCCGGCGGCCCCACCATCAAGACCCCCTTGGGAATGCGACCGCCCAGGCGCTGAAATTTCTTGGGGTCCTTCAAAAAGGCGATGATCTCTTCGACCTCATCCTTCGCTTCGTCCACCCCGGCCACGTCGACGAAGGTCACCTTGTTCTGTGCCTCATTGAGCAGACGCGCGCGGCTCTTGCCGAAACTCATCGCCTTCCCGCCGCCTGCCTGTAGCTGACGCATGAACAGGTAAAACATGACCAGCAAGAACAGCATCGGCAGCATCACCGTGAGCGCCGTCATCCAGAACGCTCCGCCATCGTCCTTTTCGTACTTCACGTCGACGCCCGCCTTGAGCAGTATTTCCGGATCTGCGTCGGGCGGTCCCATCGTCACACCCTGTTCCACGTTGCCGTCGGGGTTGGTGATTTGAAACGTGTACTTGCGATCACGGATGCGCACCTCCGTCACACGGCGACCGTTTTCTGGCGCCTGCGCAAGAGCGATGAACTCCGAATAGCTAAGTCCACGTGGCTCCGCCCCCTGAACACCCAGGAGCTGCCACACGGCGAGGAGGGAGACGATGACGACGACCCAAAGCAGAAGGGTCTTTTGCGGTTGCTTCACGTGGTTGAACCTCAAAGAGCGGAGGAGGATGCGGGGTCATGCGGCGAGACGCCCCACCCCCGGAAGAAGGAGCTTAGCCCGCCATACGGGATGCGCCCCTACAAATCACGTGGAAATGCTCAATCTTGACCCTTTTTTCTGGCCAGGCGGCGGAGGGTCAAGCCGCCCGGAAAACGCAGATCCACGGCTTTTTCCGGGTGCCTCAGGGCATGACGGAGCTGTCTTCTCTGTTCAAGGTTCAGCCCCAGCGGTTCGGGCAACTGACACGCCTGGTCACTCAAGTCACAAAGATGGTCGATGACCCCGGGTCCGAGCTCTTGGAGCTGGGGTAGAATTTCACGCCGGACGCGCACACGAAGATAGCGCGCGTCCTCGTTGGACGGATCAGAGACGGGACAGAGGCCGTGCCGCTCGACGTGTTTTTGCACAGCCGAGCGAGGGGCTCGCACCATGGGGCGGATCAACCGGTCCGAACGAGGACGGAGCACTCCCAGCCCCTCCAGGGAAGTTCCCCGAAGAATCCGCAGCATGACAGTCTCGGCCCGGTCCTCTTGCTGGTGCCCGGTCGCGATGAGAGTGTCCTTGCCCATTTCCCTATCAGCTACAGAAAATAATTCTTCGTAGCGCGCCGTGCGCGCCCGCTGCTGAACATTGGATCCAGACGAAAGCCCCAGGTTCCGGGTGAAGAACGGAACTTCCTGATCCAAGCAAAAGCTCCGCACCAATTCCACTTCGTCCGCCGCCTCGGCACGAAGACCGTGGTCTACAGAAAGCACCCCCAGGACGAGCTCAAGTTTTTCACGCAAAAGGCACAGACAATGCAAAAGCGCGAGGGAATCTGGTCCCCCAGAGACACCGACAAGAATTTTCGTCCCGGGCGAAATACCACACTCCTGCCTGAGGGTCGTCTCTACCAAACGAAGGAGGCTGGGAGCATGGGACCTCGCCATGATTCATCCACTCTCGAAAAGCTTGCAGAAGAGAACTTCGTCGGAACGGAGAGATCCATCCAAGTGTTCGTCCACCGGATAGCCCTCGGAACAGCGCTCAATCTCTTCGTCGAAGTAGGCGCACTCTCGACAAGAAAACCGAAAGCTGAAGATCTGAGCTTGCACGCGGAGTTCTTCTGTCACCTTGGTTTTCATGAAGGCCCTTTCATGAAGGCACAGAACCCTTAGACACAGAGCCCCCAGGCGACCCCACGATCAGCCCCCCACCCAAAACCCGCTCTCCTTCGTAAAAGACGGCAAACTGCCCCGGAGAAGGCGCCATCACGGGCGTGAGAAAATCCGCGCGCATGCTGCCGTCGGACGCCTCGGAAAGGCGAGCCGGACTTCGAGCGCCTCGATAACGGATGATGGCCTCGGCGCTCAGCGGAAGGCTCACGCCACTTCTCAATGCGACTTCCGTTAGCTCAAGGGAAGTCGTCTCGAGCTCCTCACGACTTCCGAGGCGCACGGCGGACGTTTCTTTATCAATGTCCACCACATACGTGCGTTCACCCACAGCGACTCCGAGATTGCGGCGCTGACCCCGAGTGAACTTATGCACGCCGCCGTGCGTGCCGATCACGTTCCCGTCAGGTCCGATGATGGGACCGGGACGCACGCGATCACTAGCGCGCTTTTCCACGAGTTCATCGTAACGCCCGCTGGGCACGAAGCAGAGTTCCTGGCTTTCTCCCTTGGTCGCCCCCGGAAGGTTCAGCTCTTTTGCCTGTTTGCGCACGGTTTGCTTGTCCAGATCGCCGAGCGGAAAAAGAAAGCGACGAAGAGTCTCGTCCGGCAGCATGTGCAAAAAGTAACTCTGGTCCTTTGCCTTGTCTCGCGCCTGCAGAAGGTCAAGGCCTCCCTCTTCCGAGTGTCGGAGTTTCGCGTAATGCCCTGTAGCCACGAATGAAGCTGAGAGCCGGTCCGCCAGAGTCATGAGCTCGGCCACCTTCACTCCACGGTTGCAGCGGACACAGGGGCTCGGAGTCGTCCCCGCCAGATAAGACTCCACAAACGGTCGCACCACTTCCGCTTCAAACAGCGCCCGGCGGTCAAACGCATAGTGCGGAAACCCGAGCTGATCGGCGACCCGACGCGCATCATGAACGTCCTCAGGAGCGCAACAGCGCCCCTTCACACTGCCGTCGTCCGGATAATCCCACAGGTGCAGAGTGACGCCGATCACCTCATAACCTTCGTCAAGCAAGCGCGCTGCGGCCACGGAAGAATCAACTCCGCCGCTCATGGCTACAAGGACGCGCTCACGCATGGCGGGAAAGCTAGTGCACCTATCCCCTTCGGTCACGCGGGGACGCTAGAGCGCGAGGGAAACCCTCTCAGGCCGACGCGCCACGAAGCCGCGCTCCCAAACGCTTGATGGCGCGAGTGTGCATGCGACTCACCCAGGATTTGCTCTTGTGATAGCTGAGCGCAATATCGTCCATCTTCTCTCCCTCCACGTAGTGACGACGGATGATGTCGTCCTCCGGCTCGGGAAGTTCAAAAATGGCCTGCCGTACCAACTCAACCATCTGCTGATCGGCGAGTTCTTCCTCCACCGACTGAGAACGATCGACCGCCGTAATCGATCCGTCTTGCTGGTGGACATGCTCGGCGAAGACACCCACCGTCATCGCCGTGACCATCGCTGCCATGTGCTTGTTGAGGCGCTGATGAGCTTCAGCGGAGGACGCCGAGGGAGAGCCTTGGTCTTCGTCGAAGAATCCCTCACACATCTCGTTGGCGCGCCGCATGAGCGTCACCCGCTCATACCCACGGCGAGACCAGTTGCCCATCTTGCGAAGTCCGTCGAGCATCGAGCCCTTCACTCTGAAGTAGGCGTAGCGGCGGAAGTCTTCTCCCTTTTCTGGATCGAACCTCTGAGCCGCCTCGATCAAACCCTCACGACCGAACGCCATCATTTCATCGTGGTCGACGGACATCCCGCTATTCTTCAAGTGACTCAGGACACGGCCGACGAGGTCTTCGGTCGAGGCAAACAGAGACTGGACCTCCTCGGGGCTCCGGATCTCCATCGTTTCGCGGCTTGTTCCTCCCACAACGAGGAGACAATACCCAGCGCTCCCCTGGCATGCCATAGTCATCCGCATGAACCGGTGGGCGGTTTTGGCCGGCGTATACGCCACAGTGGGTCTGATCTTCGGGGGCGTGGCCACGTACCTCCGGGGCGATGCTTTGGTGCATCCCGCTCCCTGGCTGGAGCTGACCCCTTTTGCCTCCCATTTGTACAGCACTCTGCTCGGACTCACCGTAGGGCTCCTCGTCGTGGCCCTGACCGCTTCGCTGGTAAAGAAAGCCGCCTGGGCGCGCACGCTTTCTGCCGAATTGAGGCCGCTCGTGATGAACGTCCCCCCGGGCGGCATCGTCGTTTTGGCTCTTTTTTCGTCTCTGGGGGAAGAGCTCCTGTTCCGCTCCGTACTCATGCCTGCCACGAACTTATGGATACAAGCGCTGGTGTTCGGTCTGGCTCATCAATTGCCGGGACGGGCTCGCTTTACGTGGGCGCTTTGGGCGACAATCATGGGGCTGGTCTTTGGTGTCCTGTTTCAAGCCACAGGATCTCTCCTCGGCCCCGTCCTGGCCCACGCGGTGATCAACGGCATGAACGCACGCCTCTTATCCAGTCAGCCTACCCCTACCTCTCCTCGCGCGCTCGGCGGCATTCTGAGTTTGCGCACCTAACATGATCTCAGAAATCACTCTACCCTCTGAACAGCCCCGTGTTTTGGTCGTCGACGATGAGAAATTCATCCGCGACATCTTGGCTGACTTCCTGACCATGGAGGGGTACTCGGTCCGTACGGCTGACGACGGAACGCAAGCGGTCACGGAGCTTTCACGCTCCAATTTCGCGCTCGTGATCAGCGACCTCAAGATGCCGAAAATGGGCGGCATCGAACTATTGCAACACGTAGCAAAGATGCAGCCGGAGGCGCTGACGGTCATCATGACGGGATTTGGCACCGTCGAGACGGCCATCGACGCCATGAAACACGGCGCCTATGATTACATTCTCAAGCCCTTCAAGGTCGAAGAAATCGTGCATGTCGTTCAGCGCGGGCTCGAAAAGCAGCGACTGGCTGCAGAGAATTTGCGCTTGAGAGAAGCTCTTTCTCTCTACAAGGTGAGCGAGGCCATCACGGCGAGTCTCAGCCTCGACGATGTTGTCGCCACCGTGCGAGACAACGCCTTTGAAGAGATGGATGCCGATTGCATCTTCGTGTGGCTGGATGACGGGCAGGGCAATTACTTTGAACGCTTGAGCAGGCTGCATCCGGACAGTCGCGCCGGCGCCGAAAGCGGCAACCTCCCAGCGACTCCTGGCAGGCTCGACCCGGCGCTGATGGCGGAAAGGCTCACTCAGGACGTGCCCCTGATTTTACACGGAGCCGCCTCGGCCAGCCTGTTTCGCGAGAAAGCCAGCCTGCCCGTCGAGAGTCTCTTGGCGGTCCCGCTGCGCATGCGGGAGCGTTTGATAGGATGGATCACCGTCACCTCTCACACCCTCGGTAAGCGCTTCACGGAAGGTCAGCGCAAACTGCTCAGCATCATCGCGTCCCGGGCCGCCGCTGCCATCGAAAACGCGCGGCTCTACGAAGATCTGCAATCCACTTTTCAACAGACCATTCAAAGCTTGGCCAACACCATCGACAAGATGGACCGCTACACGGCCGGACACTCTCAGCGTGTCGCCCTCTATTCTCAAAGGCTCGCTCGCTGGCTTGGCCTAGACGAAGCCCAGGTGGAAATCGTACGCCAAGCGGCGCTCATGCACGACATCGGTAAAATCGGTTGTGTCATGAATCTCAACAAGCCGGGCAAACTAAGCGCAGGCGAGTATGAGATGTTTCAGAAGCACCCCACGTACGGCAAGGAAATCCTCGACCCCATCGCGTTTCTAGAACCGGTCATTCCGGGGGTCTTCCTCCACCATGAGCGCTGGGACGGGCGCGGATACCCGCTCAGACTCGAAGGAAACAACATCCCTCTCATCGCGAGAATCATCAGCGTCGCAGATACTTATGACGCGATGACTAGTGATCGCGCGTATCGCACAGCGCTCCCGCACGAGGTCACCGTGGGGGAAATCGAGCGCTGTAGTGGCAGTCAGTTTGATCCAGACGCAGCGGGCGTATTCGTGGAACGCATCGACCGCTTCCGCGAAGAAGAACGCGACTCGGGCCGTCCGATCCCCGAATAAAACTGCGATGCGAAAGCCCCTCAGCGGCTACTTTCTGGGCCGGCGCCCGTACCTCCCGGTCTTAGAACTCATGGAGCGCTGCTTTTTCGAGCGCCGCGCAGGAGTCATCGGGGACACGGTACTCTTGCTTGAGCATGATCCGGTCATCACTCTCGGGCGAGGAGCGCACCCTGAAAACATTCTGGCCTCCGCCGCCGCTCTGAGCAAACTCGGAGTGGAGGTGATCAGCACAGGTCGGGGCGGTGACGTGACCCTGCATGCTCCCGGACAGCTGATCGCCTACCCGATCCTTGATCTCTCTCCGGACCGACAAGATGTCCGCAAGTACGTTCAAGGTCTGTCACGCGCCATGAATCGAGTGATCGCGCCGTTTGGTCTCGAAGGCGGAACCCTCGACGGACGCATCGGGCTTTGGATCGATCAGGACTCTCATTCTCGTTGGCCAGGGGAAGAACGGGTGAAAAATCCGGTCAAAGTGGGGGCGATCGGCGTGCGTATTTCTCGTTGGATCACGCAGCATGGATTTGCGCTCAACGTCACCACGGATCTAGCCCTCTTTCAAACCATCATCCCCTGCGGGATCCGCGAATTTGGAGTGACTTCCGTAGAGGCGCTCACCTCTCAAACACCCGGCCTCGCCTCGCTTTCGAAAGAGGCGCTCACGGCCCTGAACCTGGAGTTCGGATGCGAGGAAAGTACGTGGACGGATTTATCCCTGGCTTCACAAGAAGAGCTGTTAGAAAAGGTGCTGTCTCCGTCTCAACTCTCGTGAGTCTTGCGCTTCATCACCCGGAAAGCGATGAGCCAGGTGACACCAGCGCCGACGAGCGAAACCGCCGCCCCGACGACGAGCGCCCCCAAGACAAGCGCAAGACCGAGCTGTCCCGCCTGCTCGACCTGCATGTCCGCTAGCGAAAAGGAATGCCAAGCACCGCTCATGAGGTACGTGCCCACTTGCAGTTCAGCATAGAGCAGAAGCGGAATCATCGGAGGCACGGAGATGTTCGCCGCAGCGTAAGCGATCAATGCATCCAAACCGAAAGCGAGGCTGAGTCCTGTCGTGAGGAAAAGGTGAAATCCAAATACGGGCAGACAACCCACGAAGAGCCCCAAG
>CAYMQT010000026.1:0-39045 GCA_964392575.1 uncultured Polyangiaceae bacterium
GGACGGCGCCGGACAGGCTCCGTCCCTTTTCTGTCGTGCTCTTCGACGAGGTGGAAAAGGCCCACCCGGATGTCTTCAACACCCTGCTTCAGGTGCTGGACGACGGACGACTGACGGATGGTCAAGGGCGCACCGTCGACTTCAAAAATACGGTGGTCATTCTCACGAGTAACCTCGGGAGTGCTGAGCTGGCCGGTGTCGAAGAACGTCTCGATCTCAGCGAGGACGAGAAAACGCGTCGCCTCATCGAAGTGGCGGGTGATGCACTCAAGGCTCAATTTCGGCCGGAATTCCTGAATCGTCTCGATGAAACGGTCGTGTTTCGGCGCCTTGTCCGAAAGCAGATCCGAGCCATCGTAGACGTACAACTGGCGCGCCTTTCGCGCCGCCTTTTGCAGCGAGAAATCGGACTTTCTGTGTCTGACGCGGCCAAGGATTTCCTTGCGGAGCAGGGCTATGATCCCATGTACGGGGCGCGCCCCCTGAAGCGCGCGCTTCAGCGTCTGGTGGAAAACCCGCTTTCAGAGTTGGTTCTCCGGGGAGAATATGGGCCGGGAGACACCGTGCATGTGGACGTGCTCTCGGGGAAGATAGGATTTTCTCCACGGGCGGCAGTCCAGGGATCCGAGGGGTATCTCGGGCAGGCTCCGAAGGCTCAGGCCTGAGAGCCACCTGCGCGGAGAAGCATCTGGCGTATGCTCCAGATCCCGAAGAGCGCCGCTCTCTTTCGGATCTGGAGGCGGTCGCCGCGAAAGACTCGTCGGTAGGTCCTTGTCTCGCCGGACACGGCGATGGCGAAATGCACGAGCCCTACGGGCTTGTCTTGGCTTCCTCCTCCTGGCCCCGCAATGCCTGTGACGGAAAGGGTGACGTCTGCTCCGAAGGCGCGCCGAGCTTCTTCAGCCATCGCGCGCGCGACGGGCTCACTGACGGCGCCGTGCTCTCGAAGGAGAGAGGCAGAAACCTTCAGGAGGGATTCCTTGATGCTGTTGTCGTAGCTACAGATCCCGCCGAGAAAAAACGTGCTTGCACCGGGAACGGCGGTGATCATTTCGCTGATGAGCCCGCCGGTGCAGGACTCCGCAAGGGCAAAGGAAAGGTCTTTTTCCCGGAAGAGATCCCCCAAGCTTTGGGCGAGAGTGACCTCTCCTTCCCCGTACACCGCATCGCCAAGCCGCTCCTCTGCGATCATCAAAGCGTCTCGGGCACGCTCCTTCGGGGGCGCGAGTCCTGTTTCCGCTTTCGCGAACACCTTCACTTCGATTTCGGCGTGGGAAGCCCGATAGCCGAGGGTGATATGAAAGAGATCTTCAAGATCCGAAAGGCGCTCATTGACCTCCGATTCGGGAAGGCCAAAAGTCTTGAGTTTGAGGCAAACAAGCTTTTTGTCTGGCTTTGGGGCGTGCTCGGCAAGGGCAGAGATCAGCATCGGTTGCATCTCACGGGGCACCCCGGGGAAGAACAGCGCAGAGGCGCGCGAAAAGCGCAGAAAAAACCCAGGCGCCGTTCCGTGTGGGTTTTCGAGCACGAGCGCTCCTTGCGGGAAGTCGGCTTGTTTCTCGTTGGAAGGTGAAAAAGAAACTCTGCGCGACGCGAAAAGCTGAACGATGTGATCTAAAACCACGGGGTCGCGCTTCAGGGGAACACCGAGGGCGTCTGCCGCGCACTTGGCCGTGCGATCATCGGTGGTGGGCCCGAGGCCGCCGGTGACGATCAAAAGATCGTAAGCTGCCCCCAGGCGCCGAAGGGCGTCGATGATGCGGTGGTCGTCATCGTCGACGCTGACAAGCTCGGTGACCTCGTAGCCGCGTTCGGTCAAAAGCTCAGCGATGGTCTGCCTGTTCTTGTCGAGCAGTTCTCCTCGCGTCAGCTCGGTTCCGATGGTCAGGATGGCGGCGTTCACGGTCCGTTCCCCGGATCATAGACGCAACGAAAGCCGACGTCGTCCGCGGCTTCTGAAGGTCTGGTGCTCCAGACCTTCAGTCCACTTGCGGTTTGATTGCGGAAGGAGCCGCCGTGAAGTGTTGCGTGGCCCTTTTCGTCGAGCGCCCATTCAGCCACATTTCCCGAAAGGTCGAGAAGCCCTTGGGGCGTGCCTCCGTCCCTTCTTTGGCCGGCGATTTCTGGAAAAATACCCTCATTCGCGCAGGGCCCGTGGACGAGGCCAAAGGCCGCGCGTCGACAGACGAGTCCGTGGGGACCCCAGGGAAAACGCCGAGCCTCTTCGCCGCTGGCTGCGAAGATCCACTCGGCGGGCGTCGGCAGGCGCCCGCCGTCGAAGGCACAAAACTCCGCGGCGGCGGCGGCACTGAGGCCCGTGAGGGGACGTCCGGGTTCCGCTTCCGTGGCGAGGGGTTTGCACATGCCTGCGTCCACGCACTTCTGGTAGCGGTGGTAGGTCACCTCGATCGTGTCCATCGAAAAGCTTGTCACAACGACTTTGCGTTTCTCAACGACGTTGACCGAATCCCAGTCCGTGGGTCCAAGGGTGACGCTGCCTCCTGCGATAGGAATGGGGGTGGCGGGATAGACGCAACCAGGGATCGGCGCCTTCACGAGCAGAAAGGGGTGAGGGCAGCGGGCAGGGACGCCGATGCATTGACCGGCAGAGAGTCCCTGACCCGGGGCGCAGCAGCGGGGCCCGAGCGCCTGAAAACCGCTGCCACAGCGGACGGGTTCCGAGCGAGCTCTTGTGCCCAAAAAGATCGCCCAGGCCAAAAGCACGAGCGCGCTGAGGCCGGCCACCAAGGTCCAGCCTCGGAAGCCCAAGGTGAGATCTCTGTCCCAGCGCGTCATGACTCACCCTGAAGAAGAAGCAGGAGCGCGGGTTCGTCGATGACCTGGGCGCCGAATTTCTTGGCGCTCGTGATCTTGCTTTGACCGACTTTCTCGCCGCACACGAGATAAGAGGTCCCCTTTTTTACCTTGTCGTGGATCGTCCCGCCCGCGGCCTCGATGTCTTTGTGGATGTCGGAGCGCTTGCGGCTGAGCACTCCCGTCACACAGAAGGTCTTTGAGGAAAGGGGACCGTCCGCCCGCGGGAGCCGCTTTTGTGCTTCCCTGGAGACGTTCAAAGCATGAAGGCGTTCGAGCAGATCTCGATGCACAGGATCACTCAAATACGTCGAGAGGGCTTCCACCATCTTGGGGCCAAACCCAGAGATTTCTTGAGCCAAAGCGGCGGCTTCGGCCGGAGAGAGCGAAAGCAGCCTTGAGAGCGAGCCCATTTCAACGGCGAGTTGCGAGGCGGCGACCTGACCGATGAGATCGATGCCGAGTCCGATCAGGAGTCGATCGAAAGGTTGCTCCTTGGACGCCTCGATAGAGGCGATGATGTTCTTGGCGCTCTTTTCTCCCATGCGGTCGAGAGAAAGAATCTGCTCTTCGCTGAGCGTGTAGAGATCCGCCACGTCGCGCAACAGCCCGGCCTTGGCGAGCTTTTCGATCAGACTCTCGCCGAGATGATCGACATCCATGGCGAAACGTCGACAGAAGTGTAGGACCGCACCCTCGACCTGAGCGGGACAGTGCCTGTTGAGGCAGCGGGTGACGGCTTCCTCTGGGGATTTTTGTACCTTTTCCCCGCAGCTGGGACATTCCTTGGGCAGCCGGAAAACCCGCTCGCTGCCGCTCCGATGCTGCGTTTGCACGGTGACGACCTGAGGGATGATTTCACCCGCTTTTTCCACCCCGACGGTGTCTCCGATGCGAATGTCCAGGCGATCGATGTGGTCTTGGTTGTGAAGGGACGCGCGAGAAACGGTGGTTCCCGCGAGAGCCACCGGGGTCAGATGAGCTACGGGAGTAAGAGCACCCGTGCGGCCCACCTGCACGCTGATGTCGATGAGCTGAGTGAAAGCCCGTTCCGCCCTGAACTTGTAGGCGATGGCCCAGCGGGGAAATTTGGCCGTCGCGCCTAAAATCCCCTGCTGCTTGTAGGAGTTCACTTTGACGACAGCGCCGTCGGTTTCATAGCCGTAGTGAGTGCGCTCTTCTTCGATCGCATCGATGGCCAGAAGGGCGTCACTCAGCGAAGCGCACAGGGCGTGCTTTCGATGTGTGGGGAGTCCAAGTTCGGCGCAGCGGTCGAGAGCTGCGGCGTGACTTTCAGCGAAGTCTTCTTCGACCACCTGCCAGACCAAAGCGCGCAGCCTCCGCTCGGCGACTTCTCGTGGGTCCAGCATTCTTAGGCTGCCGGAAGCGGCGTTTCGAGGATTGGCGAAAGGGGCGTCACCGCGTGCGGCGCGGAGCTCATTGATAGAAGCGAGATCGCTCCTATAGATGACGACCTCGGCGCGGAGGGTGAGGGGCCCTTTGTAATCGATGGTGAGGGGTAAGCTGCGAATGGTGCGGAGGTTTTCGACGATTTCTTCTCCGGATTTCCCGTCCCCGCGGGTCGATCCGCCCGCCAGCTTTCCGTCACGATAAAGGATCTCGACGCTCGCGCCGTCGAGTTTGGGTTCGACACAATAGACCGGATCGGCGGTGTCCGTGAGGCCGGCTCTGACTCTGCGGTCGAACTCGCGAAGGTCTTCGGGCGAGTAGGTGTTGTCGAGGGACATCATGGGCGCCACGTGATCCACGGTGCGAAGATCCGTACGGAGAGCAGCTCCGACGCGCATGGTGGGAGAATCGTCCGTCAGAAGCTCCGGGTGCCTGCGTTCGAGTTCCCGCAGCCGCGCGTAGAGTGCGTCGTAAGCTCGGTCCTCGATGATGGGGTCATCGAGGACATAGTAGCGATAATCGTGAGAACGGATTTCCGCCGACAGTTCTTTGTGCTCATTCTCAGGACTCATGACGACTGCGGTTGGTTAGCATTGAACGGGAGGTTCCGGCGGGGCTTTTCCCATTTCTGAGATGTATTGTAGGGTCGGGCAGCAACATGCGCAGCTCGGCTGACAGCGAAAACGGATCCGAAGGCACAGCTCCTGCGGATGAGCCGAACGACCCGGAGAGCCCTAGCTTTTGGGAGTCGCTAGAAGCTCAAGGCGAGTCACCCAGTTGGCCCGCGCCGCCGGTCGAGACCGAAGAGGAGCGCGCGTCTCTTGTTTGGAGGGCGCGTGGCCTGGTGCGGACGATTCGTCCGCACCAGTGGGTGAAGAACATCTTTGTTCTCGCACCGGTCGTGTTCGCGACCAAGCTCTTCGACCCCACCTTGTTGACGAACGCGGGGCTTGCCTTTCTCATCTTCTGCCTTCTCGCCGGAGCGGTGTACACCATCAACGATCTGGCTGATGTCGAGGCGGATCGTGTCCACCCGGTCAAGCGTCATCGCCCCATCGCCTCGGGCCGCGTTCCTGAAAACGTGGCTAGAACGTTTGCGTACCTTCTGGTCGCGGTGTCTCTCGCCTCAGGCTTCCTCGTTTCACCCGCTTTCGCCGTCGTAGCGGCAGGGTACTTTGGGCTCAACGTCGCCTACACCATGAAGTTGAAGCACGTGGCGTATCTGGACGTGGGGTGCATCTCGGCAGGTTTCGTCCTGCGAGTTCTCGGAGGCGGATTTGCCACCCGCATCGAGGTTTCCTGGTATCTTTTCGTTTGCACGGCTCTGCTTGCCCTTTTCTTGGGCTTCGGAAAGCGCCGTCACGAACTCACGACGGCCTCCGCAAAGGCGGGAAAACAACGCACGGCGCTCCGTGGTTATAGCAAACGTGGGCTCGATCTGGCGCTCACGGTGACCTCACTCTTGACCGTCGGCACGTACTTTGTGTACACGATCGATCCTGTCACGCGGGCGTTTTTTCGGGCTGAGTATCTTTGGCCCACGACGCTGTTCGTGATCTTAGGAGTTCTTCGTTTCCTTCACATCGTCCGCTACCGCCCCAGAGCAGAGAGTCCCACTCAGGAAATGATCTCCGACGGCCCGATGGTGGCCATCGTCCTTTTGTGGATCGTTGTCGTCGGGTTCTTGGTTTATCACCTTCAGCCCTCTTGAGGGGTTCCGGCCGTCGGAACCGCCACCTCAAAAATTGAAAGAGGACCGATTTCTTCCAGCGGGTTTGCACGGATTGGCGGAAGTTGCCGACGAGCCTTCCATTTTTGAACCCACAGGGCTTCGTATCGCCACTATAGAGGACACGTCCCTCCCTTTCGAAAGGTTCCCCGATGAAGCGTCTCCCCTCCTCCATTTCGCGAAAGATGTTCCTTCACGCCTCGGTGATAGGTGGCGTGGCGATGCTTGCCGCGTGTTCTGGCGAGGGTGACGACGCAGCGGGTGATGGTGATGGCGACGGCGACGGCGACGGTGACGGTGACGGCACTGGGAGCGGCGGAACGAGTGGAACCGGCGGAAGCGACGGAGCTGGCGGAAGCAACGGAACTGGCGGAAGCGACGCAACCGGTGGAAGCGACGGAACCGGCGGAAGCGATGAGGGAACCGGCGGCGGCGCGGGGGGTGACGAGTGTACCGAGGACATCACCGTCACCAGCTCGTCGGCGGGTCACACACACACGTTGACCGTCACCGCTCAGTTCTTGGCGGCCGGAGTGGCTGGAACGATTGAGAGCTCCGAGGCTCCTACCGCCGGCAACCACAGTCACTGCGTTGCGCTGACCGTGGATGACATCAACACCATCAAAGCGGGCGGTGTGGTGAAGAAGATCACTTGTAACGGTGGAGATCACGAGTTTGTGATCACCTGCGCCAGCGACCCGCCGGCCCCCGTCACGCCCATGGCCGCGGATTGCCCGTCAGAAGACGTTGGGGTGTGTCCCTGATCCAGCGGGTGTTTTTATTACGACTTGCCCTGCTTCCGTTGCTTCTCCTGTTTGTCTTGGGATGTGGTGGCGCCGAAGGGACGGAGGCGGACCGGATTTTTACCGAAGAGCTTCAGCGCTTCCTTGAGGAAAGGTGCGCCGAGGGCTGTCACGAGCCGGAGGGCTTCAACGGACACCTTTTCTTAGGGGAAGACTACGGTCAGGATGAGTTTGTCGAGGTGGCCTCGCGTCAGGCGCCTTTGCTCTTGGTGACCCCGGGAAACCTCGACGAGAGCTATCTTTGGCATAAAGTGCAGGGGACTCACCGTGAAGTGGGGGGTGAAGGAGAACGTATGCCCTATGCTGGTAGCATGCTGAGCGACGCGGAGCTGGATGTGATCCAGCGCTACATCCTCGCCCTCGAATAACCGGCGCCTGCCCGCCGGCTCACCCCAAAAAGTGGTCCGGGCGAGGGTTTTTCCGGTATCTCAGGGCATGGCCCGTGAGCCCGCAGAAGAAGAGCTTTCCATTCCCCGCTCCGGTCCCCTGACGGATCTTGCGCTCACCCTTCCCCTTTTTGTGGGCTACCACTTGGGGGTCATTTTTCTTCCGGTCCGGAATGCAGCGGACATGGTCACGCGTGAACTCGGACAGCTCGCAAACAACAACCTGTTTGCTTACTTTGCTCTGACGTTGGCCATCGGCGCGGGCTACGTCACACCGCTCTTGATGGCCGGGCGCGGCCGACACCTCAAACTCGACCGCTTTTTCTGGCTTGGAGCGGAAGGCGTCGCGTACGCGTTGATGATGCGTTTGCTCGCGGGCTATGCCGTAGCCAAGTTACTCGCTCTCACCTTGACGGATCCGTCTGTAGTGGGGCTGATGAACGCTGCTCCTGCCCTTTCGAGTAGCGTCGAGGCGGCGGGGCACTCGGGGGCACTCGGGGATCGCGCGGCGGGGGCTGTGATGTCGATGGGCGCCGGATTTTACGAAGAGCTGGTGTTTCGCTTTGGACTCTATGGACTAGGTGGGACGCTCCTCTTGTTTGTGATGAACGTGACGAGCAAAGTGGCCAAACTTGCCTATCGGATCGGATGGGCGCTTCTGGTCGCGTGTGTTTTCAGCGGTTGGCACTACGTCGGCGAGCTTTCGGATCCCTTCGATCTGATGACGTTTCTCTTCCGCGGGGTGTGTGGGCTCGTTTTCACCGCCATCTATCATTTTCGCGGCTTTGCGCCGGCCGTTTGGACCCATGCGCTCTACGACATTTGGGTCCTTTCGTTCTAGAACGCATCCCATAACCCGAAGGGTGGCGAGAATGCGTTCCAAGCAAGCAACACCGCGCATCGAGCAGATCTATGGATTTGGCTCCGCCGACGCTCGCCTCATCTATTCGGGGTGAGCGGCGGTGGAGCCCTTGCCAGTTATGAGATGCGCTTTAGGGCGAATACTTGGTCTTTTGAGGTGACTGCGACCTGGCATCGAGTGGTCCTTCGACGCAGCCCTGGTAGCCGTCATGGCTCGCATCAGCGAAGCCTTCCGGGCGAACTATGGAAAGGCACTGGGGGTTGATCTAGCGTCCACATCTCCGCTGCTTTTCCACTTGACCTAAGTTCGGAGGGTCCGCTTTGACTCGCCTCGATCGCGCCGCACTCTTTTCTCTGACAGGCATCCTCTCCGTGATCCTGGCTCTCTTGGTCTTGGGGGAAGCGCAGTTCCCTCTCAAGGAGCCGGGGCGCTTCCATCTTCCGTGGGGCGCCCTTGATCTGCGTGATTTGACTTTTGAACACCTGAAGGTCGTACAGCTGGGTGGGCTGCTTTTGAGCTTGGCGGTTCTGGTGTGGCCCCTAGAGCGCATGGGTCGCGGGGCACAGGAGCGGCTTGCGCGATTCGGCTGCGTGATGCTCCTGATTCTCGTGACTCTGGGCACAACGATGGTGATGGCGAAGCACGTCATGAAGCGCAACGCCTACTTCGATTACTACGATACGTATCACTATCTCCTGGGTGCTCGGTACTTCGACGAGTTGGGTTATGATCAGCACTACACCTGCACAGTGGTGGCCCTGGAGGACCTGTACCGGAAACGAGAGATCAAAAGACGGTCTCATCCGCCAAAAATCCGGGACCTCGCTACCAACAAGCACGTCGCTGTCGACAAGAAATTCTTCAAGAGCAGGCACGCAAAACGCTGTCGACAGTCCTTTTCTCCGGAGAGATGGCAGCAGTTTGGGAGAGAGGTAGCTTGGTTCCGGGATTGGTTCGGAGACGCACACTGGCGCTACGCCCTCGGCGACCACGGGTACAACGGACCTCCACCTTTGACTTCCGTGACGCGACTGCTCAGTGACGGTGTCTCTATCGACAAGGCAAATCTTATCTATCTCGGGACCTTCAATTTGATAGTCCTTTTCGGCATGGCGATGTGTGCGGTCTGGGCGTTCGGCTGGCGACTGGGCCTCGGATTCTTCGCCTTTCTGTGGATGTGTCCGGTGGACAAGTTCCACACCATCCCGGCATTTATTCGCTACCTATGGCTCGCGTCCCTCGTCAGTAGCTTTTCCATGATGAAGAAAGGGAGGTACGCGCTAGCGGGAGCTATGATCGGAATCAGCGCGTGCATGAAGATCTTTCCGGCCGTGTTTCTCTTACCGATGGTCTGGCGTTCTCTGCTTTCGTTCCGCGAGAACGGAAGCTGGGAAGTGCATCAGCGCCGGTTCTTTCTAGGAGCTTTCGCCGCGGCGGTCGTCCTCCTTTTGCTCAGCGGCGTGTACGGCGGAGGCGTCTCTGGCTGGCGAGGATTCCTGGAGCAAATGGACCTCAACGCGCATCGTTTTTCCGGCGGCCGCATCGGTTTTGTCTACAACTTCCTTTACCCAAAGGCGGTGTTTGAAAATGTGGGGTCCTTGAGTTCCGCGACGTTCTCGGAGCCCTTCCTCGGTCCCCTGAGCATGAAGCACGTGCGCTGGGCGGTGACCGTGCCGCTGCTCTTCTTGGCGGTACGGGCGACTCGGCGCTGGGACGACGTTTCAGCCACAATTTTTCTCGGCTTCTGTTTGCATTTCTTGTGCTTAAACGCTGTGCGCTACTACTACACGGGTTTTTTGGGGTTGATGCTCATGTGTCATGCGATGCATGAGGGTCCCGGCCGCCTTCGTGCGAGGAGTCTGTGGACCGCTCTCTTCGGGATCTCCATCGCAGCCCTCTTGTTGGAGGGTCCGTTTGTCGAAACATTCATTTTCAATACGCTCTATCCTGCGTTCTTCACGGCTTACATCATCGCTGTGGTGATTCTGAACGAACTGCCAACACTTCCGCGCTACACCCCGAGGTCGACAGAGCCGAAGACGGCTAGCATCTCTGTCCCGATTTGATCCGAGAGCGCGTCATAGGCCAGGGTTTCTTGGCCCGTGCCGTCGCTGACTTTGAGGTCGGGGTAGGGAAGGGAGAAGCGCTCGGAATCCTCGCTGACGGGGTAGGTTGCGTCTGCGTCCTTGCAGGTCATGACCGCCGCGAACCCGCTCTTCGGGTTTTGTTCGTGGTCGAAGGCTTTGGAGAAGCAAAGCAGGGGTTCGCTCTCCAAAAGAGCTGCGACTTCGTAATGAGGCCTCTCGCCGCCCAGATTCTTCAAAAGGAAACCCGCGCGTTCAAGAGCGGCGGCAGGCGCGCTGAAAGCAGAAGGAGAGCTGAAAGCAGTCGGACTCATTGCTCCGGAAAAGCACTCGACTTGAGGCACCCCTTGAAACTGAGCGGCGACGTGCGCCCAGGCCTGAGCGAGAAGCGAGCGCCGCGCATTGTCCGTGGAGAGGAACACAAGCCGGATGGGTTGATTTTGGGCACGCTTGCTTTCGATGTACGTCGTCAGCAAAAAAAGTTTCTCTACGCGCTCGGGGGCGATGGCTTCGATCCCTGGCAAAAGGCGGTCGATGGTTCGAAGCAGTCGTGGCTGAATCACGGGCGCACGATCCGTCTTTACACGGACCGAGGTCAAGGACCATCGGCATAGACGGGGTGTGCGGCTACCCCCAGGCAGGTGGCCATGGCGCGAAGGAGTTCAGCCTCGCTCGCTTCGACACGTCCGTCGTGAGCGGCAACGGTTTCTGCAGCGTCGAGCAGCTGCGCGCGCGTCGTGGGCGGGAGGCGGAGCAGGGTGCCGAAGGCGGCGTCGAGCCCTTGAATCGAAAGGCCCTCGCGCAGAGGGATCGAAAGTCGCGTTCCCCGCGTTCCAAACCTTTTCCCTCCGGCCAAAAATGCGGTTCCTGCTTCGTCTGTGTTCGGGTGTCCCTCGTAGGCAAGGACACCGAGAACGGTTTCAATCGCGTCTTTGATCATCACTTTGCCTCCTTCAGCCTCGGGATCCTTCTGTCCAAGACGGCGAGCGGCCACGCGACAAAAGCAGTAAGCGCGGTATGCCTTCGGCTTTAGTTCCGAAAAAACGGAAGTCAGTTGCGAGAGCAAGACCTGCGCTTGACGGTCGGAAAGACCGACAAGCGTGCCCACCGCGATGTCGAAAAGGGGCAACACCAAAGCTCCGCTTAGCACATGAAGCTCCGGGCCAAGGCGTTCCATTTCGCGAGCGAGAGGCGGATCGGAAGCCAGAAGGGATGCCAAAAGAGCAGAGGGATCTCGCGTTTCGCCGATCAGCAAAGAGAGGATGAGGGCGCGGGCGGAAAACGGTTCTTCGGCGGCTTGTCTGAGGCCGGAAGGGAGTAGAGCCAGCAGGCGCGCCGCCTTGGCGACCGGCGCTGAGGGCTGCTCCTCGATGAGGTTTGCACTTGGTCCCTGGCGATTTTGTCCTTGGCGATTTTGGTCGGCTGTGCCCTCCGGGCCGAGCATGCTACCCAGCAGGACAGCTTCGACAACTTGTCCCTTAGGTCCACCGCCGGCGGCGCGTCCCGCAGCGGTCCCCAGTGCCATGGGGCCGTTCCGCAACAGATCCCTGGCAAGACCCTGAGCATCGAACCGCTTTTTTTCTGCGGCTTCAGCCTGTTCCAAAGTCCCGAGGACACTTCCCGGCGGGGTAGCCAAGGCGCGGAAATTTCCGTCCCAGCTCGGGAGGATGCGCCGGATCCTTTCAAAGAGCGGGGGATGGGAGGAAAGGCCGCTCAAGAACGTTTCCGCCCCTGGCTCGCCGATGAGCATGTGACTCGTCTCTTCTCCCCGCGGCGTAGAGAGAGCAGAGGTGTGAGAGCCTATGGTGGCGAGCGCTCCGGCAATGCCCGAGGGATTGCGTGTGAATTGAACCGCCGAGGCGTCGGCCAGATACTCCCGCTGTCTTGAAACGGCAGATTGAATGATACGAGCGATGAGCACGCCAAGGGCTCCGAAAGCCCAGATGACGAATCCGAGAACCGCGAACTGAAACGGGCTGTTGTCTTTGGAAGAACGGGAAGAGCTGGAGGAGGTGCCGATGCGGATCAGGATCCTGCCGATGATGCTGATGACGACGATGCCGTGGAGCACCCCGAGCAGGCGCATGTTCAGCGCACAGTCTCGGTTGAGAATGTGGCTGAATTCATGCGCAATGACGCCTTGGAGTTGTTCGCGGTTCAGGCTTTCGAGCGCGCCTCGGGTCACGCCGATCACCGCGTCGTCTGGGGACCAACCCGCGGCAAAGGCGTTGATGCCCTTCTCGCGCGCCATCAAGTACACGGGAGGCACGGGTAGTCCCGCGGCGATGGCCATCTCTTCGACGACATTGACCACCCGTCGCTCCAGAAAGTCTTTCGTAGAGGGCGTGATGAGCTGACCGCCCAGGGTTTCGGCGACCTGTTTGCCCCCTCCACGCAACTGAGCGGTGCGATAGATGGAGCCGAAGAAAATGACGGCAAAAGTCGAGAGGCCCGCCGTCCCCACCAACTTGAAGTGATTCAAGCTGAGCGGTTCGTTGGGGTCGTGATCGAGGAGCAGGAGAAAATGTGTAGCGAGACTTGCGGCGACCACGAGCCCGAGCACGGCAAACGAGAACAGGACGACCAAGAGAGTCGTCCGTCCACGAGCCTGATCCTGATGCTCAAAGAACTGCATGTGACGAGGGGCGCCGGCCGTCCCGCGGAAAACGGCGTTTTGCCCTTAGAAACTCACCTTTGGGGCGACTTTGATTTCTTTGGAGTCTTCAAACTCGAGCAGCGCAGCGTTTTGGGCGTGCCCGCTCATGCCCGCGACAATCACCGGAGGAAATTGAAGCTTGTAGGTGTTGTAACTCGTCACGGCATCGTTGAAGGCCTGGCGAGCGAATGAAATCTTGTTTTCCGTCGTGGTGAGCTCTTCGGTGAGCTGCATCATGTTCTGGTTGGCTTTGAGGTCGGGATACTGCTCAATCACCATGTTGAGACGGCCCAGAGCACCCGCGAGACCTGACTCGGCCGAGGCCAACTGCTTCATGGCTGCTGGATCTCCTGGACCGGCAGCGGCAGCCTTGAGACCACCCAGCGCCAAATTGCGGGCTTCGATGACGGCGGTGAGGGTTTCCTTCTCGTGGGCCATGTAACCCTTGGCCGTCTCGACGAGATTGGGGATCAAATCGTACCGGCGTTTGAGCTGGATCTCGATTTGAGAAAACCCGTTTTTGTGCCGCTCACGCAGCGTAACCAGTTTGTTGTAGACGCTGATGAAATAGCCCACAAAAATGATGATGCCGACGAGAATGACGACGGCTAAAATGACACCCACACCCATAGATCTTTCTCCTCGCAAGCGGCCCGCCGCTCGTCACTTCAGCTTGAAGCGGGGGGGACTGTAACACGTCCGGGCGGTGACACGAATGCCCTCACGCTAGGGCCTTCATGCTGGCCGCATGTCTCACTCTGGCCGCATGTCTCACTCTGGCCGCATGGTCTCACTCTGGCCGCATGGTCTCACCTGGTCGCAGTGCCAACACGAAGTGTTCGACGTTTCCCTTGGGTCCCGGCACCCGACAGGGCGCATCCCGAAGGACGGAGAACCCCGTTCGCGAAACTTCGTCGAGCACACGAGCCACGGCCGCGTCGCGCACCGCCGGATCTCGGATCACCCCGGCTGATCGCGTGGCCTCCTCACGCCCGACCTCAAACTGAGGTTTGATCAGGGCTAAAAGATGACCCTCTGGACGGGTCACACAGAAAAGGGCGGGAAGAAGTTTGGAAAGAGCAATGAAGGAGGCGTCGACCACCGTGAGATCGACCATGCCTCCGAGATCTTCGGCCGTCAGACTCCGGGCGTTGGTGCGTTCCATGGAGGTCACTCGCGCATCGGTGCGCAGCTTCTCGGCGAGCTGACCGTGGCCTACGTCGACGGCAAAGACCCTCTTTGCGCCGTGCTCTAAGAGACAGTCGGTGAATCCGCCCGTGGAAGCACCGATGTCTGCCGCGACCAATCCATGGACCGAGAAGTGAAGATCAGCGAGCGCTCCTTCGAGCTTGAGACCACCTCGCGACACGTACTTCTGCTGTTCTCGCACGCGTAGGGTCAAGTCGGACCGAAGCTGCTCTCCGGCCTTTTCCACGGGCCGATCACCCAAGAAAACTTCTCCAGCCAAAATGAGCGCTTGGGCTCGGCTCCTGGAGGAAACCAAACCTTGCTCCACGAGAAGTTGGTCGGCGCGTACCTTTTTGGTTCTTTTGGGGGTGTCGGTCACCAAAGTGTTCTTTACCTCGGCCGCGTCTTTTCGTCTTTTCAGCGTCTTTCGGCGCACGAAACCTGGGAAACGGAAGGGTAGCCCTTCCAGTAGGTTAGTAGCGGGCCTGGCTGGAGATAGGGGGCTTTCAGCGTCGGCGCGGGGCGCGCATGTTTTCGCCTTGTGCGACGTGGGGCTGCTCGGTATCTGCCTTGCATCACCATGACTGACGCCCCCACGATCATTTACACCGAGACCGACGAAGCCCCTGCTCTGGCTACGTACTCCTTGCTTCCGATCCTTCGGGCATTCACCAAGCAGGTTGGCGTCCGTGTCGAAACGAGAGACATCTCTCTCGCCGGTCGCATCCTGGCTAGCTTTCGGGACAAGCTCCCCGCCGATCAGCAACGGGACGATGCTCTTTCGGAGCTTGGAGCCTTGGCGCAAACGCCTGAGGCGAACATCATCAAACTGCCCAACGTCAGTGCGTCGCTTCCGCAACTCAAGGCAGCGATCGCTGAACTGCAAAAGAAGGGTTTCGCGCTTCCGGACTACCCTGACCAAGCGCAAACCGCTGAAGAAAAGGACCACAAGGCGCGTTATGATCGGGTGAAAGGCAGTGCGGTCAATCCGGTCCTGCGCGAGGGCAATTCAGATCGTCGCGCTCCCAAGGCGGTCAAGGAGTACGCGCGCAAGAATCCTCACTCGATGGGCGCCTGGAACCCGAACTCTCGATCTCATGTGGCAACCATGAGTGAGGGAGATTTTTGCAGTAACGAAAAATCCATCACGGTGCCCACGGAAACCGTCGTCAGCATCGTCTTTGAATCAAAGACGGGGGAAAAGCAGGTGCTCAAGGAGAGCATCCCTTTGCTGGCCGGAGAAGTTTTTGACTCCACGGTCCTGAGCCGAGCCAAGTTACTCACCTTTCTCGAAGAGCAGATCGAGGACGCCAAAAAAAGCGGTGTGCTTTTTAGCCTTCACATGAAGGCGACGATGATGAAAATCTCCGATCCGATCATCTTCGGTCATTGCGTGCGCGTATTTTTCAAGGACGTCTTCGAGAAGCACGGCGCCACACTGGAGAGGATCGGAGCGAGCCCGGGCGACGGCTTGGGCGCCGTTTTGGGCAAACTTGCACAGCTCGATGAGTCTGAGCGAAAGGCGATCGAAGCGGATATTTCCGCCGCTTATGAGAGCGGACCCGCTCTTGCGATGGTGGATTCGGATCGAGGCATCACCAACCTTCACGTGCCCAGCGACGTGATCATCGACGCTTCCATGCCCGCCATGATTCGCACCTCGGGGCAGATGTGGAACCGTGATGGCAAACCTCAGGACACCAAGGCCCGACAGCAGTTACGCAGGCGTCTACAGTGAGGTGATTGCCTTTTGTAAGCAGCAGGGAGCTTTCGATCCAAGGACTATGGGCAGTGTCGCCAACGTGGGCTTGATGGCGCAAAAAGCCGAGGAGTACGGCTCACACGACAAGACCTTTGAACTTTCCGCAGAGGGTACCGTGAGCGTCGTCACGACGTCAGGCGAAGTGCTCCTGTCGCATGCGGTCGAGGCAGGGGACATTTTTAGGGCTTGTCAGGCCAAGGATGAGGCGATTCGTGATTGGGTGAAGTTGGCCGTGAATCGCGCGCGCGCGACCCAAGTGCCGGCGGTTTTTTGGCTCGATGAGGCTCGTGCCCATGACCTGGAGTTGATCAAGAAGGTACAGGCGTACCTCAAGGAGCACGACACTTCTGGTCTTGAAATCCTCATCCAATCCCCGGTACAGGCGACCCGCTTCAGTTTGGAGCGCATCAAAGACGGCAAGGACACGATTTCCGTGACGGGAAACGTGCTCAGGGATTACTTGACGGATCTCTTCCCCATTTTGGAACTTGGTACGAGCGCCAAGATGCTCAGCGTCGTCCCCCTGATGAATGGGGGAGGATTGTTTGAAACCGGGGCCGGTGGATCCGCGCCCAAGCATGTACAGCAGTTTGAAAAGGAGAATCACCTGCGCTGGGATTCTTTGGGAGAATTTCTCGCTCTGGGTGCTTCGCTGGAGCACATAGCGGAACGCTTTCATCTCCCCCAGGTGAAGGTGCTTGCCGATACCCTCGATCAAGGGACGGCGCAGTTTCTTCTGGAAGACAAGTCCCCTTCCCGAAAGGTGGGTGAACTCGACAACAGGGGCAGTCATTTCTACCTCGCTCTTTACTGGGCGCGGGCTCTTGCTGCTCAGACGGCGGACCCAGCGCTTTCGAAAGTGTTCGCGCCGGTGGCCGCGGAACTGTCGGCAAACGAAAACGTGATCGTTCAAGAACTGAACGGTGTGCAAGGCCCGAAGGTAGATCTCGGCGGTTATTATTCGCCGGACCCGGTGCTGGCCGAGAGGTCCATGAGGCCGAGCGCAACGCTCAATCGCATCATCGACGCGCTTTGAGGAAACGCCGAAAGAGCAACCCAGCGCCGAAAAGGCTACTTCGTGGGTGGAGGTGGAGGGGCGGGAGCTTTGATCAGACTGTCGGGCAGGACGGGGGTAGGCTGATTCGGATCTGGTTTGGGTGAAGGGTTGTTCCCCGTCGAGGATCCTTCCGCTTTCTTCCTTTCGGCGAGTTGTGCAGCGGCCTCGCTCTCGATCGCTTCAAGGCTATCCGTGGAAGGTTTGTCCGGCGGGGCCTGACCGTTTGCGCCCTCAGGCGCCGGCTCTGTGTCTTTGGTGACGCCCTCGTCCGTGACCGGCTCGTCGGGCGCGGGGTTTTCTTCCGGCGGCTTCTCGTCGAGCTCTCCGGCGACCTGGGGCGTTCGCACAGGTTTCGCCACCGGCTCTGTCTCCTCGGGGGACACTTTCGCGGCGCCCTTTTTCGGCACGGTGAGTCGGGGTGCGGGCACCTTTTCCGAGCCGAGGAAATCCATTGCCTTGGAGCGCAGACCAAACACCAGGCCTCCACCTAAAAGCACCGCGAGCAGCGCCACGAGGGCGATGCTGCCGCCGCCGCTCTTGGGGAGAGCCGCGGGGACCTCGAGCGCGGCGTCGGCGCTCTTTCCATCTGGGTGAGGGACGACCTCCCATCTGGAAGGGCTGTGGGTCTGTTCGGTCAAAGGCTCTGCGTCGTCTGCTTGGGTGACTGAAGCGGGATCAGCCGTCCCCTTTGCGTTCCCGTCATTGTCCTTTCTCGTCGAAAGGTGATCGGGGTTCGTCGTGGCGGTATCCGGATCCCAGGGCTTTGCTTCCACGGCGGCCGTCTGCGCCCAGCGTGATTCCGGGACCGATCCGGCGGCTTCTCCTTTGAGGCCAAGGGCCCCATGGAGCGCTTCCGCGAGCTCGCGCGCCGTCTGAAAACGTGCGTCGAGTTCGCGTTCGCACGCCTTTTTGAACCAGTCGTCGAACCCTTCCGGAACGGGAACAAACTTACTGGGGACGGGGATTTCTCGGATGCAGATCTGAAGGACGAGATCTCCAAGACCGTCCGAAGAGAAGGGGCGTGTGCCTGTCAGGCACTCAAAAGCGATCACGCCCAATGCCCAAAGATCGCTGCGCGAATCAATGTCCTTGTTACCCTGGGCCTGCTCCGGACTCATGTAATAAGGCGTACCAAGGAGAGATCCGGTGCGGGTATGGCCTTCACCGTCGAGAGCGGTTGCTTCGACTTTCGCAACACCGAAATCGAGGACCTTTGCGATTTCGTCGCCTTCGTTGTGAACAAGGAAGATGTTGTCCGGTTTCAGATCTCGGTGGATGATGTCCTGCTCGTGCGCTTTACTGACGGCCTTGGCCACATGACTGATGACACGAAAGGTCTCAGCCGCCCCCAGCCGCCCAAGCCTCTTGATGCGATCCGAGAGGGGTTCTCCCTCCAGCATCTCCATGACCATGTACGGACGATCACCGTCGGTTCCATAATCCAAGATCTGGACCACATGTTGACTGCGTAGGGCCGCTGCGGCCTGAGCTTCACGCATGAAGCGGGCCAGCGACACGTCGCCTTCAGAAACTTCTTTGTCGATCACCTTGACCGCAACCGGGGCCTTGAGCGCCAGGTGCTCGGCCCGGTAGACCGTGCCCATGCCCCCGGTGCCGAGTACGGACTCCAGCCGATACTTTTCGGCGAGCACCGTGCCGAGTTTTAGGGTCCAGTCGCTCATGGGCACGGGGACGATAGCTGGCTCAGTGGCCCTCGGCGAGGGCGATCTGAAGCTTCCTCATCCTGCCTTTCCCCTGATTTTCCCCTGGAAGGGCTGGCAGTTTGACCACAGGCAGGCCCATTTCTTCAATACGTTTCTCGTGCCGTGCTTGGCGTGCTTCGAGTTCTGCGCGGCGGCGGCCGACGTCGAGGACTCGGACGGAGCGTGATCTCGCTTCCCCAGAGTGGGCTTCCCTGTCGAGATCTTCGTCGGACAGTGAGCGCAGAATGTTGCGATCGGCCTCCGAAAGCAGCGGCGTCACCACTTCATTGACGAAGAGTGCTCCTACGGGAAGGGCCATCTCGTCCCTGAGTACCGCCAGGCTTTCTTCTGCTTCTCGAAGCGGAAGTTCTTCCGAGAGCGTCACCAAAACGATGGCCGTTCGCTCTTTGTTTCTGAGCATGGCGAGACAACTTTCTGCATCCTTTCGCAAGCGTGCACCCACGGCCAAGTCGATGATGACCTCCGGTACACGCAGCATGTTGGCTCCGTCTCCGGAGGAAGGGCCGTCCACAATCACAAGATCGTAGCGATCATCAGGGTGCTTCGATTCGTAGGTCGAGCCCCGGGAAAAGGACCAGGCCTGCCCCAGAATGGCCCAGTCCCGAGGTCCGGGGATGCCGGTGAGAAACCCGCGCGCGATTTTGCTGTGGAAAAGGATCGAAGCCAGGCGCTCGCTCCGAAGCGCGTCAGCTGTGTACTTTCGCATGGCGAGTTCCGGATCGAGTCGAACCACCGAGAGCCCCGGTGCCACCTCTGTTGGCACTTCGGTCATGACTTGATTCCACTCCTCGACGGGGGCCGGCGCGCCTGTGGGATAGGCCAAGAGGACGCGACGTCCGTGATGGGCGGCGAGAGAGCCCAGGGCGGCCGTGACGGTGCTCTTTCCTACGCCTCCTTTGCCGGTGACAAAAAGGAACTCACGCTGGAGGAGGTTCGAAACGATGGAGGCTTGCGTGACTGATCGATTTGTTTCAGCGTCAGGGGCCAAGGTACTCTTCATGTGGAATTCGACCTCGCTCGGCCGCGCCTTCAATCACTCTAGCATGAGACGCCGACCCGTTTCATCTTTGGCTTTGCGTCGTGCTCTGGCGACTCTTGCTTCAAGAGGGGTTTTTACGTCGGTGGCCCTTATGATCGCAGCTGTCGCGCTCAGCGGTTGCCAATGCGACCGAAACAAAGTGTCAGACCCTCCTCCTGCGGCTTCCTCCGCGGACCCTGCTCCCCAAGAGCCGAAAGATCCGCCTGTGGCCGAGCCGCTTTATCTCGGTCATCCGGTTCCCCTGGGTCCTCAGCTGATCATCGTTCCGGGCCATGGGGTGAGCGCGCTTCGATTTGGAGCGACGATGGAAACCGTACAGCGTCACATGGAAGCCCCGTGTGACTCGCAAACGGCGTTGCGGTGCCTCTATGTTCGACAGGCGATCGAGTATTTCTTTGAGGACGGAACGCTGGTTCGGGCCAAAGCGTATCGCCGAGATCGGCCGGTTTCAGATCCACCACCTGACGGCGAGAAGTATTTTGGCAGCTTCCGCGGGGAGATGAGGCCAAGGATCATGATGGGGCTTCATCGCCATATCGTGGTCGAGGAGTTTGGCGAGCCGCTCCGCATCGAGAAGGTCGGGTCAGAGGGATCCGTTGGCCTCGTCGAGCGACATTTTTATGATGGCGTGACCATCGAATACGACCTCATTGAGAACGGGAACACCGTTGTGAGCGCCATGGAAGTGTTTCCGTCCGCCAGCGTGGAGGTGGATGCCATGGGGTTCGTGCTCAAGAAGACTGCGCCCTAAGCGCGCGTCTCATCCTGGCTGCGTTCTAAGGTTGCCACTGACTGCGCCGGTCGCGCGCCAAGAGATCACGAATGGCTCGCGAGGCTTCGGGCGTTTCCACCAAGGTCCAGGTGTCGAACACCGGATTGTTCCCCGCCCGCGAAAGCAGCACTTCGGCGCGCATTTCAGGGGAAACAACGTCGCCTTCACGCCCGGGAAGCTCGACCACGGCGCGCCGGATCCCAAGATCGGAAAGCGACTCTAAGAGCAAGTCCACCAGTGTTGCGAAGACTTGCAAATTGAACTTCTCCGGCGCCCCAGCGCCGTACAGGAGGAGTTTGTCAAAAGGTACCTTGGGGCGCCCGCGTAGGAAGACTTTCTCTCCGAGGTCCCCCGAGAGCGTCCCGGAACGAAGGGTTTCTGAGAGGCGACCACTCATGCGGTAGTCGAGCAGACCTGCACATCCGCGCGGGGGTCTTTGACCGAGGAAGAGAGGAACAGCGAGGACTTCACTCACCAGCAAATCCAGCTTTCGCAGATCTGGCGCAACGAAGCGCAGCTCCATAGCGTTAGCCTTCGACCTGGGAGGGGGTGTCGGCGCTGCCGGCGGCGGCCAGATCGTTGGCGATGCGCTCGAGAACGCCATTGATGAATTTGCTGCTCTCCACGGTTCCGTAGCGTTTGGCAATTTCTACGGCTTCGTCGATGGCGACGGCGCGCGGGACTTCCGGAACGTAGGCGAGTTCGTAGGTGCCGATGCGAAGCAAGTTGCGGTCCACGGGGGTCATGCGCTCCACGCGCCAGTTTTCGCTGGCCTGGCTGATGTATCCGTCGATGGTCGCCTTTTCTTTCAGGATCCCGAAAAGGAGAGCGTCCGCATACGGTCGTCCCTCGGCGTCGCCTGGCGTTTGGCGCCAGAATTCACGCACCACGATCTCTTCCGGCTCGCCGGCAGCTTCGACGGCATACAGAAGCTGTAGAGCCGCTTCACGAGCAGTGGTGCGCGCGCCCATGCTTACAATCCGCGCAGAGAGAGCACCTGCATGAGGTTGACCATCTCAAGGGCAGTCGCGGCCGCCTCGGCACCCTTGTTCCCGGCTTTCGTTCCCGCTCGCTCTATCGCCTGTTCGATCGTGTCGGTCGTGAGAACGCCGAAGATCACGGGGACTCCACTGTCTTGGGTGGCGGCGGCGATGCCGCGCGCGGCCTCACCTGCTACATAATCGAAGTGACTCGTGGCGCCTCGAATGACTGCCCCCAGAGCAATGATGGCGGAAAACTTCTGAGATCGAGCGAGCCGCGTGCATACCACAGAGAGCTCGAAAGCCCCTGGGACACGCACATGGGTGACGTTCTTTGGATCGACCCCGTGCCGTCGAAGGGCGCTCTCGGCACCGCTCACGAGGGAATCCACGATGAACTCGTTGAAGCGAGTGGAGACAAGGGCGAACGTCGCCTGGGCGGGAGCGGTGAGACCGCCTTCGAGGGGAGGGGAGAAAGGTTCACTCATGAGGGTGGGGAGAAGCGTATCACTTCCTGGACGTTGCGGCGCGAAAGAGGCGCACACGAAAAGAGGGGGAGACAGTTCGTTGTGTGCTTATTTGGCCGCTTTGGGTGGCGCGCTTATTTGAGTTTTCGATCCGGCTTTTTCATTTCAAGCGAGGGAAAATCGACGCTTTCCACGTTGAGCCCGTAACCGTGAATGCCGGCAATCTTGCGGGGGTTGCTCGTCAAAAGGCGGATCTCGTGCAGCCCGAGATCACGCAAGATCTGAGCGCCGAGCCCGTATTCGCGCAGGGTCCCGCCATGAGGTCGCGTCTGGTCTTCGCCTTCTTCCTCCTCCGTCTTGCTCCAGCCCGAGAGTTCCTTTTTTAGATCTCCGCCCGGGGGTAGATAGACGATGACTCCGCGGCCTTCTTTTTCGATCTGATCGATGGAGACGAGCAGGTTGCGGCGTCCGTCGCTTCTCGTGGAAGAGAAGGTATCGGCCAGAGTGGAGCCGGCGTGCATGCGACAGAGCACCGGATCGCGGGTGTCGAGATCCCCTTTGACGAGCGCCAGAATCTGCCGCCCGTCGAGGGAAGACTCGTAGATGATCGTCCGCCAGCTGGTGCCGGTCTGATCCAGGACGATTTCTCGGTCTTCGACCGGACGAACGAAGCGTTCCGTCTGTAGTCGGTAAGAAATGAGATCCGCAATGGTCACGATGCGCAGACCGTGCTCGGCGGCGAAGACCTCAAGATCAGGCATTCGGGCCATCGTCCCGTCATCGCGGATGATTTCGCAGATCACGCCGGCGGGGTTGAGGCCAGAAAGGCGAGCAAGGTCGACGGATCCCTCGGTCTGTCCAGCCCTCACGAGAACTCCGCCCCGATGAGCCTGGAGCGGGAAGACGTGGCCCGGGACGACCAAGTCGGAAGGTCGAGCATCCGGATGGCTCGCCACACGGATGGTGTGACAGCGGTCTTTGGCGCTGATCCCTGTGGAGACGCCCCGGCTCGCTTCGACGCTCACCGTAAAGGCCGTTCCAAGAGGGGGGCCCCCGCGTCCGGGGGCCGACATCATGGGGAGATCGAGCTGTTGGATCTGCTTTTCTGTCAAGGTGAGACAGATGAGCCCGCGTCCGTGGGTCGCCATGAAATTGATGGCTTCCGGGGTGATGCGATCTGCCGCCAGGCAGAGATCCCCTTCGTTCTCTCTGTCCTCATCATCGACCAGGATCACCATCTTGCCAGCCCGGATGTCATTCAACGCGGCCTGAACGTTCTTGAGATGCTCGGGCGTGATGTCGAGCGCTTTGGGGGGGTTGGAAGGGCGGGACACGGTCATGGAGGAGACTCGGGGGCGACATGGATGGCGCCCGGGGCAGCTCTTGGCAAGATCATTTGCGTGAAAGACGGGACAAAGAGCCGAAATGGAGCAGAAACTTTGTGCAGAGCGGCGGGGCCCACTGATTTATATTTTATATTGGTTTGCGGGCCTCGAGGAGGCTCTCCACGTAGCGTGCGACAAGGTCGATCTCGATGTTCACGCGCGCACCCGGAGCCAGCGCTCCCAAGGTGGTCACCTCTCTCGTGTGCGGGATCAAGAGGAGCTGAGCGCTCGAAGGGGAGGATTCGTTGACGGTCAAAGACACCCCGTCGACGGTCAAGGATCCCTTCTTGGCGACGTAGCGGTCAAGTTCAGACGGCAAGATCAACGTCAGGACGACCATCTCTCCCACAGGCTCGACGGACTCGACTTCAGCCATGCCGTCCACATGGCCGCTGACCAAGTGTCCGCCCAGGCGCTCTCCGATGGCGAGAGCGCGTTCGAGATTCACCGCCTCTCCGATCTTCAGGGATCCGAGAGTGGTCAGGCGCAGGGTTTCTGGAGAAACATCCACCTCAAACGAATGCGCGTCGAAGCGTATGACGGTGAGACAGGCTCCACTCACAGAAATGGACTCCCCCACGGTCAGATCCGTCCAAGCATGACTGAACGTAAAGCGCGCTCCTCGGGCGAGGTCGCTCTTGCTCTTGACCTTGGAAGTGCACTCTGTGAGTCCGGTGAACATTCTAAAGCGCATCTCATCACCTGAGATCCGTTCCAACAAGCACCTTTCTGCTTGTGATTTGGTGGGCCGGCTTGCGCGGAGGTAGCCTTTCGTGGCGGACAATGCCTGTTTCGGCTATCTCAAACCTGAAAATGAGCAGCCAGACCATGGGTACCGAGGAGCTGTCCCAGGATCCTGATGCGGATCCCCCTTTCACTTCTGAAGAGATGCCGAGGGTTCATCAGCCCCGTCGCGCCTTGCCGACGGACGTGGTCCGACCGACGCGCGCCGAGGTGCATCTCGCGCATTTGCGACACAATCTAGGGATCCTCAAGAAAGCTTGTCAGCAAAAGCCCGTTTGGGCCGTTCTCAAGGCAGACGGGTATGGTCACGGGGCCAAGGCGGTCGCGCGCACTTTGGAACGGGCCGGCGTGGACGGGATCTGTGTGGCTCTCGTGGAGGAGGGAGTCGAACTGCGTGACGCGGGGATCAAACTTCCCGTTCTCGTGATGGGTGGATATTACGGGGAAGCCCTGCGCGAGCTCCGTCATCACCGACTCACTCCGGTGCTGTCCGATGCTTCTCAAGCCGTCGCTCTGGATCGCGCCATTCGCTACGGCGATCAAGTTCCGATGGCCTGTCATGTGAAGGTAGACACCGGCATGGCGCGCCTCGGGACCAGGGAGCCCGAGTGGCCCGCCTTCGCCGAGGCCTTGGCGCGCGCGGACTTTCTCGAAGTGGAAGGTCTCATGTCGCACCTCGCTGACGCAGATTTATCGCAGGAAGACGCGCTCGAAGAGCCCCTGCGCTTGTTCTCGCTCGCCCAGGAAGTCTTTCGCGCGCGCGGAGTCAGTCCCGAGCGGCTACATGTTGCCAACAGCGCCGCCCTGTTGCGGGACGCGCGCACGCATTTTTCGCTCGTGAGACCGGGGGTGGCGCTCTTCGGCGTGGATCCCCTCCTCTCTCAGGCTGTTCCTGCTGAGGCTGTGTCTACTGAGACTGTTCGCTTGAAGCCGGCGATGAGCGTCCTCAGTCGCGTCGTCAGCTTACGCCAGGTCCCGGCCGGCGCCCGGATCGGGTACGGAGGCACCTTTGTGGCGCCGGGGCCGCTACAGATAGCCACGATCCCGATGGGCTATGCGGATGGGCTCAGTCGAGCACTCTCCAACAAGGGACAAGTGTTGATTCGAGGCCGCCGTGCGCCCATCGTTGGCAGTATCAGCATGGACATGGTCATGGTGGATGTGACGCAAATTCCCGGAGTGTCCGTCCTAGACGAAGTGGTCCTTCTGGGTCGACAAAAGGGTGCGCTCGGAGAGGACACGATCACTCCCGGTGAGATGGCCCACTGGTCCGGGACCATCCCCTGGGAAGTCCTCACCAACATCTCCCGCCGAGTGCCGCGCTTTTACCGAGAAGCGTAATTGCTGGCTTAGGGAGTAAGGGAGGCTAAGGCCGTTCGTGCGGCCCGAGAAACCGATCGCCGTTGAAATGAATCAAGTGATCTGGTGCCGACGCGATCCAAACTTCCGTTTCCCAGGCGATATCTGCCGCGTTCTTTCTGAACACCTGGGGATCGGGAAACGCCGTGACGTATACGATTCCCACCTTGCGATTGGGAAAAGCTTGTTCAAGTTCATGATGACGTTTGGGAGAAACCGGGCCGTGGCTGGTAACAGCCTCGATGAAGAAGAGCCAGTTCCTCTCCTCGTCATGCACTACTACGTCGGGAAGTTTGTCATGTGACATGGGTGGTATACCGAGAGCAGTAAGCTTTTCTGCCTGAAGATGCATAAGCTTACCACCTTCGTTTCTACTGCTTGCCGTGTCTCCGATGTAAAGGACGACGCCGCGTTTCACGAAGCGAGAGCAGAACTCTTGAATGATCGCCGCATGCAGCTGGTTGTGTTCGCCAGGGGACAGCTTTAGCTCGGTGCCATCAGGCAGTTGCACAGGAATCTTCTCAAGGTCGAGGGCCTTGGCGTACTGTGTCTTGAGTGCGGGAACCTTTTCTCTAAACAGCAGGAGCGCGGACCTCCAATCACCATTTGGGTATGCGTGGAGGACGTTAAGGGGCTCAGGATTGAGGCTGTAGTTGTTGTCTTTGCTATTCGTAGCTCGACCAGGGTCATCTCTATTTCGGTCGATGATCCTCGCTTGTTCCAGCTGATGAAGCGTCTGTCGACGGATAGTTTCGCGAGAGTTCGGCTTGTACGTCTGCCCGTAATGCGTCGCGATGAAGTCCATGATTTTATAGGTTGGAAGGAGTGTGCTCGTCGCCGATGACCACTCCGCGAGAGGTGTGACACCCGAGAGTGCGAGAAATACCCAGCCTGATCGCGCATTTGTTTGACCAGGAGGGAGGCCGAACTCCCTTAGGAGTTCTCGCGCTTCGGCAAGTTTCTGTGCGCGGCATGCCACGGTCTTTTTACTTGTCATTTGTGCGTGAGAATGTCTAATTGGAAAAGCCCGAAGCAAGACTCGACTCCAGTAGCTTATCGATCACGGTCTGGCTCGGAAGAGTTTGTTCGTATGTTTCGCCCCACTGGGTGAGGGTGGCTTTCGATGGATAGCGCAGAGCGCGAAGGTCTCCTGCATTGACCTGTGTGTTTCCGCTGAACTGTCGAATCCACTGATCGGCAAATGTTGAGGCCAAGTAAAGCGCTAGTCCTTTAGCAAGATTAAAGTCCATGCCTCGCTTTGATTGGTGAAAAACGTTGATGTGATTGTCGAAGCCAACGAAATCCTCAGCAATTGCGAAGTCCGGGCAAACGGCAGGATAGATGCGTCGAGGTTCTTCTTTGGACGAAAGTCTTCTCACCAGTACGTAATTGCCCTTTTCGAGCATCCACTTTCGCGTCGCTCCATTCGCGCAAATGAAGTTTGGTTTCTTCGCTCTTGGGAGGGGATGAGTCACAAACCCGCTCTGAAAATGGTGGGCGTAGACAAGAGGCACGGTTGATTCGTCCGGTTGCTCCCTCAAATGGTCACGCATTCGGAAGTCAACGATCGGTCCAGTGCTGACTGCTAGGCCAAGCTCGTCCAGACGAAATTGGTAGAGCTGCTTCGCTGCCTCATACTCTGGGGTGGGTTGCTCCACCGGCAGCTGAATGACCTTCTGCTTATCGCCAGAGAGAACAACTGAATTGAAGGGGACGCTTCGCGATGTGATGCTCCTCAGGCTAGCATCGGGAGAAGAGGAGATTGTTATGGGCCCCTGAGGAGCCCCTTTCTTTAGGTGAAAAATAATATTCTCCTGAAGAACGT
This sequence comes from uncultured Polyangiaceae bacterium, assembly GCA_964392575.1. Classification (GTDB taxonomy): domain Bacteria; phylum Myxococcota_A; class Polyangia; order Polyangiales; family Polyangiaceae; genus NIC37A-2. Next base: position 27,047 of record CAYMQT010000026.1, read on the forward strand.
CATCACCTTTGAATGCGTCAGTTCGAGACTCAAAGACATGAACGCGAGAGATGGCTGCGTGTGCAAGCACGAACTCCCTAAAGGGCTTGAAATAGGCTCCGTTGCAGAAGCTTCGCGGTGTGATGGCAACCAGCTCCCCGCCATCTTTGAGTCCGGCGAGAGCGAGAGCGACGAATGCCGAGTACAGATTTGAGGTCTCTATACCATTGCCTCGCAAACTGAGCCGGTGAGGTGAAGACGACTTGATCTTCTTGTAGGGTGGATTGAGGATCGCGTGCGTGTAGGCCTTCGTGGGGCTTGGGGTGAACAGATCGTTAAAGGCTAGAATGAAGTCGCCTGGGCGGATGTCGAAATGAAACTTGAGTCCTCCACGACCTGCCACGTACTGGCAGGCGTCCAGGGTTTCTCGGAGAGGACCAATTAGTTTTTCATCGATTTCCCACGTTTCGGAATGCAATGAAGTCGGAGCTTCTCTAACGGCCCTTTCGAGGAACGCCGCGGTCAGAGAGCCAATCCCGGCGCCTGGATCCAGAAGGCGTACTTCTTGCCGATCAAGTGGAGAGAAGAGCGACGCCATAAAACTGGCAATATTGCTTGGCGTCATGAACTGCCCCAACTGCGCCTTATGTTTTGTGGGAGTTGCCAGGGCAATTTGGGCTCGCCGGGAATCCAGATTTTCTAGGGAGGGCATGGTTCGTGGTTTGCTTGTGGCGTTTCCCATGAACAATAGTTCAGGAGTTTGGCGGCGGTAAAGTCGATGCAGTTTGCCCCCAAGGAAAGGGGACGGTGGGGGAAGGGCTAGTTCAAGCCGTTTTGGGTGCGCTACCGATCCGCCCGTCTGAATCGCGCTTGCCGAAAATTGCACAAACATGTATATGCACAAACATGCAAATTCATGTTTTCCAGGCTCTTGCGGATCCGACACGCCGCCGCATCGTCGAGGTCCTGCGCGCTGGGGAGCAGCAGGTCGGCGACGTTGTCGCGAAGGCCGGTATCCATCAGTCTGGCGTCTCACGACATCTCCGCATCCTCTCCGAGGCGGGCTTCGTTGCGATGCGACCGGATGGGCAGCGGCGCCTCTACGCCTTGAAGCCGGAGCCGTTCCGAGAACTCGACGAGTGGCTTACGCAGTACCGAAAGCTGTGGGAGGCGCGACTCGATCACTTTGGCGCGGCGCTTGAGAGGAAGCAAAAGACAGTTCGACGAGCCAAGAAAAGGAGCAAGCGGAGATGAGCATCGAAAACAAGTAAGGAAGGCTTTACGAGCCAGCTCATCAAGCTGGACGAGCGATTTCGTTCGCAGGAAGGAAGAGGATGATGGATAGCGCTACTGTGCAGCATGAGACGTTGACGTTCAAACGCCAGTACACGGCGACACCGGACGCGGTGTTCTCCACCTATGCCGATGTCGAGGTCCGGGCTCGCTGGAGCGCGCCCTCGGACTCGGCGGTGTTCATCTACACAGAGAATGATTTTCGCGTGGGAGGCATCGATCACTTTCGCTGTGGCGATAAGCGCGCACCTCAGTATGAAGGGGAGGTCCGCTATGAGGACATCGTTTCAGGCAAGCGCATCATCTACAGCGAAGCCATCAAGGCTTTCGGAAAACGGCTCTCAGTATCGCTCGTCACGTGGGAGATCGTCCCCAGAGCGACCGGCTCGCGGCTTCTGGTCACCGTGCAGATCGCGTCCCTCGTTGGTGACGACATGATCGCCGGAACCAGGGTGGGAATGAACGCCGCGCTCGACAACCTTGCGGTGGAGTTCACGAGATGAGCAATAAGGCGCTAGAATCATTGATATTTCTCTCGCTTGACAGGTGACCAAAAGGTCACGTATTGTCGGCAGGTGACCAGGAAGCAGTGCCCAGCAGACGACGACGCGGTCTTCAAGGCGCTGGCAGATGCGACGCGGCGCGGTTTGCTCGATCGTTTGTTTGAGCGTGATGGGCTTACGCTGTCGGAGCTCGAAGAGGAGCTATCGATGACGCGCTTCGGGGTGATGAAGCATCTGCGCGTGTTGGAGCAGGCGGGCCTCGTGGTGACTCGGCGCGCGGGGAGAAACAAGCACCATTACCTGAACGTGGTGCCCATTCGTCTGATCCATGATCGCTGGATCGACAAGTATACCGAGCGTCAAGTGTCGGCGCTCACGGACCTCAAGGCAGAGTTGGAAGGCGCCGATTCAGGCGCAGCATTGGAGAAATCAGCATGACGAGCAGCATCATTCAGGTTTACGAAATTTACATCAAGGCCACGCCTCCTGCGATTTGGGACGCGATCACCAAACCTGAGTGGGCCGAGCGCTACGGCTACGGAGGGCGAGTCGAATACGAATTGCGTAAAGGGGGCACGTTCAAGGCCTTCGCGACGCCGGGGATGCGGGCCATGGGCATGGCCGAAGTGATCATCGACGGCGAAGTCGTCGAGGTCGATCCGCCGAGCAAGCTCGTGCAAACCTACCGCATGCTCTTCAGTGACGACAGCAAGTCGGAAGGCTTTACCAAGATCACCTACGAGATCGTGCCGACGGCCTCCGGGTTTACGCGCCTCACGGTCACGCATGACCTTACGGGAGCGCCGATCATGGCAGCGATGGTTGCTGACAAGTTCTCCGAGATGGGCACTGGTGGCTGGACGTGGATCTTGAGCGATCTGAAGTCGTTGCTCGAAACGGGCTCTCGGCTGGGTGCTTGATGCGCTTTTTGCTCGGGGCTTGATGCGCTTTTCGGCAGCTGTCTCGGCTGGGCGCGAGGGACTTTCAGAGATTCGCTGAGCGGTCCTCCGCGTCCAGATCCCTTCCCAAAAGCAGACGGGAAATATCCATTTTTTCGGCTACGGGTTTCACCCGCTCGTCGGTTTGCGCGAGAAGGATGAGCTGTTTCATCGCGCTGAGGTATCTTTCCTCGGTGAGTTCACCACGAAGCAGTTGCACCCGGAGGAAAACGCCTGTGGTTTGGATGACATCGCACAGACAATAGTTGCGGATCTCTTCGATTTTCCCTTTGTGAAAAAGCGGTCCGACGTCCTTTCCGTCTACGCCCACCTTGCCGGGCATGCCGCACATCTTGGCCATCACGTCGAGCTTGACGGGGCGCGCCGCTCCGAAATCGGACATGTAGTCCATGAGGTCGAAATGGCCGGCTTCCGTGAAGCGGTAGCGCATGTCTCGTCCCCGGTAGTAGCCGCGGAAGGGGATTCCATGGCGAAAACAGCGCAGCGCGATGACGGGCAAATCAAAACCACGCCCGTTGTAAGTGACGAGGGTTGGTGAGTGTTTGTCGACGAGCTCGGCGAACTCGCGCAAGATCGCCTGTTCGTCGTCGTTCTGTCTGCCCACGATACCGAGGCGTTTGGGGCTCAGATCCGTCGTGTTTAAAAGCAGCGCTCCGATGGCGATGACCTGGTGATGAGGAGGCGGCGGGAGTTTTTGGGCGTCGGGGCCGTCCACGATCGGGAGCTCCGGGTCGATGACGGTTTCGATGTCAAAAATAAGGAAAGAGCCCATGAGAGGAACCTGCCCGGGGGAGTATCAGTGGCTTTCGGACCCAAAGCGACCTCGGCAGACCAGATTTCTGCCCCACTTCTGGCTGAGCCCGGCTGCGTGTTGACTCATTTTGGTGCCCATGCTGCCGTGAAAGTAGCGCCAAGGCTCCCGGCGGCCGGAGAATCCGGCACGGGGCATCGACCGCAAGGTCGGGTCACGGGGTGCGCCCTTTTGCGCTGTCCATTTTTATGCCCACTTTCTGGAGCAGTCCTTTCACCCCTCTCCCCCCCGCTGGCCTCCTTGCCCGCTGGGGAGCTGCCGCGCGGTTATCCGCGGGGTGGGTCGCACCATCTGCGGCAAGAGCGATTCGCCATGAACCGGCGCTTCGTTTCTCGGAGTCGGTTGGACAGATCTCAAGGCGCCTGAGATCTGATGTCACAAAGGGATCGAAGCACCAGGTAGCGGGGCAAACCAGTCCTCGGAGCTTTTCCGAGTCGACGGAAAGCAGATTTTCATGTCCTCCCCCAACACTCTCGTCCTCAATTGCGATCTACGGGAAACTCGCGTGGCACTCATCGAAGATGGTGTCATCGCAGAACTACAAATAGAGCGGGCCGCTCATCGTGGCACCGTCGGTAACATCGTTCTCGGAAGGGTGACGCGCGTCCTGCCCGGGATGCAGGCGGCCTTCATTGATGTGGGAATGGAGCGGGCTGCGTTTCTTCACGTGGAAGACTTGATCCGCCCGGATGACTTTGAGGCTTATTTAGCCGGAGATTTCGGTGAAATCGACAAGTCGGACAGCGGCAAGGATGCCGGTCGAGGCGCGCGGGACAGCGAGGATGAGTCCGGTGACGACAGTGAGAGCGACAGCTCCTTGGGTGACGAGGACCTCGATGATGATGACGATGACCTTGTACGCGAAGAGGATGCTGTCGAGTCCCGCCACGATGATGACGATGACGAGGACCTCGATGATGATGAGGACGACGACCTGGACCGAGAGGACGACGACCTGGACCGAGAGGACGACGACCTGGACCGAGAGGACGACGAGGGCGATGATGAGGAGGACGACGAAGACGACTTTGATGATGAAGATGACTTCGACGACGACGATGATGACGGGGACGAATCTGATCCGGAAGTAGAAGCTCAGACGACAGATGCGCTCGCTTCAGGTCGAGTGCGCGGTCGAAAAAAGGCCAGCGAGCCCCCGCCTTCCGATGCGGAGGAGGGGGACGCCCCAAAATCCGATCACCAAGAAGAGGAAGAAGAAGAGCGCAGTTCCAGCCGGCGCCGCCGCCGTCGGCGAAAAGGCTCTGGCTCTGAAGGTGGGGGTGGCGGTTCCCGTCAGGGGGGCGGCGGAGGAGGCGGAGCCAGCTCCGGATCCGGCGGCCGTTCTGCGGGTGGCGGCTCGCGCCAAAGCGGTGGGCAGCGAAGCCGTCGCGGAAGTTCTCAGCGCACTCCGGGTCATCGTCCGGGTTCCGGGCGGACGAGCTCCAGGGTTTCGCGCAGCGTCCCCATCACCGACGTGGTGAAGGAAGGCGACCAGGTGATCGTTCAGATCTCCAAGGAGCCCATCGGCACCAAGGGCGCGCGGGTGACCAGTCACGTTTCTCTTCCTGGTCGTTACTGTGTTTTCCTGCCCACGGTCGATCATGTTGGCATCTCCAAGCGCATCGGATCGGCCTCCGAACGAGCGCGCCTGCGTAAGGTCATCGATGCCATGAAGCCGAAGACCGGGGGTGTGATCGTTCGCACCGTGGCGGCCGGTCTGACCAAAAAATCGCTCAAGGCGGACTTCGGGTATCTGATGCGCCTGTGGAGCGACGTGAGCAAGAAGGTGGAAAACGCGCGAGCGCCCACGATCCTTTACTCTGAGTTGGATCTCGTCCTCAAGACAGCCCGCGATTCGTTCACCGATGACATCGACAAGATCGTCATCGACGACAAGGAACAGTACGCCAAGCTGGTTCGTTTCGTCGAAATGTTTCTGCCCGAGCGTGTGAAGGACATCGAGCTGTATCAAGGAGACGAGCCCATCTTCGATGCTTACGGGATCGAAGATGAAATCACGCGGGCTCTCAGTCGCAAGGTTCCCTTGCCGAGCGGCGGCTATTTGATCATGGATCAAGCCGAGGCGCTTTCGGCCATCGACGTCAACACCGGGCGATTTGTGGGTAAGGGGAGCGGAAGTTTGGAAGAGACCGCGCTCAAGACGAATCTAGAGGCGGTGGATGAGATCGCCTATCAGCTGCGCTTTCGTAACGTGGGAGGGCTCGTCGTTTTGGATCTCATCGACATGGAGGACCGCAAGAACCGCGAGAAAGTGTATCGCGCGCTCGATCAGGCCCTCAAGAAGGACAAGGCAAAGACCACCATCAACCGGATCTCGGATCTTGGGTTGATTGAAATGACGCGCAAGCGCACGCGGGAAAGCCTGAGTCGCACCATGCACGAGCCGTGCTTTTATTGCGACGGAACGGGTCAAATTCAATCGAGGACGACCATCGCCTACGAAATTCTGCGGCAAATGCGGCGCGAACGGAAGTCACTCCCGGGTTACTCCATCATCGTCAATGCGCATCCGGCCGTGATCGACATGCTTCAAAGTGAAGAGAAGGCCTCCATCAAGGAGGCGGAAGCTCTCTACATGCGCCGCATCAAGTTGGTTCCGCGCCAAGAGTACCACATCGAGCAGTTCGACCTTCAGGGCGCTTAGCGCACGTCTGAAAACCTGCTGCGGCAGCTTCTGTCGCAACGCGCAATGCGTTTTTCAGGCAAGAGAGGGTTTTGACGGAATGACGGGTGGATCGAGTCTCGGATCGAGGACAAGCGGCACTTGTTCCTCCACGGCATACGCACTCGCCACGCGCGAAGGCGTGAAGATGAGGTTCCAGCTCTGTGGCGAAACCACGCTCGGCAATGCGATGAACTTATGGCTACCAAGCAGGGTATCTCCAAAGGACCTCTGATCTCCCCTGGTTGCACCAGGGACCAACCAGTTTGGGTCGGGGATACCGCTTGGATGGCAGATAAACAACGCAGACGGATCAGTGATCCGTACTCTTGTCAGTATGAATGACTGCGCGTTTAAGGCGGCAAAACCCACGTGCACGGCAACCTCAAGGATTGCGGTTGAAGGCTCAAGGGAGCAGTAGACGCACCTCGAGCCAGGACTGTTCCAGCGGCCCCCCACCCTGAATGCACCCTCCCCGCTATCCCAGGCGCGAGCGTGTTGCTTTCGATCCAATCGCCAAAAAAGGAGTTGATCGCGTGAAAGTGCAGCGATGAAATCGGTCATACATAGACGCTATACTCAAGTTGCGTAAGGAGATTTTCCACCATCTCCACTCCAGTTGGCGTCGAAAGCAGATCAATCGGTTTCCGACCATTCAAGGGCAGCACTTTTGATTTTAGCCAACGTTCGGCTTCTTCCTGAGACCCAAAGACACGTGTCGCCTGAGCCAAAATTTCTGCGAACTTCCAAGTTCTTCCTCCTTGCTCTTCACTCAGGGGCTTTGGCTCTTCCTTGCGACGCTGGAGAGTTCGAAGGCTCACACCAATCACACGTTTGATGGCTTTCTCTTCCCGCAAAAAACCGACGGTGCTGGCGAGATGCAGGAGGGCGGCGGAAGGTAATCCTCCTAGTATCAGGTCATGAGCATCAAGGCGCGTGCGGAGATTCTTTCGAAGAATCCGTTTCCCACCCAGGAGGTCAACGACCGTCTTAAAGTTTTCGTCTTCAGAGCACACCGCGTCGACTGCCATTTTGCCTCAATCCGTCACGTGACGTTTTTATTGTGACACATGTCGCGCGCTCAGCAAGGTCTCTCGCTTAGAGCTGCAAAAACAGTCAGTTAAGATCGCAAGCGCAGCACTGCACATCGAGCAGTTCGACCTTCAGGGCGCTTAGAACGGATCTAGCGTCTGGGTGGCCCGGCGCTGAAGGGATTGTTGTGGTGGGACAAGTCCGTGTGCGCCCACGGGTTGGTCCGCCAGTTCCCTCCGCCGGCGATGGGGCTCGATTTTTTGGTCTTCGATGATGGTGTGGGCGCTACGAAGCCCACCGCGAAGCCACCAGACGAGCTATCCCCCTCGTGGGATCCGTAGGAAGCGTAAAAGGTGGTCCCCGAACGAGGAGCGGGGCTGTCCGCATCAGGCAGAGATTCCGCCGGCAGATACCCGGGCGCGACGGCCACCGGAAAAGGCACCGCGACCGGAATCAGCGTAGGAGAGGGAGAAGCTGTGCGCGTGGGCTCATCCGCGGGTTCTTCCTCTGAAAGGCTTGAGGAGGACTGTCGTGGGGCAGTCAGTGGTTCATTCGGGAAAAGATGCGCGCTCCGTCCGTGCATCCGGTGAGCAGGATTTCCCTCGTCATCTGAGGCGCTGAGGAATGAGTTCGAGGAGGCGAGCAGGGCCTGCTCCTCAGTCTCACTACTCTCCTCAGTGTCACCACTCTCCTCAGCCTCTCGCGCTCTGGCCTCGGCGGCTTCGCGATCCCGACCTGCCTGGTAGGCGAGCTCAAGAGCGTGAAGAATGTCAGCTGCGCTGATCCCCTGCCCTTCCTCTGACGGGTCGTCGGTCGAGGCATCGGCTTTTGGATCCTTCGCGACTTGTCCGGAGAGTCGCAGTCCTGAGACTTTGCGTGGCTGCGCGGACGACGTTCTGTCAGACGAACGATCACTTCGGTCAGTAGGGCGGTTCCCATCGGTAGGGCGATTCCCGTCGGTGAGCCAATGACCGACTCCCCCACCCGCTCCGAACACGATCAGAAGCACGGCTCCCCGAAAGAGCCAGGTGGAAGGAACCTCAGCGCTCACGCCCGGAGAGTGCCACAGACTTCGCTCAGATGCATGCCCTTCCCTACGCCACTGGATTGGTTCTTGGCAGGGCACTCTGTCGTTGGCGTGCGCTGTCGTTGGCGTGCGCTGTCGTTGGCGTGCGCTGTCGTTGGCGTGCGCTCTGTTGGCAGGGCGCTTTGTTTTACTTCTTCAGGTGCGCGCGCCGCCGACGGTTCTTTTTCGCGTGCTTTGCCTTGTTCTTGGCGCAGCGCTTGCGGTTCGTCTTGCGGGGACCTGTTTTCATTCCGGGGAGAAACATAGGACGGCCCCTATACGCCTCCCCCGGGGGCCGCGCAACTCACCGACTCAACCGGAGGGAGCGACTCAAGGCCGTATCCGCCTGATTAGTGTACTTCTGGAAGTCCGCGTACTCGCTCACCGAGATCCGCCCCGCTTGGGACCCGACGTCCCTGAGCAGATGAAGGCTGCCCGTTTGCGCAGTGTCCTTGACCTCGTAACTGGACAAGAAGGAACTGGCCTTCTCGTTTTCGACCCGGGCGCTCACCCCCTTGGGCAAGCGGAGTTTGAGGTCCAAGCTTTGGCGGCTTTCCTGTCGAATGAGAAGCGGAGTGGCGCGCTGAGCGAGCGGAGTGAGACCCGTGAGTCGCGGCATGAAGGGAGGGCTGAGCAGAAACCCCGTCGTCGAGGGGGTCGCGAACTGCGGCACTTCCGTCGTAACGGCAATGACGAGGGCCTGGTCGAGCTGGTTTTGATTCTTGACTTGAAAAGTCTTCAAGCGGGCGCCTTGTAGATACTGCCCAAGCAAACGGGACTCGATGATGTTTCCCAGTTGGTTTTCCGGGATTTGAGAAAGGCCATTGCGTAAGGATGCGGCGAAGGTGCCTTGAAAGACGATGCGAAGATCGAGCACGGCGGAACCGTCTTGTTTCAGTTCACCGGTGCCTTCGTACGCAATCCCGTCCTCCTGGCCGCCTTCCGGAACGACGGAAGTTTCGGCCTCTTCCCCGCCCAGAATGTAGACGGGTTCTCCGCGCAGGTGGCTGGGGATGGTGCCAAACGGAGCGAACTGATCATCGATGGTGAGGAAGGTGCGGCCCTTTTCCGTAGACACCACCAAAAGGGGGAAGAGCTGTCGCGAGGCGTCCGAGAGCGGTCCTCGTGCGGGAGAAGAGAGGCGACTTTCCGCCAAGGCCCAGCGCGCCTCGAATCCGAGGGCGCTGACCAGAGTCTGAAACCCGCGCCAGCGGTTGCCGTTCCGTGAGACAACCACCCGACGCCCATCGCCTTCCTCGCCTTCCTGTACGCTGTCGAGAGTCCAATGATAGAGCGCCCGGAGCTGAGCTTCACTGTCCCGAAGGTCCTTCACAATGTTCTTTGCGATGCGGACGAGGCGTGGGTCGTTGGCCGTCACTGAGACCATGGCGCGGTTCATCTCAGTGAGCCGCTCGTTGAAATTCTGACCCCAGCCGATGGACACGCTCGGAAGAAACTCTTGCTCGGGGGGACTATTGGGCTCGGCGGGGGCGGCCGGACTGTCATCGACCCGGTAGCGATGAATCACCAAAGAGTCCGTATGACTGACTTCGGGATCGACGACGCCGTTGTGCGCTTCGAGAACCAGGGGCTTGTCCTTGGGGGCGACAACGACAAATTCGCTCCGCGAGTAAGCGACGTTCAACTCGCGGAAAAACCAGCCGGGTCCGGAGTAACGCAGGCGGGCGCCATCACCCCATTGCGAAATGATGCGCTCGGTTTCAACGTAATCGCCGACTTCGAGATGCGGCATGGTGGCCGTGGGTTTCCCTGCGACCGCTTCCGGTTCCAGGGTGCGGCCGTCTTTCTTGACCACTCGGAGCCTGAGGATCAGTCCATGCGTGTCCGTTTCAGCAAAACGCTTGATGGCTTCCTCGGATTGTATGCGGACGATTTCGTGCTCCAAAAAGCGGCTGGAACCGTCACCGCGGACCCAAACGGCGCCGTAGTCGAGGACGCGGGCTGCCGTTCCCGACAGGTGATTTCCCTTTGCTTCATACTCAGCGATGACTTTTTTTCCGTCGAGCCGGAAGGGCTCTAGGGCGGTCAAGCCTTCTACGAGATCGATCGCCCCTTCGATGACACCCGGGTCCACTCCGGCTTCCACGGCTTCTACGAGCGCGGCAGTAAGGGGGTTTTCGTCGCCGCGAGCAAGCCGGGCGTCGGCGACGGCAAGGCGCGCGAGGACGTCACGAGGTTCTCGTTCGATCGCAGCACGCAGATGCTCAAGGGTCCTCTCCTTGTCACCAGACTGAATGAGGAGCTGCTCGATCCTCGGTTGGATGTCTTTTCGGGAGGGGCGTCGAGCTCCGAGGCGGCGGAGTTCCTGAAGGGCCGTCTGGTAATCTTTGGCGGCGAGAGCTCGAAAAAAGAAGACTTCGCTGTCCGGATTCAGCTTCCTCAAGCGGTCGAGAAGTTCGCGTTCCTTTTCCTCGTCGCCTTCCTTGCCGTAGAGGTCAATCCCTTCGGACAGGGCATCCGTGTCGCTCGGAAACTTCTCCACGAGCGCTTTGACTGTGCGCTCGTGCTCGGGTCCCCAGCCGAGGTTGCTGTAGACCTGGGCGAGAGCGAACGGGATCGCCGACACTTCTTTGAATTTTCCTTGGAGCGCTTCCAGGGGTTCGAGAACCGTGGTCGGACCCTTTTGCTGGGCTTCCCAGATCAAGTTCTTGAATTTGGGGTACCAAAGCCCCGGATCACGTTCAGCAGCTCTGAGTTCCAGTTCATGGACCAGATCTCGGGTTTGGGTTTCGTCGTAGATGGGATCGTCCTCAGCGAAGGCAGCCGCGGCAGAGAGAGAAATCCCTGTTGCGGTTTCGGGGTCTTTGACGAGAGGCTCGAACAAAACGGTGGCGACGTCGGGCTGTCCCTCTTGGTGCGCCAATCCGGCGGCTACGTAGCGGGTGAGATCGTCACCCGGATCCACGACCCCGTCTGGACGAATGTAGGCCATCAGATCATTGGGGTCCGGTCCCAAACTGGGCGGCACGAGGGAATAACCCAACCTGCTTTCCCGCGAAGAGGTGATCTCGGCTCTTTTTCCGCTCAGCTCGACGATACGGAGCGCCGTACTTGCGTCGCCAAATTTCCACACGAAACGATGTCGTCCGGCCGAGAGGTGGATGCGCGCGCCGAATTTGGGCCAGATCCCCCACACACGAATGTCTCGATGAAGCGCCAGAGCGTCGTTGACCCAGAGCTCTGTGGCGCCTCCGGCGGTGACGATGACCTCGACGGGTTCTTTGACGGTGATGAAGGTTTCGCCGTAAAAAATACCTGGGGTAACAGCTTCATCGACGATGACGTCGCAGCCCACCTGGGTCGTTTTGAGGCGACGGGGAGGCGCGACATGTCCAGGCTCGGTTTCCCAGCGTTCGGGCCAGACACCAGCGCGCTCGGCGTCGAATTTGCGGACGATATCCGTGGCTGGATTTGCTCCAAACGGCCCCGCGAGGTTGATGTTTTGGACACATCCGAGCTGATGGGCCAGCTTTTCATCCACGCCGGCTTTGGCTTCCTTGAAAGCGTCCTTGGCCCAGAGCTCGACGACCGTTGCGTAAGCCCGAAAACCGATGTGGCCGGGCGTCTTGAGCAGGGCAGCGATCTCATCGCGATGGCGGGCCCCGAAGTCGGGGGAAAGCCCCAGCAGCTGGTCCACTTTGCGTGCTGCGTA
>CAYMQT010000027.1:0-38486 GCA_964392575.1 uncultured Polyangiaceae bacterium
TCTGAACCCCCTTTATTTCAGCCACTTGGCCGCCAGCCCATCAATGATCGGCGACCGCTCGACGGGGGAGGAAATCGTGATTAAAAGAGCCGCCCACCAAGAACCCCAGAAGAAGAACGCGCATGACTGACCTCAGCAAGTATCGCAATATCGGCATCTTCGCTCACGTAGACGCCGGCAAGACCACCACCACGGAGCGCATCCTGAAGCTCACGGGTAAGATCCATAAGATCGGCGAGGTGCACGACGGCGCTGCCACGACAGACTTCATGGTGCAGGAGCAGGAGCGCGGCATCACGATTCAATCCGCGGCCACGACCTGCTTTTGGAAGGACCACCGCTTCAACATCATCGACACCCCCGGACACGTGGACTTCACCATCGAGGTGTACCGCTCCCTCAAGGTGCTCGACGGCGGCGTCGGCGTATTCTGCGGCTCGGGTGGCGTCGAGCCTCAGTCCGAAACGAACTGGCGCTACGCCAACGATAGCGAAGTCGCTCGCATCATCTACGTGAACAAGCTCGACCGCATCGGAGCCGATTTTTTCCGCGTGGTGGAGCAGGTCAAAACCATCCTGGGAGCAAAGCCGCTCGTCATGGTGCTTCCCGTCGGTGTGGAAGGCGGGTTCGTCGGGACGGTGGATCTGCTGGAGCGCAAGGCTTACATCTGGGACGACTCCGGTCAGCCCGAGAATTACAAGATCACCGATGTACCCGAGGACATGAAGGAGCAGGTCGAGGAATACCGCGCCGCCCTCATTGAAACGGCCGTCGAGCAAGACGACGAGATCATGGAGAAGTACCTCGAAGGCGAGGAGCCCTCCATCGAAGGAATCAAGAAATGCATCCGCAAGGGGACGATCGCGCTCGACTTCTTCCCGACCTTCTGTGGTTCTTCCTTCAAGAACAAGGGAGTTCAGCAAGTGCTCGACGCCGTGGTGGATTATTTGCCCTCACCCACTGAGGTCAAACCGCAGCCCGAGGTGGATCTGGAAGGAAACGAGACCGGCAAGTTTGCCATCGTCGATCCGGACGGTCCGCTGCGCGCGCTTGCTTTCAAGATCATGGACGACCGCTTCGGCGCACTCACCTTCACGCGCATCTACTCCGGGCGCCTCAAGAAGGGCGACACCATTCTCAACACGTTTACGGGCAAGACCGAGCGCGTGGGACGCATGGTGGAAATGCATGCCGATGACCGCAACATGATCGACGAAGCTCAGGCCGGAGACATCATTGCTCTCGTGGGTCTGAAAAACGTGCAGACGGGACACACGCTCTGCGATGAGAAAAACCCCGCCACTCTCGAACCCATGGTGTTCCCCGATCCGGTGATCTCCATCGCCGTGGCCGCCAAAGACAAAGCCGGCAATGAGAAGATGTCGAACGCCATCGGTAAGATGGTGGCAGAAGATCCGTCCTTCCGCGTCGAAGTGGATGAAGAGTCCGGTGAAACCATCCTCAAGGGAATGGGCGAGCTACATCTCGACATCAAGATCGACATCCTCAAGCGTACCCATGGCGTCGACGTCGTCGTGGGTGAACCTCAGGTGGCCTACCGCGAGTCGATCACCAAGGCTGTCAGTGACGCTTACACGCACAAGAAGCAGTCGGGCGGCTCGGGTCAGTTTGCAAAGATCGAATACACCATCGAACCTTTAGAGACCGGATCCGGCTTTGTGTTTGAAACCAAGATCGTGGGCGGAACGATTCCCAAAGAATTCATTCCGGCCGTAGAAAAGGGCTTCAAGGTCATGATGCACGAGGGACCGCTCTGTAAGTTCCCGGTGGTGGACTTCAAGGTGACCCTGACCGACGGCGGGTTCCACGCCGTCGACTCCAGCCAAATTGCCTTCGAAATCGCGGCCAAGGCGGCGTACCGCCAGACCATGCCCAAGGCGGGACCTCAGCTGCTCGAGCCCATCATGAAGGTCGACGTCTTTGTCCCCGAGGACAACGTCGGTGACGTCATCGGCGATCTCAATCGCCGCCGTGGCATGATTCAGGGCCAGGACACCGGCGCAACCAACGTCCGCATCAAGGCCGAGGTGCCGCTCTCCGAAATGTTCGGCTACATCGGTGACCTGCGTTCTTCGACCTCCGGTCGTGGTCAGTTTTCTATGGAGTTCTCTCACTACTCCCCCTGTCCGAACTCCGTGCTCGAAAAGGTCAAAGAGAAGATCGCTCAGCGCGAAGCTGCCAAAAAGTAACTCGGACATTTCTTCCCCTTTCACGGCCATCGGACAAGTCTTTACACTTGCCTCCGATGCGCCCATGACTGGCGACCGTGGCGTACCTTCCTTTCGAGCCGGCGGCCCTTCTTCCTTGGGCAGGGAGTTTTGCCCTTCTTTTTGCCGTAAACTTGCTTGTTTCGGTCGGGCATCGCCCCTTAGGGGGCGTTCGCTGGCTCTTGGCCTTCGCCGTAGCTTGCGCTCCCGCCCTGATCCCCGAAGGCAGAGGCGAGCACCCCTTGGGGATCCTGGCGACCGTGGTGACCACCTTCGCTTGCATTTCTGCGGCACGCCTCCCGAGCCTCGATGCAGCGCTCGCGAGAAACCGCATGAGTCGATTCGACACGCTGCTCTGGATGACCCTTCCCATGGTTCAATCGCGTCCAGCGAGTGAAGAGGACAGACAGCGCAATCGACGGCGCGCTCCGCGCTTCTTTTTGTGGGCGCTGGTCAAGCGCCTGGCCTGGGAACCCCTTGGTTACTTGCTCGCAGTGCTCCCGGGTGACCTGCTTCCCTGGCCCCTCTTGAGTGCCTTCCTCATGCTGTACTTTGTCCTGAACCTCACGGCTTTCTCGGATCTCGGTACGGGCGTGAGTCTTCTGTTCGGGTGCAACGTCGACGTCCTCTTTGACGCGCCGCTCCTAGCCCGCTCACCAAGGGACTTTTGGAGCAGACGCTGGAACAAATTCATCAGCCGTTTTGCCTTGAAGCACGTCGCGCTTCCCCTGCGTCGTCGGCTCGGACCCTCCGGCGTCTTGCTTTCAGTGTTTGCCGTGAGCGGTGTGTTTCACGAATACTTCGCCTGGGGGGTGAGCGGTAGCGAGACCCATCACGGAGCGATGAGCGCGTTCTTCATCGTCCAGGGCATGATGGTTTGGCTGAATTCCCGCTGGAGCATCCCTCTACCCCCGCTCATCGGCACAGGACTGACGTTCTTTTGGATGATGCTCACCGCTCCGCTCTTCTTCATCGCCCTCGAGCCGGCGCTCGATGCGTTTGGTTTCCCCGAAAGCGCTCGCCCTTGGAGTGCAGTTGCCCTGCCTTTGAGCTGAACAGCATATGTAGGCCCAAGATCTGTACCGCAAAAAGAGGTTGCTTGTTTTCGGCGTCGGGGTGAGTTGAGATAGCTCGATGGATGGAAATCCGTATGCCGCGCCTCGGGTGGAGACGACCCCGAATCGAGTACAGGGCACCTTCGGACCTCAAGAATGGAGCGTGAGCGGTGCGCTCAGGATCGGGTGGGATGCGGTGTGGAGGCATCCCGGGGTCCTGATCTTCGGCTTTTTGGCAGTACTCGTGATTCAACAGATCATTGCCCAAACAGCCAAGCAGCTGTTTCTGAGTCAGTCGGGGGTTGTGGGACCGTTCGCCGAGGCCATCAGCGCGCTGGCCACCCTCCCCCTGGCCATCATCGTTGGAGCTTACCTGTCGATAGGACAGTTCCGGGTGGCCCTGGCGGCGGCCCGAGGCGAGCCCGTGGAGTTTGGAATGTTCTTCTCCGGCATGAACCGCCTCTTGACCGGAATCCTCCTGCTCATCGTCCTCTACGCGGGCATCAGCCTGGGGTTCCTGTTCTTGATCGTTCCCGGAGTGATCCTCGCCCTCGGCTGGTCATTGACCATTCCGCTCCTGGCGGATACCAACCTCGGCGTCGTAGAATTGGTCTCGGAAAGTTGGGAAATGATGAACGGCCAGAAGGGCGCCTTGCTGCTTTTCAGCTTTGCTTGCGCCTTTGTCATGGTGCTCAGTGTGCTGGCGCTGGTGGTGGGGTTCTTCGTCGCCCTACCGATGATCATGGTCGCTTTTGCCGAGGTCTACATGTGCATCACCGGTCGCAGGCAGAGCGAATCCTGACAATCGTCGCCGATTTCCTTTACCTGAGGGAGAACCTGTGCCAGCCCTCGCCCCGTGCTTTTTAATGATCTGAATCTCATCGCGGAAATCAAAGACGCGGTCGCAAACGCTGGCTACAAAACTCCGACCCCGATCCAGGAGGCCGCGATCCCCCCCGCGCTGCTTGGAAAGGACGTTCTGGGCTGTGCCCAAACCGGAACAGGAAAGACCGCTGCGTTCTGCCTGCCCATCCTCCAACGCATCGACGAGTCCGCCGGTGACCAGCCACGCATTCGTGCCCTCATCCTCACGCCGACCCGAGAACTTGCCGCTCAAATTGGTGACAACCTCGAGACCTACGGGAAAAACCTCGACCTCTTCCACACGGTGATCTTCGGCGGAGTCGGAGAGAAACCCCAAATCAAAGCACTCAAGGACGGGGTCGATATTCTGGTCGCGACTCCAGGCCGCTTGCTCGACCTCATGAATCGCGGATTCGTATCCTTGGCGCATCTAGAGGTCTTCGTTCTCGACGAAGCCGACCGCATGCTCGACATGGGCTTCATCCATGACGTGAAGAAGGTCACAGCCAAGCTGCCAGCCAAGCGCCAGACGCTTTTTTTCTCGGCCACCATGCCCGCGGAAATCCGCAAACTGGCCAGCGGACTGCTCGTGGATCCGGTCCATGTCAGCGTGACTCCCGTGTCGTCGACGGCAGAGAAAATCTCCCAAAGCGTGTACTTCGTGGAAAAGAAGGACAAGCCCAAACTCCTCGTCGACAAGCTGAGCGATCCCGCCTTCGCCCGAGTGCTCGTGTTTTCAAAAACCAAACACGGAGCGAACCGCATCGCCGAGCATCTGGAAAAGGCACGCATCAAAGCTGCGGCGATTCACGGCAACAAGTCGCAAGGAGCCCGCACACGCGCCCTGGAAGGGTTCCGCAAAGGGGAGCTGGGAGTCCTCGTGGCTACCGACATTGCCGCGCGCGGCATCGACGTGGACGGAGTCACACACGTGATCAACTACGACATTCCCAACATCCCCGAAACCTACGTGCATCGCATCGGTCGAACTGCGCGTGCCGGACGCGGGGGTGAGGCAGCCTCCTTCTGTGAAGGATCCGAACGCTACTACCTCGAAGACATCGAAAAGCTCATCGGTCTGAATGTTCCTCGTGTCATCGACCACCCCTACGCCTCCGAGCACGGAGTCCCCCCCGAGACGGATCTCAAGTCCCGATATTTCAACGCCACGAAACCCAAGGTGGAGCAGGGTCAAAACGGCCGCGGGCGCTCGGAGCACCGTCGTCCCCGCGGCCCCTCCGGACGCTCCGCAAGGGGCCCTTCGGGGGGCGGCGGTTACTCGGCCGGCGGCAAGCCCGGTGGCCGTAGTGGTGGTGGTGGCGCCGGAGGCCGCCGCAGGGCCCAAGCCCGCTGAGGGTCACTCAACCCGCTGAGGGTCACTCAAACGGCAACTTCCTGAGCCGTTTCACCTCAGCGCGCTTCTTCTTTTCGAAAAGACGCTTGCGCTTTTCACCCAGGCTGGGCCGGGTCGGTCGACGCACGAGCGGCGGGCGCTGCACACGCAGAATCATCGCCCGCAGCCGGGCGCGTACGGCCGCCAGGTTGGCGATCTGGGAACGATGCTCGTCACAGAAGAGGACACAATGCCCGGCGCGCGTGAGACTCGAAGGATAGATTTCGCGAAAGCGGGCCTTTTGTCCCTCAGAAAGTGCTGAAGAGGCGGATAGGAAAAACCTCAGCTCCACTTTGGTTGCCACCTTGTTGACGTTCTGTCCGCCTGGACCCCCGCTACGGACAAACCTGACCGAAAGCTCGTCCGGGCGAACAAACCAGGTCGGGGAGAGCTGGAGCGGTTCCATAGGACCTCATGATGCCAAATCCCTGGGTCATGGTCACACAAAAGGGAGTCCGCTCTGGTTTCCGCCAAGGTTCTTGACACAATGGCGACCCGTGAGTGGCAGCGGCAGTGGCAGGAGACCCCGAAAGGAAGTCGATTGGCCGACGGTGATCGGACACAATCCCGGCTCTCCCATCACTATTTCCGGAGGGACGGGCCCCGCGGACATTCTCAGTGCAGCCGATGAGCTCGTCACCTACCGAGATCTCGACGTGGTGCTCCGTCGCGCCGTTGAGCTGGGACGTGATCGCATCGGACTCGAGCGGACGACTCTTTTTCTTTATGACGAAACCGGCGAGCGCTTGTGCGGAACCTGGGGGACCGGTCTCAAAGGAGAGACGACGGACGAGCACCACCTGTACTTCAATGCTGGTTTCCACCACCGGGAGGCAACGGCTCAGGCCATCGCCGGCGTCGCGCGCTGGATGGTCTTCTCAGACGCACCGCTCATCGTAGACGTGGACGGCGAACCACGGGTGGCGGGCCATGGCTGGAACGTGATCACACCCATCCTGGGGCGCCGAGGCCCCTTGGGGCTTTATTGCAACGACTCCGCCCGCACGGGCAGCCCTGTGTCTGAGGCGCTGCAAATGCAAACCGCCATTTTCTGCCGCATCCTGGGGGGCGTCATCGAAGATCTGCGGGCGGGAAGCGAAGTGCTCCCGTGGAAGTCCCTGCTCGCCAGACTGCCCCGGGTCGGTGACGACGACCGGGACTCTCTGGTCATTTCGGTCGTCCACGCCTTGCATCAGGATCCGTCCCTTTCAGGGCGCGAACTCGCCAAACGATTCGCGGTGAGCGCCAGCAAACTGACCCACGCCTTCAAAGAGGAAATGGGAGTGTCTCTGGTCGAGTACAAGAACCGTTTGCGCTTGGAGCGGTTTCTCAACCTCGTGGCTCCTGGCGGGGGCAACTTGATGCAAGCGGCCCTCGACGCGGGATTCGGCAGCTATGCGCAGTTTCATCGGGTCTTTCGCGAACTGCTCGACGCAACCCCTCGCGAGTACATCACGGGACGAAAATAGCCATGAGCTGGCTCTGGACGCGAAGGCAGCTCTTGCTCGGTACCTCCACGTTGGTATCCGCGTGCGCGCGCGAGGCCCGGCAAGCGTGGTCCAAGGGCCTTAGGCCTTCACCTCTCGGCTAGTGACGTGCCCTCGTCCTGTCCAAAAACTCGGTCACCCCAAAATCAAGCGGCCCCGCGATGGTAGAAGTTCAGAAGTCCACCGAGCCTTTGGCGACAATGGATCGAGCCGTTGTCATTTTCGGGCATCGGTTCGGGGTCGATCAGTCTGTTGCGCAGCCCTTGGTGATGCCGTTCAGCGTTGTAGTGCTCGACAAATTCTCGAACGACCAGCCGGAGGTGTTGTTCACCGAGGGGGATGATCTGGTCGAGACATTCTCGCCGAATGGATCCCACGAACCGCTCGGCAAAAGCGTTCAAATTAGGGCTGTGGGGTGGTAGCTTAACGGTCTTCACACCCGCATCGCGCAGGATGGAGGCGAAGTCCCTGGTGAAAAGTGGATCGCGATCATGGATGAGGTAGCGGTGTTTGCGGAGAAAGCCATCGAAGGAGTCAGTCCAATTGCGTGCGATCTGTTCGAGGAGCTGTCCGCAGGGCTGCGCGGAGATGTTGGCGATTTCGACGCGCCGCGACTTGATATCGATGATGAAGAGCACGAAGTAGCGGACGAGACCGGCGCGGGTCAGGACCTCGACAGAGAAAAAGTCAGTAGCGGCAATGGCTCCGAAGTGCGATTTCAGGAAAGTGGTCCAGGTGGACTTTCGCTCAGGAGCGGGGTCAAAGCCATTTTCCCGAAGCACGCGGGCAATTGTACCGCGAGCGACCTGATGACCGAGGCTGGACAGCGCGCTGCGGATTCTCGTGTAGCCCCAACTGGGGTTTTCGCTGGCCAGCTTCAGAACGAGCTGTTCGAGTTCATCTGGCACAGGAGGTCGTCCTGGCCTTTTCCGAGAGCTGCCATCGTACTTTCGAGCGACGAGACGCCGGTACCAGCGGAGCAAAGTGTCGGGAGTGACGATGGTGGAGAGCTGCGTGAGCACGGCTCGACCAAGTCGTGTGGCTCGGATGGCAAGCCTGCGGCGCTGGGCGTCGGTGAACACGAGGCGGCGGCCGTGAAGCTGCTGTCGGAGCACGCGATTTTCTTCCAGCAGGTAGTCGATGACTTCCTGCTGCTGACGCTGGATGAAACCAGCGAGTGTGAGAACGAGAAACTGAAGAGGGAGGTGCATAGAAGGAACGCTACTCATCGAAAGCTGATGACATCCAGAGATCCCGGGCGACGTTTGTGTGAATCAAACGGAACGCTTGGACGAGGGCGGAGGTGTATTTTTCGCCGACTGTGGGTGAGCGCCCCAGCCGAAGCGAGCGCAAAAAGAGCGCGAACGGAGGCGCTTTGACGACTGGGCACCTTCTCCGAGCGAGCGGCGCAACGCGCCGCTCACGGCAAGGCTCCGGCAGTGCAGCAACTGCAAGCGCACTACGATTCACCCCAAATTCTGGACCCTCGCGCGCGCGGACCTGGCGCTCACATGTAGCTAATGATAATGAGCTGCCCCATGTGCCCCATTTGAAACTCGCCCGTGCGCCAGAGAGCACGCAGCGTGAGGGACCCCGCCAGCGCGCAAGGCGTAGCCTGAGCACTGCCGGGATTGAAGGTGCCGCACCGCGAAGGGGAGCACCCCCAAAATACGGCACTGTGAAGCGGAGCGCGAGCATCGTTTACGGGCGGGCAAGCGGTGATGCGGAACAACAGCGGGACTACATGACGCTGAGCGAGGCGGAGTGTGCTCGCCAAGACAGCGAAAGCGGAGTCAACCCCAGCCCTTACCGCCCAGCAACGCAGATCGAGAGCCGCAGCTTTGAGGTGACCGGCCTCAGCCTACCGAATGCTGGGGCGGGATTGATCAGCGTAAGCAACCTCCGCACTACCCTCGATGCCCTCAACCCAGCCAACGACTTAGACTTCGACGAGCCGCCGACGAGCGGTGTGCAGAGACGCTTGCTCGACCGACAACAGCAGACCTTTTACGCCGACAACGCATCGACTGAAGCCGCTTTCGGACAAGTGGGCCTAAGAGCGCTGCCTTATAAAACGTATCAACTCGCGCTGACACCGGGAAACGTCGCGCTGCTCATCGATAAAAGCGACGAGCTGACAAACAGCACCAACGCTTTCAACGCTCCGCTACTCACGAGTGAAGGCGCCTACATCGAACGAGAAACCGGCTACTACTGGACGCAGAGCGGAAGGGCGGTGTTTTCACCGAGCGAGTTTTACTTGCCTGTCTCTGCGATCGATCCCTTCGGAGGCGCATCATTCGTCACCTGGGACACGCACAAGCTACTGCCCGAAAGCGCGACCGACCCGGTGGGCAACGTCGTCACGAGCGAGAACGACTACCGAGTCCTCGCGCCAAAGCTCGTCACCGATCCCAATTTGAATCGATCGGAAGTCGAGTTCGACGCGCTCGGCATGGTCGTCGCGACGGCCGTCATGGGTAAAGACGACGGCAGCAACGAAGGCGACACCATCGACGACCCCACGACACGCCTCGAATACGATCTGCTGGCGTACCAGGATCGACAAGAGCCGGCCTTCGTTAAAACCATCGCCAAAGAAACCCACGGCGCAACCGACGGCAACACGAAGTTTCAAACGAGCTTTGCGTACAGCGACGGCTTCGGGCGAGTCATTCAGCAGAAGGTGCAGGCAGAGCCGGGAGATGCACCGCTGCGTGACTCCATCACAGGAGAGCTAGAGCGCGACACCAACGGAGACTTGATCCTCGGCAACGTGACGGAACGCTGGGTGGGGACGGGGCGCACTGTTTTCAATAATAAAGGGAATCCGGTCAAACAATACGAGCCCTTCTTCTCCTCGACGAGTGCGTTTGAGCCCGAAGAAGATTTGGTCGATTGGGGTGTGACGCCGATCATTCGCTACGACTCGATCGATCGAGTCATTCAGACGGACCTTCCTGACGGTACCTTCACAAAGGTCGTCTTTGATTCTTGGCAGCAAGAGACGTGGGATCAGAACGATAGCGTCTTGGAAAGCGAGTGGTATGCGGAGCGCGGTTCTCCGAGCCCGACGGCGAGCGAGCCGAGCAACCCGGATACCCGGGCCGCGTGGCTGAGTGCACAGCACGCAGCCACGCCAACCGTGGTGCACCTTGATTCACTCGGGCGACCTTACAAGAGCGTTGCGCACAACGTCACCGGTACCGGCTCCGGCCGAGTCACAGCATTTTACACCACGCGGACTGAACTCGACATTGAAGGGAACACCCTGAGCATTACGGATGCGCGTGGTAATACGACGATTGAGCAGACGTTTGATGTGCTTCAGCGAAGGCTCCTTGTCACTTCACCCGACGCAGGCGAACGCTTGTCCATCCAGGATGTCGCTGGCAAGCCACTGCGTGCCTACAATTCACGCGGTTTTACAAGTCGAGCGGAGTACGACGACGCGCAAAGGCCGACACACAGCTGGGTGAAACCGCTCGGCGCTACGGAGTTTCTCGCCGCGCGGATGAGTTACGGGGAGGCACTCGATACGAGTGGACCTTCCTCCGACCCAAACAACCCCAGCCCCGCGCAAGCCCTCAACCTGCGAGGGCAGGTGCATCTCGTGTTTGACACGGCGGGAAAGGTGAAGACCGTCAGTGTCGATTTCAAGGGCAATGTGCTTGAAGCGACGCGCACACTGGCGCAATCCTACCAAACAACTCCTGATTGGAGCGCGCTCGCAAGTATCACTAACCCGGCAACACTTGAATCAACCGCAGCAAGCAGCCTTGAAGCTGAAGTCTTCACAACAGAGACGGAGTATGACGCGCTGAATCGGGTGGTGCTCGCTACGTCACCGACGAGCGCTACCTCTCCAGCTCCGAGCGTGACGCGCCCTGTCTACAACGAAGCCAACTTTCTCGAACAGCTTCACGTTGCAGTGCGCGGAGGCAGTGAACAAGTTGTGGTGGATAACCTCGACTACAACGCACGAGGCCAGCGCATCCTGTGTGAGCACGCCAATCCCACGACCGGAGATGTCTCTCACAGTATCACTTACACCTATGACGAGAAGACCTTCCGCCTCACTCGTCTCCTGACCACGCGCACGAGCGACAGCGTGGTGCTCCAAGACCTGCGCTACTTCTTCGACGCCGTCGGCAACATCACCGAAGTGCAGGACCACGCCACCACGAGCCCGCTCTTCAGTGGCAGCACACCCGTCAGCGGAACGGGGTTCTACCGTTATGACGCGCTCTATCGACTCACCTATGCGGAAGGGAGAGAGCATCCCGGACAGCAACCGAATGATACCGACCCAGCTCGCGGTAGCGTCCCCCACGCCAACGACCTCACAGCACTGGAGCGTTACGAAGAAGTTTTCGAGTACGATGAAGTCGGCAACATCGACCGCATCGGCCATCAATCCACGAGCACGAACTGGACTCGCAGTTACGATTACGCGACAACGAGCAATCGTCTCAACGCGACGAGTGTCCCCGGAGATTTACCAGAACAACACAGCGCGACCTACACCTATGACTCTCACGGGTCGATGGTGACGATGCCCCACTTGTCCACGATGGCGTGGGACTTTGCTGACCGTTTGCAACACACCGAGCGCTCTGGGGGAGGAGGACAACACACCTGCTTCACCTACGACATGAGCGGTGAGCGTGTGCGCAAAGTGTACGTCCACAACGGCATCACCGAAGAACGCATCTACTTGGGAGGGTATGAAATCTTCCGTCATTGGGGCGGCGACATTGGAGATGCACTCGAATTGGAGCGCGAGACGATCCATGTGATGGATGATGCGCGGCGCGTAGCGATGGTGGAGACTGCCACCGTGGAGGATGAAGACGTAGTGGCCAGCCCCGTGGGTCGCTGGCGCTTCCAGCTCGGCAATCATCTGGATAGTGTTTCAATGGAACTCAACGAAGCGGCGGGTGTCATTTCATATGAAGAGTATCATCCATATGGATCCACCGCGTTTCACACGGCGGCGAGTGGCGCGGAGGTTTCGGCGAAGCGGTATCGGTATACGGGTAAGGAGCGCGATGAATCTACCGGGCTTTATTATCATGGTGCGCGGTATTACGCGGCGTGGCTCGGGCGGTGGACGGCTGCGGATCCGCTCGCGGTCAGAAGTCCAGGGAGACCAGACCTCAACATGTACGCTTACGGGCGAGGCACGCCGCTGCTTGAATCTGATCCCCAAGGGACCGATGGATTCATCCAGGACACGGTTCGAGGCATTCGAATTTTCTTCGGCGGACGAGATGAGAAGGCTGCGACGGCAGGGAAGGCTGCAGGAGAGGCAGCTGCTGCGTCATCGACTACGACCAGCGCGATGATGCAGAGTGAGAACGCAGGGAAGGCAGCTGCTGCGGTTGCGAGGGCCGGAACGAAGCTGGACACTCAGCAAGAGCAGACCCAAACGATGGAGTCTCAACAACCAGAAGCCTTCGACCCCGATGACTTTTCCGTTGACAGCGCTGGCCTGACGAATGTGAGTTCGGACAGTCCCTTAACAGTTTCGGTTGAGCGAAATACTAGTGTAGAACGACCATGGCCGTTTAATCCTGAAGCGATAGTTTTGCACTACACAGCCCACGACGCGGAAACGTTGGAGCGAAATAACCTCCCGGATCCCAGCGCGAGCAGCATGGCGAGTTCTTTTTCTCCGAACGCTGCGGCGCACTTTGCTATTGATCGAGAGGGCAACATAGTTCAAGCCGCTTCACTCACGAAGTCACTAAACCATGTGGGGCCGACGAGGCAACGGCCGGCCGGGGATCCAAACGCTCCAGCCGACTATCCAAAGAGCACGGAGTCTATTGGAATCGAACTTGTCGCGTCCTACGACGCGAGAACAGGGCAGTACCAGAAGTTGACTGACAAACAGATCCAAGCTGCTACTTGGCTCGTTGGGCAACTCCAAAGTGAGTACGGTCTCACCGAGGCCGACACCTACGCACATGGCGAAATAGCGTTTAAGCATCCCAGTCGTGCAGAAGGTAAGGTCGAAGGACTGACAAACGCGAGTCACACAAATCTTGGAGACGACAATGCGCGTGCAGATCGACACCTCTTGCTTGGCTACGATCCGAAAACTGACCAAGTGCGGGCTCCACGCCGCGAAAGGTAGAGGGTTGTTGTGAACATCGTGGATGGGCGTTCTCTCAATCGGATGGGTTTTGGGGGGCTTTGCGTCCTTGCGGCTTTGAACTCGGGATGCGGACAAAGTCGCTCGATATCCGTAGCTTCCCAGCCAGGACAACCGAACGGCCATGATGAAGTCGCGCGGTTGGAGTCCAGAATCAGTTCGTTTATTTCTGCGTTCAACGCCCACGACTTGGAAACTTTGGAAAAGCTGTTTTCCGAACGCCGCGAACCAGTTTGGATTAGCAACTACGCTGGTAGTTTCAGTCAAACTGGTACGTTGCAAATGGCGGCAGAGGCATTCGGGAGCGAAGGCCCGCTGATGTATCAGGCAAGGATGACTCTGCCCGACGCGGATCGCGGACCATACGATGAGAACACTTGCGCGGGATCGGGTTTGTGGGGTGTGAAGGAGTTCGATGCGTCAGAACTTGGAATCTGGATGGATGAAGCCGTGCCAGACGCTGTGGTGCATTTGTCGAAAGAAGTGGAAGCCTACTTGTTCTTTCCAGAACAACGCTTCGTAGTGTTTTGGGCCTCGCAAGAGTCTGACTGGTCCATTGTTGGCTTCCGCGCTCTGGAATGGTGTGAAACCAGTGAACCAAAAACGTTGATGCAACCGTGATCAAAACGGAGGTGCCCTTATGTTCAGTGAAATTGAGTCTCCAGTGTCTGTGGGAGCCGACGTCACCCGACGCAAACCAAATGGGGTGGGCGGGAAGCCGCATTCTGCCTCCCATTCACGATCAAACGCTTCGTGATTGCCATGCCAATGAAGGAGAATTCCTCCGGAAATCCCTCGCTCATGTGATATAAACCACTCACAAAGTAGCTTCCGAAACGGAAGCAACTTTCGCGTCTTTTCGGCGCCGTGCTCCCTGAAAACCCGACCCTAACGAAAAGCCCCCGAGCCGGCGAAGCCGGCTCAGGGGCAAAGCACGCCGGCTAGAGAGCCTTGGCGACGCAAGCAACAGCATCAGCCAGCCGGCGCTCCACGAGCGAGGCGGGGACGCGAAGCACCGTGTACCCGGCGCGGATGAGCTTTTGATCCCGCGCCACATCGGCGCGGGTGCGAAGCGCATGGTAACCGTCCCCGTCCACCTCCACGATCAACGCAGCAGCAGGAGCAACGAAATCGGCAATGAAGTTGCCGACAACAACCTGGCGTTTGAAGGAGACCCCGAGCTTGCGCGCCCGAAGCTGAGACCAAAGAAGGGACTCCGAAGGAGTTGGATGAAAGCGCATGAAATGTGCACGCTGCTGGAGCAACACCTCCCGAGCGAGCCCGGGGGTGTGGAACGATTGAGATGAAAAGAATGGAGACGATGACATAACGGACCTTTCCGCGCGCCGGAGTGGCGGGCTTTGGTCTCTCAGGGCGCGGCATCTGTGCCAGCGCGGAGGTTTCCTGGCTGGCTTGGGTTTATTTATAAGATATAAAGATTGCGCTCTCTGGGCGCTGGCGCAGAGGGTGCGCCGACCAAAAAAGCCCGCCACTCCGGCGCGTGGAAAGCATCTTAGTCAGCGTCTTTCATCCGACGATGCGCGCGTGCTTGTTTTGGATGAGTAGGTCATTGAGGAAGAGACCGTTTTTGAAACATGCGTCGATGGTGATCTCTCTCGAAGAAGCAAAGACATGCGCCACGTATCTGCCGTGCAGGTCGCTCTTCCGAGTTTGGAGCACAATGGTCTTTGAGTCGGCGAGAAGCTCTACGAGGAAGTTGCGTGCAGCACGTCCCGCTGCTGTGCGGATTTCGGGAGCGTCGATTTGGGCGAGACGGATGCGCTGGAGAGTAAACGAAGAAAACCCGAGGTCGATAAGGACTTCGAGTGTGTCGCCATCGATGACGCGTGCTTCTTTGGCTTGGTAGAGGTAGGAGGCTTCTTGGGGCCTTTTCAACTTTGGTTTTCCTGTTTTGTTGCCAGCGTGTAACTCTGAGCTGATGGCCTTGCGCAGCTCGGCGCTCGTCCAGGCCTCTCTGCGCGTCATGCGCGAGTAGAAGTCGCGGAGCTTTTTGGACGGCAGGGTCGCGAGCGCGCGGACATGGGCCCAAGAGAGCCCTGTGCCCAGAGGAGGCTCATCGTAACTGCGCCGAAAAGCGACGGAGTCCTGGAGCATGCGCAGCGAGATGCCGGTTTCCACTGCGAGGTCCCGCAGCACTGAGTGGTGGTACCCGACATCATCGAGGAGCTGCTCTTCGACGATGAGATTGCCGTAGCTCCAATAGGTTTCGAGTTTAGAATCGACGGAGACGGATTCGGAGGTGTCGCGAATGTTTTTGAATTTGCGCACCAACGCTTGGAAGTTTTGCTCGGAGATGGTTTTCTTACGGGAGGCCATGGGGAAAGTTTGCACAAAAGTGTTGAATCGCGTCCATGGTGTACGCGATACGAGCGCCCTGCCGCAGCGAGCGCATCTGAGAGCGCGAGCGGAGGCGTTTTTACGACTGGGCACCTTCAAACAGCGAGCGGCGCAACGCGCCGCGCACGAAAGCAACACCAGCAGTTTGGCAATGAACCCTAATGCACCACGCCGCACCCCAAATTCGGGACCCTCGCGCGCGCGGAGCTGGCGCTCACATGCAGTCAATGACAATGCGTTGCATTTCGTGCCCCATTTGAAACTCGTCGATGCGCCAGAGAGCACGCAGCGTGAGGGACCCCGCCAGCGCGCAAGGCGTAGCCTGAGCACTGCCGGGATTGAAGGTGCCGCACCGCGAAGGGGAGCACCCGTTACGACTACTGCGCGTACCCCAGAGCTTGCTCAAGCCACAACACGCCGGCCTTGGGGCCACCGTTGCACTCGCCGTCCGATTCCCCAGGCCGCTTCAGCCAAAGAAATCCGTCGCACAGGGGATCGCCCGTGTCCGTCGTGGGAGGCTTTCCGATCTTGCGGCCCGGAGGATTGCACCAGGCCTCTTCCTCGGTCTTGGCTTCCAGGTAGGGGCCAGCGCCGTTACGGCTCGTATCGATGATGAAGTGCTTGCCTCCGATCAGCTCGGAGATCTTATGCCCATATTCGAGGCATTCCTCGGTGGTTCGGTAGTTGGAGGTGTTGATGGAAAAACCGCTGGCGTGCTCCACGCCGGCCTTCTTCAAAAGCTCTGCCATCTCTTCGGCGGGAACCCACGCCGCGTGACCGGCGTCGATGTACACCGCCGCCTTGGGATTCTGTCGAAGGACGCGGATCGCGTCATTGATCAGAAAAAGACGCTCTTCGCGCAGGTTGGGCGGAAGGGGGCTTCCCTCACTCACCCCGGGGAGCGCATCCGGCTCCAACACGACGACCGCGGGATTGTCACCGATCCCGGAATGCACGTTACGGATCCATCGTTGATAGGCTTCCTTCGTTGCGAGACCGCCTTCAGAATGCTTCGCCCCGTAGTCGCGGTAGGGCACGTTGTAGGCGATCATGACGGGAACGGCCCCGTCTTTCAGAGCGCGTTCCACGAAGTGCTGCACGGCGCGGAAAATATCCGAGTTCCAGTCGCCCATCCAAAGAGCCTGCGGCTGCTGAGCGATCTTATCGAGCAGGGTTGCGTCCTCCACTTTACCCTCAGCGCGAAGAGCATTGGCTCTCAGCATCGCCGTCGAGTTCGGGTCGACGAACAGTTTCGCGCCCAAAAGCGGGTTGGCCGTCACCGGTGGCGGGTCGGGAGGCGTTTCAATGGGTGCGTCGTCCGCCGGACGATTGGACTTTGGCTGTGCCCCCTGAGCTCCACCGCCACTCGCACCGCCACAGGCCGAAACCAAGGCGAGTCCAGAGAGCGTGGCCACCAGGAGCAGGGACCGGGAGATCGTGTTTCGCTTCATGAGTGAGTCCTTTCGGGGAGGTACTCTGCCTCCCTACTTCCACTTGAGAAGGTAGCAATGGGAGCTCTCTCAGTGGGCGAGAATCCCTCTCATTTCTGCCGCTTCCCCGGAAATGTCCCTGACCCGCGGTCCAAATCCGTAAATATAAGCGCTCCTCCACCTCTCGCCCTGGGCAGGGGCTCGGGCCTTTTTTGACCGGAACGGCGCGCTCCGGTGACGACACGCCGAGCGAGCTGTACTGTGGGCAGCGGCGAAGCATGGTGGACGATCTTACGGTATTGCTCGTGAGTCAGGCGGAGCCTGACGTCGCGCTCGGAAGCGAATTAGAAAAGCAGAACTTGGCGGTCGAATATTCCGACGTCAAAGAGTTCAAAAGCCTGATGGCTCTCGTCGAACCGGCGCTGGTCGTCCATATCGGCCAGGAGGGCGCCGAACAAACGGTGAACGTCTTGCGAGAAAACAAGGACGAGCGGCGGGTACGGCTGCTCGTCCTCGCCGATCGCAAGGATCTCGTAGAACTCCGCAAGCTCGATCGGTCGGTCGTCGTCTCCCTCCTAGCGACGGACATCGCTCAACCCGTCATCGCGACCCGTATCGTCATGCTGGCCAAGAAGGGCCCAGAGAAAACCTTCCCGCCCTCCGCCAGCATGGCGGCCAAACTTCCCCTCTCCATCCCGACACATGCCAAACAACCCACAGTGACCCTGAGCGCAGCTCCCCGAGCGCCAGCGCCAGCGGTGGCACCAGTCCGACCCGGGATCCCTGGCCCGACCTCCAAGGCGCAAGCGCCCGCAGTCTCCATGGTCTCGAAACCGGCGCCCCCGCCGAAGACGCTCGAAGTGCCGCCCAAGATCAGTGCGGCCCCTAAAAACCTGTCCCCTCCCGTCGCCCCCCCTCGCGCGGTTTCGAAGGGCCCATTACCCGGCGCGAATCCCGGAGTCTCGGCAGGACTCTCCCCACTTCCCGCTCCCGTAAAACGACCTCTCAACATCCCTGTCCGAGAAGCGAAGGCGCCTGAGCCTGGGCCTTCCCCCCACGAAGCGGTTACCCTGTCCCCTGCGGCAACTTCGCCGGCCCAGGCGCCACCGCCCCCAGCGTTGTCCCAAAAAGCGCTGTCCCCCCGAGCCGACTCGCCCCCAAGAGCAACCTCAGAGGCCCCTTCCAGTTCGACCACCGCGCGAGCCGTCGTCGCTGAGACCAACATGACGCGCGGAGATCTCATCGCCTGCGCCCTTCGTGACGCCGGAATCGAAACGCGACTCGTCCCGCTCGACGTCGCTCAAACGAACTGGCCGGTGGTGCGCGCCTTCGGTCCGACCCTCGTGCTCGCCGACGGCCACAGCCTCAAGGGCAGCGGTCAGGTATGGCTCCAGCTCTTTCAGGCGGATCAGGCACTCCGAAGCGCAAAGATCGTCGCCGTCCCCTTCGAGCGCTTGTGTAATGAGCAGGAAGGAGTCGTCAACCTTCGCATGCTCATTCCTCAAATCCCTCAGCTTTCTGCCGACGCGAGGCACGCGCCTGAAGATACCCGGGTCACTAGGCCCCCCCCTGCGCCCACGCCAAGCGCGGAGGTGGACGAAGATGATCGGCCTACTTTCATCGGCGGCGGTATCGTTGACTTGCAGATGGATGAAGAGACCGTTGCCACCGACGTCAGCAAGATGGTGGCCGAGATCCAAGGCAAGCGAAGCGAGGGCCCCAAGATGCCTCCGCCTCCGGTGAACATCGAGGAGATCGCAGAGCTTGACCCGGTCCCCCCGAGCAATCCACCAGAGGTCGCGTCACCTGCTATCGACCTTTATGCGCACGTCGGCAAGGCGGCCGCCGCCGCGAACCAAGCCACGACCGTGGAAAAACGATCCGGTGGTGGGGCGCGATTTGCGCTCGCGGGCCTTCTTCTCGCCGCAGCCGCCGGTGGGGGCTTTTTCCTCTACAAGAAGCACTCAGCAAAAGAGCAATCAGGAACACAAGCGAGCGCTCTCGATGCCCCGGCTCAAGAAACCACTGCCGAAGTCGCTCAGCCGGCCGAGGAGGTCCAAGACGGAAACCAACCTCCGGTCCTGAGCGGCGACCCCCTATGGGCCATTGGACCCGAGCAAGAGATGAAATCGTGCGACGAAGTGGTCGTTGATCTTGCTGCCGTGAAAGCCGGCGGCGTACAGCGCGCGGCTCTGGCTTGGTCAAAGGCACGGAAAGCCTTGATGCTGGGCGGTTACGACGAGGCCCATGTCCTCTTGTGCGAAGCTTCGCTCGGCCATGACGAGAGCCTCGCTATCGAAGAACTCGTCGAACTTTACCTGATCAAACATCAACCTGCTCTCGCCGAGCGCTGGATCGCAGAGGCTCAGAAAGTGAGGCCCGAGCGCGTCAAAACTCTGGAACTCGTGGGCGATGTCTACAGCCAAAAAGGCGATCCAGCCCAGGCGAAAACCGTTTGGGTGACCGCCCTCAAGGTGCCCGAAACAGATCAGAAGACCTTGGATCTCGTCGCCAAGCAGTACGTAGAACATGCGACTCTTCGCCTCCGCTCTGGGGGGATCTCCGCGGCAGAGTCGCTGCTCCGGCGCGCCGCCACCCTGAGCCCCACGAATGCCGACGCCGCGGCAGGCATGGCAGCCGTTTACGCCGGAACTGCCTACAAAGAGACCGCAAAGGCGTGGGCAGCCAAGGCGCTCAGCCTCCGCGATGGACACCCGGAAGCGCTTGCGGTCCTCGCGGATCTGGAGACCGCGGCAGGAAACGAAAAAGAAGCCCTCGCTCTCTACAAGAAAATTCTGGAAGTAGACCCCAACCACAAGCACGCACGCCTACGCGTGTACTCGATGGAGGGCGAGAGCGGACTCGCCCCCTCCCTTCCCAAACCTGCGCCGACCCGAACGCCCACCCCCAGCGACGCAGAAACAGAACCGCCGAGCCCGAGCACGGAAACAGTCCCGAGCCCCACCCCTGCCGAAGTGAGCGAGAAGCCTGAAAAACCGAGCGAACTCCCAACGCCCGAACCTGCGCCGTGAACGCTTGCGAGCGTTCTCATCCCTGCGAAAACACCCCTGCGAAAAGGATTTCAGCGTCCCATTTTTTTCTCGGCAATGGCCCGCACCTGAGGCGGGTACGCCGTCTGTTTGCTCATGAGCTTCATCTCATTCGGCGGGACGTGACGGAGCACTCGTTCGATATGAGCGGCCGTGAGCCGGGGATTGGTGAGAAGGGCGCGTCTCACTTCCGGCTTGGAGAGCCAGGTCAGATTTCCAGTGATCGTGTTGAGCAAAGGAACGGTGATGGTGCCGTTCTTGGCCAGTCGCACCACCTCCCCCGTCGTCAGCTGAGGATTCGTCAAGAGGGCCTCCCAGACGACGTTCCCGTAGGCGCGCTCGAGCGCCGTGCGTTCGGTCAGGGTACCCATGCGGGCCATCTTCTCCCGCTCGCGAGAGTTGAGGTGACGGACATGCTCATTGATGTTGGGTGCGCGCAGGGAGGGGCGCTCGGAGCCGACGGATCTCGTGGACACAAAGGCCGAGAGTCTCGCCTCTCCGTCGACATCGAGAGGGCCGATTTCAAGCCCAACCCCTGGTTGATCCGCGGGCGCGAGATAGACCACCGTCGCCTTTAGAGAAAAGGACTCGCCCGAGGTCGGATGGAGGAGGACGAGCTCGCATGAGTCACCCTCACTTGCCGGGTGCGTTCCACTGACATACGAACGAGACTTGACCAAGTTGCTCTCATACTCCGCCTGCAACTCTGCTTCGGATTCGAACGCTTTGGTGATTTCCACGGCCCTTTTTCAGCATGAGAGCCCCGGGAGAAGAATGCAACTTACATACTGGAACCACGAGAAATGTCCGACTTACGCGCTCTCGGGACCTTCGCTCCTGCGCCTACACCAAGCTCCATCCTCACACTCGATCCACGTCGAAAGCTCGCATTTTTCATGGCATTCGCTCTGGTTGGAACCGCACCTCGGGGGTAACGTCGCAGACTAGATGATCCCGCCCAAGGTCGACGAGAGTCTCGAAACCCTAGCGTCCAAAGTGGCCGAAGGGCGCACCCCGCTTGAGACCCTCTACGGATACTGGAAAAGCGAAGGCCGCGATCCGGAATCGACTCTCGCTTTAGACTCCAAGGCCGCCGCCGACAATCTTGTTCAATCCCTGCCCGGACTGACTCGTTCCAAGAATGGCTCGTCCAGTCTGTGCGAGGTTCTCCCTTCTCCGAAGGGCGATATTCTCTTCACCTGGTGCCGCAGCGCCATTGAGAAGAAAGACGTACGGATGGCGCCCTTGCTCGCCGCCGCGCAAAAAGTGGCACGCTTCGCGGAAGACTCCGTGGAAGTTTCTCGCGCGAGGCTCGTTCAGGGACCGCTCGTCGACGCCCTGGACTGCGCGCCCCTGCTCGGCTCTGGCGACAGACTGAACCTTCCGGAAAATCGTGAAGCGCGAGCGCGCCTAGAAATTCTCATTTGGGAAGCGGGCGCAAGTGCCCTTCAGATGCCAGAGCTCGGCGACTGGATCTTCGGCTCAGAGGAAACTTTTGAAGCCTTGGTCGCCCTGCCTGCTACCGGCTCCCTCCGAGGCCGAGTGCTCGCTGCGCGCTGTTTAGAACTCTGCGCCCTCGGCGTCCCTGCGATGACGGCCCCGCACATGCTCGGCCGCGCGCTGCAAGTGCTGCAACCCCTTCTTCTTCACCCAGAACCCCTTGTGAGCACTCACGCGGCGCGCGCTCTCGGACTTTTGGCCGGAACGACGGATCACCTCCAGGGCATGTTGCTCGACTGGCTCGGTGGAGAATCCCGCGTCCTGCACGAGCGAGCCATCACCGCTTCGACTTCCATGCCGGCGAGCGGCATGGGAACCGTGCGGCAGCATGTCGTGGCGGCCTTGAACGACCCTGCCAGCAAGGATCGCGCGCTCGTCGCCGCCGCTGCCGGTACTCCGTACTTGTTTCATCAAAACCGTGAGCTCTGGGACAGACTCGCCGCGCGCATTCTGAAGGGTGAGGGCGGTGGACGCGCTGCTCAAGAGCTCGCTCGCGGGCTGGGTGCTTTGTGGCGCCGCGGGGACAAACGTCATGAGATCGAAGGGCCGTGGTCCGAGCTTCGCGCCCTCGCCCGCCGGGCAACCAAGCGCGATCTGCACGAATGGCGCACGTACCTCAGCGTGATCGCCATCACAGATCCGGTCGATGGAGCGGAGCGCGATCCGCTCGATCTTGAGCTCGGGCTGGAGAACTTGGTCCACCTCGCCGCTCAATACGACGACGAAGAAGCCGACGCGCGTGCGGCGCGCTTCGCCGCCAGCCTGGGCCGTACTTTCGAGGATGCGCGCGCGCTTTGCCTGAGTGACAGCTCCCTCCGTCAGCGCGCCGCTGGCATCAACGCCGTCGA
This sequence comes from uncultured Polyangiaceae bacterium, assembly GCA_964392575.1. GTDB lineage: Bacteria > Myxococcota_A > Polyangia > Polyangiales > Polyangiaceae > NIC37A-2. The sequence continues at coordinate 22,374 of CAYMQT010000027.1, forward strand.
AGGGTGCGCTCGTTCCATGGCCCTGCGTCTATGGGGCCCTCAACTCATGACCCATCCCCGGGGCGAGGCGGTCCCTGAACCAGATCTTTCGGACGCCTGGGACATGATGGCCAAGGCACCGATCGAGCTTTTGGAAGAAATAGCCGAACGAAAGCAAGCGGCCGAGGGAACAGCACCCCTAGACGACAACACTCTTGAGATTTTGGCGGTGCGCCTCGGGGGGTATGTGCTCGACGCCTGCGGCGAGGATGCAGAACTCGGACCCGGGAGAGGTCCTACCGCACACGCGACCTGCCTCTGGTTGCGCAAGCTCGAAGGGGTGGCGGACGGAACGCGGACCCTGACCCCCGCCTTGCAGGACGCCGTCGGTGCCGTCTTCTGGCGCCTGGTCGATACCACTCGGGGAACGGCCCTCGGAGCAGTCGATGACGTGGAATGGCTCGGGCCCTTCGCCGCCTGGTGGGCGCTCGTCATCGATGCACCCGCCATGCTTCGACAGCTCACGACAGCTCTTCCCATGATCAAGGCCGGGGCGCTGGAAATCTGTGGAAGTGAAGCGGACAAGATCCGCGCAGCCGTGACGTCCGGCCTCCTGGAAGGGAAGTGGGGAGCTCAGGCAGAACAGGCTCTGGCCGCTCTCCATGCGGAGGGCACGGAACTTGCGCAGGCGCTCATGGCTCTTTCCGTTTGCCTCGCCAAGTTCGAGGGAGCCTCTGGGCGTACGGACAATTTCGACGCCCTGTGCCTAGAGCTCGTGGTGTCTGCCGAAAGGCTCCAAGCCGCTCTCGCCGATCCGGTCAAGGCTCTGCACCCGGCCACGACTTTCGGCGCCGATTCTCTGTCCCGCACGGCCACAGAAAACGCGCCTCGGGTAGCCGCCCTCATCGCTCGCGCGGTCCGCGCCCGAGAGCTTTCTGTGCTCGACGTTTGGTTTGCCTCCCTCGGCCCCATCACCTCCGCGCTGGTCGAAGCGACGGTAGCCGAAGCAAAGAATCGCACGCCCCCGCCTCCGCCCTCGCGCAAGAAGCTCGAACCCGAGACGATCGAAGGTTATGAACTCGTGAAGCCCCTGGGGGAAGGTGGGATCGGAAAGGTTTGGCTCGTAAGGCGGCCGGGAGCGGACCGCCTGTTCGTCCTCAAGATCCCGAAGGTCGAAGCTCTGAACAACGCCAGTGACACGGAGCGCGAAGGGATTTTAGCGTCCTTCGTGGAAGAAGCGCGGGCCATGGCCGAACTCTATCACCCCAACGTGGTGAGCATCATCGACCGAGGAGTGTCCAATGACGTTCCCTTCCTCGTTCTTGAGCTGCTCATCGGCGCCGATCTGCAAGAGTATGCGGCCGCGCGGCTGCTCACGCTTTTTGAAGCCAAACAGGTGGTCATGGACTGCTGCTCTGGGCTCTCCGCCTTGCACGGCGCCGGCCTCGTTCATCGGGACATCAAGCCCGCCAACATCTGGCTGAGGCTCCCGCTGCAGAAAGGGCAGCGGTTCGACCCGTTGCAGCACAGAGATCCCGCGACCACGCGACCGCTCAACGCCGCACTGATCGACTTTGGTATGGTGCGCCCCATGAAGGTCGATGCCGATGCCGCCGGCAAGTTCGTGGCCGGAACACCGGGATACATCGCACCCGATCAAGTCCTCGATCCCGTTGAACTCGACGGTAGGGCCGACGTCTACGCTCTCGCCGGCACTGTCTACAACATCACCACCGGACGCTCCTTCTTTGACGAACTAGCGAGTCCACGCGACAGGATTTTCGCTCACATGAAGCAGCAACCGCTCGAAGACGTGCGGCGACTAGCCGGTTACCCCGCCGAGATGATCAAATTGATGCGCGCCGCCACTGCGCTCGATCCCAAGGATCGACCGCAGCCCATGGAATTCGGGCGAGCCTTCGAAAACGCGATCTAGAAGGTTCTAACCGTCCGACCCGCCGCCCATTCCGCCTTCACCGGTGTTGGTTCCGCCAGATCCACCGCCCGCTCCAGGGCCTTCCGCCTGACCCCCCGTGCCGGTAGAATCGCCGTCGCCGCCATCATCGCCGTCGCCGCCATCATCACCGTCGCCGTCCCCTTCGCCAATATCAAACGGCAAATCGGGATTGTGGCCCAAAAGGCAACCCGAGAAAGCAAAGCCGGAGATCACGGCTAGGGTCCGTAAGCGCATGACGAAAGTATCGCTGAGACAGCAGCGTTCCGGTAGCGACAGGCACGATATTTTTCAGCCTCTCTTCAACAAAATCGCGGCGTTTCCACAAAATCGCGGCGTTTCCACAAAATCTCTGCACTTGAGCGTACTTTTGCGGCCCCTGCTTGTCCCCTTCCCAGGCACGAGTTTCGTTCTTAGGGTCGAAAGACATGGATGCTTCATTTCTCAGTTCTTCTTTTCTCAAAGCCCTGACGGATCTCGCCCGCAGCGCGGGACAAGCCATTTTGGACGACAAGCGACGAACCTCTCAGGTTTCCCTCAAGAGCGACGCTTCCCCGCTCACGAGCGCAGATCTCGCCTCCAACAAAGTCATCCTATCAGGGCTCAGTGCACTTGCCCCAGACATCCCCGTGATGTCTGAAGAGTCGAAAGCCGTCCCCTTCAGCGAAAGAAAAGTTTGGAAAGAATACTTTCTTGTCGACCCTCTCGACGGAACCAAGGAATTCATCAAGGGCAAAAAGGAGTACACCGTGAACATTGCTCTCATCGAAGACGGAGTGCCGGTGCTGGGCGTGGTGTATGTTCCTGAACTCTTCATCAGCTACTTCGGCGCCCGAGGTCTGGGCGCATTTCGCGAAAAAGATGGCGGACAAGCTGAGGCCATCTCGATCAACAAGAAAAGCTCTGGATCCCCGCGCGTCATCGGGAGCTCCAGTCACGCATCCCCGGAGATGCTGTCCTTCTTGGCGCGCCTAGGACCGCACGAACTCATGCAATTTGGGAGCTCACTGAAGATGTGTCAGGTCGCCGACGGGACCGCCGACGTGTATCCGAGGTTCGGGCCCACGAGTGAGTGGGATACAGGCGCGGGTCACGCAGTCGTCCTTCACGCGGGGGGGCGCGTCGTGACCTTCGAGGGCCGTAGCCTCACCTACAATCAGAAGGAATCAGTGCTCAATCCGCCATTTCTGGTCATCGGACCCGAGGACCATGACTGGGTTTCCTTGGCACAAACTGCGACTTCGTAGCGACTACCTGTACCCAGCGCCTCACTCTTGCTCGTTTTCTTCCGGATTTGGTGCAAGTTGCAGCGGGATCACGAACCCGACACAGCCGCCGAGAGGAGCCTCTTGAAAAGGCTTCTCAAGCCGCTCGATGATACAAGAACTGACGGCGGGTACCTTGAGTGAGTCCGCGAGCACCTTCACCACTTCTGCCGAGCCATTCTCTTTGACCCGCAGATTCACACGCACCTCTCCGGAAGCACCCTGCTTCGCTGCGGGCATTCGGTCATAACAGGCGCGCGTCTCAGTGGCCCTCACGTCCACCTCCGCGCGCAAGGCCGGCGGAGCCTTTCCGCTGCACGCGCCGCTAGACCCCTCCACAAGCACGCCGTCCTCTTTGCCGGCAGAAATCGCTTCTGCTTCTCGCGGTTCCTGGTCAGGGATCTCCCGCGCGCTCTGCTCAGGACTCCCAGGCTCCTCTCCGGGAGCCCAAGGGATCCCTCCCTCGGAAGATCGCGGCGCGGGAGCAGAGCCCTCGGGACTTTCTGACGACGCGGGAGGAACACAGGCGGGGATCATGCAAAAGACCGCCAACCATCGGATCAACTTCATGCACCGCATTAGAAGGCAGCTTGCGCTCCAAAACCAGCCTCCCGATCCGAAAGGGCAAATGTGACGAATGACCAGCCCCACGATCAAAAGGGCGGAACCTCGTCGTCGTCGGGGAGCGGAGGAGGCGGCGGCAGCGGGGGCGGTGGGGGTGGAGGCGACACAGACTCGACCTCCGGTGTCTGTTCGGGAGGGGGGCTCTCCTCCTCTGGTTCGCCTCCCTCGTCGGGAGAAGTCGGCTCCGGGGCCACTTCCTCTGGTTCCGTGCCGGTGAGAAAGAGCTCCTTCATCGTATTTTCCTGACCGAAGCGCGGCAAAAGCCCAGTTTCTGGATCGATCTCGACCGACCGGATCCCAGGAGGTCGCGGAAACTGAGCCGCGCGCTTCTTCTCGTGGGCCGCCTTCATGAATTCCATCCAGATCGGCAGCGCGCTCGTTGCACCAGACTCCCCCCAACCGAGTGGCACCGCATCGTCATAACCAACCCAGACCGCCACGACCAGATCCGTGGAGTACCCGACGAACCAGGCGTCCTTGGCCCTGTTCGTGGTGCCCGTCTTCCCCGCGAGCGGACGTCCGAGCGAAGCGGCACGCTTTCCGGTACCCTCGGTGATCACGCTCGTGAGCAGATCCGTCGTCAGGTAGGCAACGGCGGGATCCATCACGCGACGAGCGGGGGTGCGCTCTTGGAGCAAGTTCGTTTCGCCCGGCCCTTCGATCCGGCTCAAGAACGTCGGCTCTTGCGCCGTGCCCCCACTGGCAAAAACGGAGAAAACACTTGCCATTTCGAGAACGGAAACCTCGTAAGATCCGAGCATGAGGCTCTCATCCGCGCCGAGATGAGAGTGAATGCCGAGCGCTTCGGCCCACCCTACGGCCTGCTCAGGTCCTACGGTACGAAAGACACTCAAAGCCACTCGATTGTCGCTGGTTGCGATCCCCTTCCGGAGCGACAAGGACACGATTCCTTCCTTCGCCGCGTCGGGGCTTACCGCGTCGGGATTTGTGGCATCGGGATTTGCCGGTTCGTTCCCCTTGTCCGCAGGAAATGTAAAGCGCGTCGCCGCGGTCACCTGATGCGTGTTGAGCGCGTAGCTATAGACGATGGGTTTGAAGGTCGAACCGGGCTGACGCTTCGCTTGAACGCTCCGGTCAAGGGCGCCTGACGTGGCTTCGTAGCTACCGACGGCGGCCAGCACTTCACGAGTCTTCGGACTAAGTGCGATCAAGGCCGCCTGCGGACCAAGCTCCAAGCTCAGACGGACGGGCTCCGCAGCCTCCAAACTACTCGGATCGTCCAGCACTCGCACGCGCAGCGCGGCTCCCTTGCTCACGAAATGCGACGGCGAAAGATGAGTCGGGTTGAACCGCTCTTCACGGAGAAGATCCACGCGCCCGGTCACCTCCCCGACCTTGACCTCAATCGTCCCGTGCTCGTCATCGAGGGCGGTCACATTCCCGACGTAAATCCCGTGCTTCCGCGGCCGACCGACAAACGTGTTTCCCCAAAGCTTCCGCTGCGAGAGCGTAAACGGAGGCGCCAATTTCTGCCGCTTCAGATAAGCGTCGAGCCCACTGCGCAGGGCTAGTCGCGCTTGCACTTGAAGCTCCGGATCGATCGTGGTCGTAATGTTGTATCCGCCCTTCTTGGCGGCATCTCCCGCGCGCTCGGATAAGTGCCGAAGCGCATAGCTCACGACTTCCGGCGCAATGTCGCTTTCCACCTCAGCTTGAGGAGCAAGCAAGAGCGCGACCGTATCCGCCTCACGAAAGGCCTGCTCCGTAACGAACCCCTTGCTCAACATCTGATTCAGCACGTAGTGGCGCCGAATCAAGGCCTTCTCCTTGTCGCGGTAGGGGGAGTAGCGCTCAGGGGCCGCAACGATACCGGCCAGGAGCGCGCCCTCCGCGACGTCGAGATCCCAAATGTTCTTTCCAAAGAAATGACGGGCTGCTTCCTGGACTCCGTAGCGGCCGTGACCCAAGTAGATTTGATTGAGATAGAGTCCCAAAATCTGTGGTTTGCTGAGCGTCTTTTCAAGCCGGTACGCCAGAATCGTTTCGCGCACCTTGCGCCGATAGCTCCGCTCATGATCGAGGAGCACGTTTTTTACGACCTGTTGCGTGATTGTGCTGCCGCCCTGCTTCACCCGTCCGGCCCGAATGTTCACGACCATCGCTCGTACGAGGCCGAGAAAGTCGAGCCCTTCGTGCTCGAAAAAACCCGCGTCTTCCGCGGCCAGAAACGCGCTCTTCACGTGGTCCGGGATGCGCTCCTGAGGCACGACGGTACGCCGCTCAGAAAACACGTCGGAAAGGAGCGTTCCGTCGCGTGCCAGGATGCGTGTCACTTGTGGCGGAGTGTATCCGTGTTCCAAGGTGCGTACGTCGGGCAAATCCCGAGAATGATGCTGAACCAGGAAATACAGCGAGAGAACTCCAAGCACAGCGACAATGAAAGAAGCTCCCGCAAAATATCCGAGCGCTCGGCCCCAAGGAAAAGGCGAATGAGACGGCAAGGACCCTCTCTTCTGCGCAGGCTCTGTGTGCGTAAAGTCGGTCTGTCCCTTGTCCGTCTGCGCAGGATCTATGTGCGCAGAGTTTGTGTGCGCAAGGTCGATGGGCTCATCGTCCGCCAGCGCGGAGTCTGTGTGCACAGGATCTGTCTGCGCAGGATCTGTCTGCGCAGGGTCTGCTGAGGAAACACCAGACGGCTCCTCTCGGTCAGTCACCAAATCTCCCTACTTTCCCAGGACGTCCAGAAGCACGACAGCGCCCACACCCCCGAGCAGCATGCACAAGAAGGCAACCCCGAGCAGCACCTTCGCCGAAGGGCCCGAAGGACCCGGCGAGCCCGACGGACCGCTCGCGGCAACGGAGGCAGACGCCAGGCTCCCACCAGAGCCGGCCTCTGCTTTCGACTTCGCGACGGAGACCGCCGGCGGCGCCGCGGCCGTGACTTGATCGGAAGATTGAGCGTAAACATCGAGAGCCTCGGCGAGCTCGATAGCACTCTGAAACCGATCCTCTGGTTTCTTGGAGAGGGCCTTTTCGAGCACTTTTCCTAGCCCGGGCTCGAAAGTCCTGCCCGGAACGCGCTCGCTCAGGGGGATCGGAGGCGACGTCACGTGCTTGCCTACATATTCCATGGGCGTACGTGCATCGAAGGGCAACTTGCCCGTGAGAGCTTCGTAGAGAATACACGCAAGTGAGTAGATGTCGCTGCGAGCGTCGAGCGTTTGGCCCCGGGCCTGTTCTGGAGACATAAACTCCGGAGTACCAAAAACCATTCCCTCCTGAGTGAGGATCATGGATCCCGGCTGCATCTGGGCTTCCGTCACTTTCGCGAGCCCGAAATCCAAAACCTTTACATAGTCCTCCATCCCCGGGGACTGACACACGAACAGATTTTCCGGCTTGAGGTCCCGGTGCACGATGCCTAGCTCATGCGCCTCTTGCAGCGCTCGACAAGCCGCCGAGACGATGGGGATGGCCCGCGTGGGCGCCATCGGGCCACCCTTGCGCACGGTCTGATTGAGATTCTTTCCTTCGAGCATCTCCATCACGATGTACAGGGAACCGTCTTCGAGCTCCCCATACGTGAACACACGGACCGTGTGTGGGTGCCGGAGCTGACTCATGGCGCGAGCTTCGCGGCGAAAGCGACTCACTAGATCGCTGCGCCCCTTGAGATTGGGGTGAAGGATCTTGATGGCCACTTCCCGCCCCATGGCAGGTTCTTCCGCCTGATAGACCGACCCCATCCCTCCGGCGCCGATGCGCCTGACAATGCGGAACTGTCCCCCAAGAACATCACGACCAACGAATGGGTCATTCTTCTTCACCGTCATCGAGGGCCGGTGTTACCAAAAGTCCCGGGGCGCGTCCTCTCCATTGACTCCGTCGCCTGAACTTGCGGTAAAACAGGAAGGCCGGCTGGGACCCCTTCGCTGTTCCACCAAAGACCGGCTCCGGGGACACAAGAAAATGACAATGGATCGACCCCTCGTTTTGACCAGCCCCCTCCTCACTCAGGCCGGGTTTTCCCATGGTTTTTTTACCCGAAACGGGGGCTACTCCGACGGCCCTTTCGCCAGCTTGAATTTCACGGAGGTGAGCGGCGATACGGAAGAAAACATCGAGAAGAACCTACGGGTCGCTGCCGACACGCTCGGCGTCAAACCCGAAAAGATCTACTTCCTCACCCAGGTGCACGGCACCGACGTACGCCTCGTGAGTCCAGAAGACGACCGCCTCGCGGTGCGCGCGGAGCAAGGGGACATCGTTCTTTCCCGCTCCGCTGAGGTGGCCGCCGCCATTCGCACGGCAGACTGCGTGCCTATCCTTCTCGCGTGCCGAGAAACCGGACTCGTTGCCGCTTGCCACTCTGGCTGGCAGGGCTGCGCACAAAACGCGGCCGGGGCGACCGTGCGCGCGCTTTTGGACGCCGGGGCGCGCTCACTGATCGCCTCGATCGGCCCTCACATCAGTCTCGCAGCTTTTGAAGTTTCAGAAGACGTAACCGCCGAGCTCGTCGCCGCAAGTCCAGACAAGGAGATCGTAGACCGCACGGGGGCCAAACCTCATATCGACCTGCGCAAGATGGTCCATGCTCAATTGAAGGCCGCCGGACTCTCGGCTGACGACATCGACGATGTTTTGGGTTGCACCGTGCTCAATTCAGAGGATTTCTACTCCTTTCGCCGGGACGCCAACCCCAGCGGACGAATGCTCTCGGCCATCGTCGGGGGTATTTAGACGCTGTTTAGATGCTCACCTCGCGGGGCAGGCTCGTTTGTCTCCCGCGTACACGATGACCTCACTCCTCCGGCAGCACCTCAGTCCTGAGGGCGATGGGCATACGGTGCCCGCCAAGATCGACACACACGAGGTAGGCCTCCGCGCCTACATCGAAGGGCTTCTGGATGGAAGAGACTTGACCTTCTGTGCCGGACATCCGGGGAAACCAATAGTCGTTTTGCACGTAAAGCCAGCAGTGATTGGGGTAGGGTCCGGCGGACCAGGTGCCCACCCGGGGACGCAGTTCGAACGACGCGGCCACTGGATGGTCTCTCTCCACATGAAGCCCCGCGTCAAGAATCCCATTTTGATCCAGAGCAAGGCTCTCGGTCGCCGTCCTTTTCGTTGGAGAGCGCTCATAGGCACTTTCGTAGAGTGAGTCGCCCGCGTCCACGCACGGAGAGCCGTCCTTCAAAAGTGGACCCACATGGTTCAGATCTACAAACGGATCCACGCTCAGGAGCGCTGCTGGCACCCAACTCTCAAGCAGAGCAGCGGCGCACGAACCCACAAAGCTGACCCCCGATCCTGCATTCACCTGTGCCAACGGCGCCCCGGCGCGATACGAGGACCAAATCGCCGTGTTGGAGATGAAGAGCTGAGAGGCATCTCCCACGAAGAACTCGGGAACCCCTTCTCCGTTCGCCCCTGCGCTGTCATCAAAGCTGACTCCAACGACATTGACGACGGCATTTTCAATTTTGAGGGTCGCGTTGCCGGACGAACGCTGTCTTTGAATGAAGGAATCCACCAGAGCGCCTTCCCCATTCATCCACCTGAGGGCCAGAGAGCCGGAATTGTCCATGAACCCCACGCGTTCGAGGTGAGCGCGACCATGAACGTGCACAGTCGGCGCGAAACCTGAGGTGGATCTGACAATCAGCGTATCCGTCATGTGAAGCTCACCGCCCTCCGACACAAACGTCCCAGCGCCTGAGTCATCGTAGCCAGAGGTGCGGTTCGATCCGAGGACCGTCTCTGACACCTCAAGCTCGGAATTCTTCGCAACGACTCCAGCCGAGAGGAACCCCTGGTTCCACAGAAGGCGTAGACCGAAGAGCTCCGCCTGGCTATCTTGCACAAAGATCGTCCCCGACGCCGTCGCAGAATTTTGCGTAAAACTGCTATTGTGTAACAACACCCCGGCACCCTCCTCTGCGTAGATGGCGGAGCCATCCCCCGCTGCCGCATTACGCAGAAAGCCTGAATTGTAGATTTGTGCCCTGGCGCCTCTCACGGCGATCGCTGCGCCGGAATCTGCGACATTGTCGACGAAGCGAACATCGTCGACGCTCAAGAGCCCCAGCGCTCCGGACGCGCGCACCGCTGCGCCACTGCCTGTCGTCTCGTTGCCTTCAAAAGCCATATCGAAGAGCGAGACCAGGGAGTTGTGGAGGTCGAGACTTGAGCCGCGCACCATGCGATTTCCGTAGAAACCGAGGCCTGCTTCCCAAGAAATCTCCGCATTTTCTGCTCGAAAGATGCTTCCGTGGTCTGCGGCGTAGTTGTCCCCAATACGGGTTCGCTCCACGAACACCCGAGACCCCCGCCCAGCGAAAACGGCCGCAGCAAACCCAGAGGCATTGAACGCAAGTTCACTCCTCCGGAGGAACAACTGTGCGCCAGCGCCCACTACGATCGCCGCGCGAGGCTGTGAAAAGTCGTAGGACGACGCTTCGTAGGACGCGGCGGAGTGTAGTCGCAGGTTCGAAACAGAGACGTCCGCTCCCGGTGCGAGGTTGAAGATGCGCTCGCTGTTGTCGGCTCTCGAAACCCGAACCTCGGTTTGAAATCCCCAGGGAGAGCCGAAGTCGTTCTGAAGGAAGTCGGCGCTGATAGTCGTGAAATCCTCATCTTCTAGAACGAGGTCGCGCTCGTCTCCCGTGAATCCGCCCTCGACGTAGAGCGTCATGCCCGGAGGAATATCAAAGAGCACCTGGCCCTCGAATTGCGGGAAACACTGCCCGCGTTTCAAAAGTAGGCTATCCCCGCTCTCGACGAACTTCAGGGCCTCAGCTGGATGGTTCATCGCGAGATCCCAGCTCGATCCGTCCGCCGAGACCTCAGCGGAACAATCGATGTGGAACTTGTATGCGCCCTCCGGATGGACGAAGGTGGGCCGTGGGTCCAGAGGGGCGCCTCCCGTACCTGCTTGATCCCCTTGGCCTGAGGCCCCGCCCATGACATTCGGCTCCGGCTCGTCAGAAACATCGTCTCTGTCCGGCACCTTGGGCCTTGGTTTCGACGGTTGCTCTTCGTAGAAATCCGAACGTGGGCGCTGGTCCTGGCCGCATGCGACGCACAAGAGCGTCACGAATACCAGCGCTCGCGATGAGCCGATTCTGCACATGGGCCTTTAGACTATCAAACGGCCCTAGGTACAGCCAGCAGGATGGCCCTGCCACTCGCCCTATATTTTATATTTTATGGACTCAAAAGCCCCACGGTCATTTTTGGCTCTTCAAAATGAGTCGAGAGGAGCAAAATTTGCTCACGAAAGGCCAAAGCGCGCATGTGGCGCGTACTGAAAGGGATCTCGAAATCGAGCTTCGTCCACTTGCGCAGCTCAGGGTCGAACATCTCCACGGTGCGGCTTTCTTCGATTCCATCCTTCGTCTTGACTGAACCGCCGACGAGATAAAGTTTGCCCCCCGCCGCCACGAGATCGCCCGAAAGCCGGGGAGCGGGGCACGGAATGCGCGCAAACAACCTCGTCTCGAAATCAAACTCCAAGCAATCGTCGACGAGCTGAAAGCCCTCCTTCATGCCTCCCACGAGGTAATATTTTCCGCCCAGCTCTGCACCGGCGAAGGCACGCCGCGGGCCGGGCAGGAGAAGGTCGGAGACTTCAAAGTCGAGGGTCTTCTCGTCGGCGGTCCAAATGGTCTCATCGTGTTCGAAAGCGTTCTTTCGGAGGGGGTCGTAGTTCAAACCGCCAAACACCCAGAGCTTGCCAGAGGAGCGCGCCAAGCCGAACTGTGTCCGCCCTCGCGGCATTTGCCCGGCGGCCTTCCAGCTGTCGCTTTCCCACGAATAGGAAAAGATTTGTTCTTGGGAAATCGCTTCGCTGTTTTCCTCTTCGAGCGGTTCGTGACCAAATCCACCCAAAGAGAGCCCGCCACCATCGGTCTCGATGTTCTGCATGCTCTGACGCCTGTAGGGATAGGAAGCCGCTTCGACGAACTTCAGTGTAGCGAGATCGAGCTTCCACCCCTCGGAGGTAAAATGCTTCCTCTCAAAATCGTGCTGCTCCAAGCTCACGTTGCCGCCGAACAGGTAGACTTCTTCTCCCTGGAGGAGAAATCCCTGACGATTCTTCGCTGCACCAGGGGTGGAGAACGAAAGCTGCCCATAGGTGAGCGAACCGTCCAGCGGGCGCCTTTCCACGATGCTGGTCCGGCCTCGGGTGTGCATACCGCCGATCCCTCCTACGACGACGAGTTCGTTCCCGGAAACGCGCATCTCGTGAAAGAAGCGAGCAAAGCCCAGATGACTCACTTTTGTCCAACTAGCGTCACCGGGCTTGTAGCTGCGCAAAATCCCTTCTCGACCCGCAGCGTACACCACGCCGGCATCACCTGTGACCCCCACACCAAAGGCATCCCCCGGATGCACTGGGCCCTTTTTCCATTCTTTCGTGTCGGTGTCGTAGACGTCCACCTCCGTCGAGACTTTTCCATCCGAAGTCATCCCCCCGACGATGACCAGCTTGTTCCTTGCGGCAGCCACTCCCACCGCACGCCTAGAAAAAGGCGCCGGGATCACTTCCCAGCTCTGCCCGGGTTTCGTTAAATCGAGAACCAAAACATCCTCGACAAACGTTCCCGTCGTTGCCGCTCCAGCCAGAGTCCACCCGCCGGCGACGTACACTTTGCCCCCGATGACGGCGGCGCCGTGAGAGGAGCGCCCTTGCGGAAGATCCGGCAAGGTGATCCACTGACTCGTCTTCAAGTCGAGGCAACGGGCTGTCTTCACCGAAGTCATGTGAGCTTCCGTGCCCTTCTCGTTGGACGCTTGGTTGCCGCCGATGTGGCAAATCTTCCCGTCGTGATGAATGGCCGCAAGGCCTTGAAGCCCTTGCGAAAGAGAAGCAACCTTCTCCCAGATTTCCCCTTCTTTCAGATCGAGCTTCATCACATCCGTCGACTGTCCCTCCTTCGAGTACTCGTGCGGCGTCCCTGAATAACCCCCGAGTATGTAAAATGCCGATTCTGTCGCAGCAGCACCAAAGCTCGTGACGGCGCGAGGGAGTGGCGCCAAGAAAGACCCGCTCGCTTTGACGTTCTCGATGGCGACGGCGCGACGGGATGGCGTCTCAGCGTTCGTTTCACTGACCAAATCCGGCGCCGGGCCCGGCTCCCGCTCTGACACAGGTGTGGTGGGAGAAGCAGTGGATCCGCTGCAACCCACTGTAAAAATGGCTACCAGGCCAATGACCCTAGAGCCGATGACCCTAGAGAGGCGTAACTTGCCCGAAGGGCGTCGATGGATGCGTGACATGGTTGGTTCTTTCGTTAGTTTACGCCCTGAACGGGCAAAAAGGTCATCTGGTAGATCCCACCGCTGTAGCTGTGGATAAGTAGCTTTCCGTAGTCACCCTCGGCGGTGCGAATGAGGAAGGTCTGCACTTTGGGAACGAGCGCGCCGAAGCCTTCGTAGTCGTACCAGGGTTCAAGCACAGAGTTACCCGTCCCCTCCTCGGATCCGGGAGCTCCGCTGGCCGGTAGGATTTCGTCGAGCACATAACCCTCCGTCGAAACGACTTCGATCTCTTCAAACGAGAGCCCGCTGTCATCGAGCCGAGCACCGCCCATTCCGGGTCCCGAGGTGCCGCTGTTCGTCAAAAAGACATAGCGTCGTACGGCTAGATCCCAAGATGTGCTCGTTTGAGGATCCGTCTCCTCGATGATTCCGTGCTCTAAACTGATGTAGACAAAGTTTTCGTAGCTTGCGGCATCCACCAACAGAACTCCGGGTGAGTCGTCAGGATCGTCAGGGTCATCAGGGTCATCAGGGTCGTCGGGGTCTTTCGGCTTCGGCTTGGGGACGTTGGGGTCGGTGGGCAGGTCCTGCTCGGGGATTTCTTGCTCCGGAGGCTCGATCTGTTGCCAGAGAAAGGTGACGACCCCTGAAGTTCCCACGGCGTCGTAGTAGCTCTCGATGGAGAGCTTGTAATAGCGCGCCTCGGTCGAACGGATGACGTACACGTAGCCCTTCGTCGTCAGCGAATGATCGCTGATGTCGTACTCGTACCAATCGTCATCGCCATTGTTGAAGACCGTATCGGCAAAAGCGTCTTCGTCGGAAGGACCGTCAGGTTGATCGATACTCCAATCCGCCTCGGGGCCGGGCGCTACGCCGACTTCATCAAAAGAAACGCCCGGGAGTTTGAGCGTCTGCACACCTCCGTCTCCGCTGACGCCTCCGTTGGAGATGATGAGGAAACGACGAAAAGCCAAATCCCATCCGGCGCTGTCGGCTACGCCCGTCTCCAAGTCCAAAAACTGAAACGTATCGTAGTCCGTGGCGTCGACGGTCGAAATGATCGCCGAGCCTCGTCCGCCATGGATGAAATGACCACTTTGCGCCGGGATCTGCGCGCTGGGTGGCGAGTCCGGAGCCCTCAGCTCTTGTTCCGCGTCCGCCGGGTTGGGCATCAGGCGGTCGGCGCAACCTCCGGTAAAAAACGCACAGATAGAAACTGAACAGACGGAAAATGCACGAAAAAGCAGCCTAAAATTCAAGCGCCCGGTCCACTTCTCGCTTGACTCTTTCATCATCAATAGCTCCCACTCACGCCAGCATACCCCTGTCGCGGCAAAAGCGACGACGCATAAATATCGCCCGCATCCGCCAAGTTGTTCACGCCGGCAAAGATCCTAAAAGAATCGTTGAACGCTTTTTCGATGCGGACGTCCGCCTGAAGCAATGGATCCCCGTAAACGAGTTCAGTCTCTCCGTCTCCGTCTGGATCTTCAAAGAACGTCCGCTGCAAGGACAAAGCGCCTCGCGCACTCAAAGTCACTCCCCACGGTCGATACTGACTCACTGCACGCGCTATCACACGATGAATGGGGCGGCCCACGAGGGGCCGTTCCTGTTCTCCATCATGCGTCTGCATGAACGTATAGCCGAGCGTAAGAGAAAGTAGCTCCGAGGGAGACCAGATACCCATCGTTTCTGCTCCTCTCGTCCAAGCGTTGTCTATGTTTTCATAGGTAAAAATGGTGCCCGAAGCCGTCCCTTCCTGGGCCGTGATCGTTCCGATCATCTCCGTTAGGTAATTGTAAAAGCCTGCCGCGCTGAAGAACAAAGTATTCTCCGGTCTCCACTCGATCGACACGTCACCGCTGTGAGACGATTCGGCCCCGAGATCGGGGTTTCCTTCTACGACATAGCCCACGCTTGGGTTTTCAAAGCGAAGAAGCAACTCTTGAAACGAAGGAGCGCGAAACCCGCGGCCATAACCCGCCCTCAAGGTGACGTCATTCGTCGGATCCACACGCAAAGCCAACTTGGGAGAAAGCTGTTCACCAAACTGCGAATCGACATCGAGACGGGCGCCTGGAACAATCGTGAAGACCTCGCGCGCGCCGTTTGTCAGCGCTACCCAACGCTGTTCGGCGAACGTCGAGTAGCGCGCTCTGTAGCCGTTTTCGACGAGGCGAGGCGAATCGAGCACCTGCGAAAGGATTTCAAACCCCAGCGTCGTACGCTGTCTGTCGCTCCACTCGTGAGCGATGGTGGACGTCAGTTGACCCAGGTGTTCGAGGTTCTGCTCGTATCTGTCCAAGGCGACCGCCCCCCGCTGATCGATGAGGTATTGGTCCCGGAAATGTGAATATTGTGCTATATTTTGCACGAATGTGTTTCGGAATCGTAAACGCTGATTGGCCGCAAACACGGACTGCTCTTGGACCTGGGTGCGGTCGAACACGGCCCCGCCTGATCCCGCGTCGACCCCTTCGAGGCGCGTGCGAGTGTAGTCGGCCGACAAACGAAGGCTGTCTTTCGCACTGCTCCCCCACATCACCGAGGTCCCGGCTGAATTGAGCGTGCGCGCACTCCCGGAAGTGCCGACCTGAGTCTCGTCTCTGCGAAAAGCTGGCGTGTGTTGATGCCCTCCACTGACAGAGGCGCCCCACGATTCATGGGGCCGCACGGAAATCCACCCTGACCCAGCAGCCGCGTTCTCCGTAGCAACCCGAGCTTCCACTTCGGCTTCGAGCGCTCGTTCACTCCCGCGGGTGATGATGTTCACCACTCCCCCGATAGCGTCGGATCCGTAGAGGGCTGAGCTGGGGCCCCGGACGACCTCCACACGTTCAACCGTCTCCAGAGGAAAACGGCTCAAGTCGATGGCTCCTCCGATGCGTCCCGGGACTCGCTCCCCATCGATCAGGATCAGGGTGTATTCCGGATCGAGCCCACGGATCCACAGCTCCGTGCCGCGAAATGTGCGGGAAATCTGCAAACTGGGATGCGCTTCGAGAGCTTCCCCCACCGTCGTCGCCCCCGAACGCCGGATGTCCTCGCGCGTGATCACAT
>CAYMQT010000028.1:0-38145 GCA_964392575.1 uncultured Polyangiaceae bacterium
GGTGCCCACCGGACTCGATATTCGGCCGTCGCAAAAGTATTTTCCCACGGCACGTCCGGCCTGGATGAGTGTCCCTGTGATCGGCGGTGCAATGCTCGCGGCAGCAGCCCTCGGAGGAGGGATCGCTGTGCTGACGGATCGACCCGTGAGTGTCACCGTCAAGGAGTTTTCCATCGACGAGGAAGGCCATGATCACCTCACGCTATCGTGCACGGATTGCCCCGACGGATCGTTCCTCGAACTCTCGGGGGTCAAGACCCGCGTAAAAAACGGCGAGGCCGAGATCCAAACCTCTCGGGCTCTCAATCTGGGGAGGAACGAACTTCCCTTTCACTTTACGGATCTCAACGGGAAAACCCGCGCCACGAAGCGCGTGATCTTGCCCATTGCTTTTCGAATCCTCACTAATTGGGACGGGCGCGAAGAAAACCCGCCCTACGGGGAAATCGTGATTTCCGCCCCCGCCGGGAGTGAAGTTCGGGTCAACTCTGAGCTGCTTCCGGTCGAGAACCAAAAAGCCTCAAAGCGGGTGGTCGTGGACAAAGAATCCAGCGGAGAGGAGCGCACGAGCCGACCGATTGAGTTCGCGCTGCCCGTCGAGGTCACCATTGACGGTAAGAAGAGAGAGACCACCGCCACTCTCAAAGGCTCCATCGCGCCCCTCACTCTCGCAACACCCGGCCCGGAGCATTTCCTCGGTGGAGGTGCGGTCACCTTCTCAGGACAGACCGCAAAGGGAGCGACGGTCAAAGCCGGGGACCAGACGGTCAAAGCCGACGAAAACGGAACCTTCTCACTCACACTCAAAAATCCGAGCGAAGGGGAGGTCATTGTGTCTGCCTCGACCGATCATCTGCTGAGTCGGCGCCTTTTCGTGCGACTCACCAAAGTCGCGCCCTCTGTCGAAAATGCAAAGCGTAACTACGACGAGGTACGCCCCGGTGACGAAGTGCTCCTCGAAGGAAACGTCATCGAGAGTCGCGTGAAGGACGGCACCACACGCGCGCTGCTCGAAGTGGAGCGGGGCTGCGCAAAACCCCCGTGTCTCCTCAGAGCCAATTACGCGGAGCCGGTGAACCTACGGGCCAATCGCGCCGCGGTCGTTTCCGGGGTGGCCCTTTCTGGGGATCCCTTGACTGTCCGGGTGCGCCGCTTCCACTAAAGAACACGCTCTACTCTCACCCTTGCGGAAGAGTTCACTTGAGCTAGCCTGAGAGTAGCTTGGACACCGGGGCTGTATCAACGGCCCATTTTCCAATGAGAGTAGAACATGATCTCCATCACTCAATACGCAGCAGAAAAAGTCACAGAAATCGCGCAAGCTGAGGGGCTCATCGGTCAGGGGTTGCGGCTCCGGGTCGTCGGGGGTGGCTGCGCCGGGTTTCAGTACGATCTCTACTTCGAGGACAAGCCGACGGACATGGACGAAGAGTTTGAGTCCAATGGCGTCAAGATGTTCATTGATCCGCTCAGTTTTCAGTACCTCAACGGCACTGAAATCGATTACGTCGAAGGTGTGCACGGTTCTGGATTCAAGTTTGGCAACCCCAACATCACTGGATCCTGCGGCTGCGGTTCTTCCTTCTCTGCCTAACCCCTCCCTCCCAACTAGAGCCTTCCCCAACTAGCGCTGCGAGACAGGCTGGGATGTGGTATCCAGATCCCGAATGAGCGGATCAGACGGCCGCCGGGACGTGTGAATTTTCGCGCGTCCGGGAGGAAAGTCCGGGCTCCACAGGGCAAGATGCCGGGTAACTCCCGGTGGAGGAAACTTCGAGGACAGTGCAACAGAAAGTAAACTGCCGCTCTTTTTGAGCGGTGAGGGTGAAAGGGTGGAGTAAGAGCCCACCGCAGGATCGGTAACGGTCCTGGCACGGCAAACCCCATCTGGAGCAAGATCAAACAGGGGACGATTGAGGGCGGCCCGTCCGATGTCCCCGGGTCGATCGCTTGAGCCTCTCGGTGACGGGAGGCCTAGACGAATGGTCGTCATCACCAGGGAGGCGACTCCCTAGTGAAACAGAACCCGGCTTATGTCCGCTCCTTCCGCGCCAGCTTCGGCTGGCGTGCAACTTTTTGTCGACCGGCGCTCTCTGTCCGACCAGCGCTTTTCCGTCTCTGAGCTCGCAAATTACTGAGCTGCAAAGACGAAGGGGACGTTCACCGTCGTCGGTCCACTGGACTTGGGAAACTGCCAACCCCGCACGCGAGTCACGATGCAGCTGGACAGACCCACATAGCCTTTGGGATCTGCGCCTGCTGAGGCCGAGGTCACGCTACCGGACGGAGAAACTTTGATGCTCACCGTCACGCGCGCGGAGGTGGGAGCGTCGTTGGCGCGACTCATGAGCGCCCGATCCCAACAGCCGCGCTTCACGCTCGCGCGGTAGGTGGAAACCGTACGTTCGATCTGACTGGAGCTGAGGGGCTGGCCCCCGCCGCCCGCAGTGTCCGTCGTGGAAGGACCAGCGGTAGGACCAGAAAGACCCGATAGACCCGATAGACCGGAAAGTCCCTCGGACACCTTGGACGGCTGAGGATTGGCGCCGACGGCGGGAGCCTTGGCGGCCACCTTCTCTGTGGTCGCTTGAGTGCCCGGAGCCGAAGTCTCAGGTCCAGGTGGGGTGTCTTGTACGGGCTCCCCTTTCTCTGTATCGGCGACGATAGCCGCCAAATGCTTTTCACTCATGGCTTCGCTGACTTTACCGGGCACCTCGATCACCTGCCGAATGATCTTGGTCTCCTGTTCCCCGAAGAGAACAAACCCTATCGTGACTCCGAACACCACAGCAGCGACCACTGCAAACGGGATGACCAGCGGATTGGTGCGCTTCTTTCGAAGCTGCATCACCAAAGAGTTGTAGGACGGCTGGCTCGGGCTCGGTCGCAAATCTGCGACCGGCATCGCAATGTCGGGGATGGGCGCCTCACCATAAGGCAACAGTGGCGAGTCATGGATGACCGGATGAGAAGCGACAGGAGACACCAACCCCACGCCCGCCCCTTCGGCAACTTTCTGGGGAGCGGGCCGCACTTCTTTTTTCTTGCCGGAAAAGAAGTCGTCCTCCAAAGAGGGGGCCTCTGAGCTCAAAGAAGGAGCGCTCCCCAAATTCGCTGTGGCGGGCGCCGGGGAGCCCGCTTTCGCCACCAAACCGGCAGCAGGCGCAGGCGCGGCCGGAGCTAGAGGCGTTTGAGGTTTGGCAGGTCGAATCACCGCCGCCGGAGCACCAGGTGCGCCTTGCGCTTTGGCGGGAGCGGGCATCGAAGGCGGCGCCATGACAAGGCCCCCCTCGTTCAGCAAGCCTCGAAGCTCGTGAACGTCGGGGATCTGTTTCCAACCATCCATGCCGTCACACCAGACGTAGGTCTCGGCATTCACCGAACCGTCGCGCACTCGAGCTTCCAGCTCTTCGCGACTCATCGGGCCTACCGAAGTCCCCAAAATCCCCGCGTGCCAAATAGCAGCACTGAGCGGACTGGGCGCCACGGGCGCGGGTGTCGGCCGCAGGCTTGCGGCTTGCACCATCGGCGCTGCGGCGATGGAGGCGCGAGTAGGGGCACGGATCGGAATGATGGTGCCGCACTTGCGACACTTCATCTTTACCGTCCGACCGGCAACCTTTTCGTCAGCGATCTGATACTTCGCTGAACATTGTTGGCAGGAAAATTTCATCCAGAGAAAACGATGTGCTTGGGCCGAAGGTAACGTGTGGAGAATCGTTGGGCCATCAAAAGGGGCTACAGGAGGCTCATCAGCTGATTCTTGACCGACTCTCTCGTGGCGTCATCCGGAGCGATGACAGCCGCTTTGTGCCACATTTCGGCCGCTTTGTTCCGAAATCCGGCCTTCTGGTACAAAATGGCCAGATTCTTGACGGCCGGAAAGTGGGTGGCGTTGATCTCCACCGCTTTTTCTAGGGCCGCAATCCCGTCAAAGACCTGACCCTGCCGGCCATAAAGAAGCCCGAGATGAAAATGGAGGCGATAGGCCAGAGGATCGATCTCGACCCCTCCCCGCAAGAGCCGCACGGCTTCATCGAGGTTGCCCGCTTTGTAGGCGGCGACTCCTTCGGTCAGTGCCTTCTCCGCTTCCTTGTGCATCGCCTCGGTGTCGACGTGCGGCTTGTCCTGACTTCCCTGGAGGGCCGCCTCCACCGCACCGATGACTTCTTGGATGCGGAACGGCTTCTCGATGAAGGCTTCGACGCCGCAACTCTGCTTCAAATCCTCTGCATAGTGCCAGCCACGGTACACGGCGCTGATCATCACGATCGGGATGTGTCCGTAGCGCTTGCTCCCCTTGATTCTACGAGCAATTTCAAATCCATGGACTTCCGGCAGCATGGCATCGAGCACCATCAAGTCGGGCGCGTGCTCCTTGACCATCTTGAGCGCCATGTGCCCCGCATCCGCTTGCAGCACACGATACCCCTTGCCCGAAAGGAGCTTGTCGAGCATCCGGCGGATTTCCGGCTCATCGTCGACGACCAGAATGGTTCCCTTCGTTTCCTCTTTCCGCAGAGGGCTCTGTTGAGGAAGGTCAGTCACGATGCTGAGTTCGGAGTTGAGATCACCGAAGTCCTCATCCGCGACCTCCGTCATCGTCCCCTCGGCGGTCACCCCTGGGGTTTCACGACTCGCCTCCATCTCAAAAGAAGGAGCAGGCGGATCAAAGTCCGGGGCCGACCCCACCGGGGGCAGGTTCTCCGCCTCGGTCAGATCTGCGTCGATCCGGGGGGGCGGGGGCCGTGAAGGCAGGCCCCGAGAAGCCTCGGCCGTTGCGGCGTCGATACCCAGCTTTTCGAGGGTCTCCGCCGGGCACGTGGGCCCGACATAATACTCATCCCCGCGGGCCTTGCGGTCGTAGGCCTGGGCGATGGTGTGAGAGAGCGGAGACTCCAGGGCCACGTACGGGTAAACGCGCTTTCCCGTGACAAACTCAAGCTCGTCGATGACTTTCTTCTCCTTGGGGTTCGCCATGGCGACGAACAAGCGCTCACCCCGGGACAAAACCGGCAAGATGAGATGGCGCTCTGCGATCTCTCGGGGAAGCAGTTCTAGATCAGAAAGCTTTACGCACACTTGATCCAAATCGAGGCCAGGGATCCCGTGCTGTTCACTCAGGGCCTTGAGTGCGGCGAGACCCGAGATGGCCCCCTCTTCCAGCAACTTCGATGCCAAGCGACCACCCGGTGATTCGAGCGCGCGATCCAGTTGCTCAGGCGAAACGGCACGTTGCTTGAGAAGGATGCGTCCGAGCTGCTTTTTTTCCGTCATACCGCTTGGAGATGGTGCGACCGGGGAACGGCCACGGCACTCGGCTCAGCATAGCTCAGGTGGAGTCACATTTTGAACGGCAAGCCGTATTTATTCAAAGTTCTCGGAGTTTTGCCTCACGAAAGCTCTCCCAGCGCGACTCCACGATGGCCTTCCGGGCGTCCTCCATCAATCTGCCGTAAAATCGCAGGTTGTGCAGACTCAAAAGCCGATGAAACAAAAGCTCGCCTGCGGCATATAGATGTCTGAGGTAGGCCCGGGTGAAACCCTGTCGGCAAGTGTAGCAATCACAGTCTTCGTCCAGGATTCGGCGGTCCGTCCGGTGCTTGGCATTTTTAATAACAATCTTGCCACCCGGAACGAACGCTTGTCCGTTGCGCGCGTTTCGGGTCGGCATCACGCAGTCAAAGAGGTCGATACCAGCATCGATCCCGATGATGAGGTCACGCGGGGTTCCGACCCCCATCAAGTAGCGGATCCGTTCCGGGTCCATCTGGGGCGCAATTTCGCCCAGAGCGAGATGCATCTTCTCCGGAGGCTCGCCGACACTGAATCCTCCCAGAGCGAGACCGTCAAACTCCATCGCGGACAGCTCCGCCAAGTGGCGCAAGCGCAGCTCTACGTCGGTACCCCCTTGAACGATTCCAAAGACGGACTGGATAGGAGCGCCCTCCGCGTCCCGGGCACGTGCATCCAGACATCTTCGAGCCCACCTCGTCGTTCTCTCCACGGCCAGCCGCATCTCCTCCACCGGAGCTTGCCCCGGCGGGCACACGTCGAGCTGCATGGCAACATCAGCGCCGAGCGCGCCCTGAACTTGCATCGCTTTTTCCGGCGAGAGGAGAAGTTTTGCACCGTCGAGGTGAGACTGAAAGGCGAACCCGTCTTCTGTGAGTTTGGTCCGTTCAGCCAGAGAAAAAGCCTGAAAACCGCCGGAATCGGTGAACAGAGCGCAGCGAATGCCGCTCATCTCATGCAGTCCACCTAGCTCCCGTACGACCTCTGGCGTCGGACGAAGCCACAGATGGTAGGTGTTCATGATGACGGCTTGAGCGCCCGTCTGAGTCAGATCTTCTGGGCTCAGGGCTTTGACGGTCGCCTGAGTTCCGACGGGCATAAAGGCGGGTGTCTTCACCTCTCCATGGGCGGTCTTCAGGATCCCCGCACGCGCTTGACCGGCCTCCGCGACCGCAACGTACTTCACCAGCATTTTATTCTATGCGATGCGGAATCCACATCGCATCTCCGTAGGAAAGGAAACGGTATCTCTTTTCTACCGCCTCCGCATAGGCGTGCCTGACGGTTTTAAGACCAGCAAAGGCAGACACCAAGGCCATCAGGGTACTCCTGGGTTGGTGAAAATTGGTCAGGAGGGCATCGACCACGGAAAAGCGATAACCGGGCTGGATCAAGAGGTTGGTCTGACCCTTGGTGGGGCGCACCAGACCAGGCCGCTCCCCGTCCGCACAGGATTCCAGCGCGCGCACGGCTGTCGTCCCCACGGCAACCACTCGCCCCCCAGAGTCACGGGTAGCCTGGATCTGAAAGGCCAACTCCTCGCTCACCGAAAGCTCCTCGGTATGCATGGGGTGCTCGTCCAAATCGGCCACACTGACAGGCCGAAAAGTGCCCAAACCCACGTGTAAAACCAAACGTCCGATGCAAACTCCACGCGCCTCCGCGCGGCTCAGTGCCTCCTCGGTCAAATGAAGTCCCGCCGTAGGAGCAGCAGCTGAGCCCAGCTCACGAGCAAAGACGGTCTGATAACGGAGTATGTCTTCTTCATCGGCCTCGCGCGCCAGATAAGGAGGGATGGGCATGCTGCCGGAAGCCAGGAGCGCCGCCTCAAGATCTCCGTCCACCTTCAAAGTGAGAGTCCCGTCCGACGCGCGCGAGACGACACGCAACTGCACGCACGGCGCCAAAAGTTCGTCCGCCTCACGCAAGGGACGGTTGGCCTTGCCGAGCGCTTCCCAAAGACCCTCCGAAAGTGGTCGCAAGAAAAGAAGCTCGACGCGCGCTCCGCCGCCTTTCCCTTCCGGGGTGAGGGGACGCTGACACTGAAGGCGCGCCCGCCTCACGCGCGTCTCGTTGAGAACGAGGAGATCTGAAGGTGCAAGCTGGTCGACGAACTCCGACACCCACCCGTGACGAAGCCCCTCGCTGGTGACGGTACACATCCGCGCTCCGTCCCGCCGCGAGGTCGGGCGCTTGGCAATCAGCTCCGCAGGGAGACAATAGTCAAAATGTTTAGAACGCATCCCATAACCCGAAGGGTGGCGGGATGCGTTCTAAACAAGCACCACGATTACGCATCGAGCAGACTTGTGGATGAGGCTCCGCCGATGCTCGCCTCATCCATTTGGGGTGGGCGGCGGCGGAGCCCTTACCAGTGATGAGATGCATTTTAGTCTGCACGCCAAGTAACCCCGAGACGGGTCATCTTGCGCCAGAGGGTCGTCGCGCTGATGCCCAGGGCCTCCGCCGCGCGCTCTCGGTTCCCGCCGGACACACGCAAGGCCTCCATGAGCGCCTGGCGCTCCGCTTGATCCACGATGCCAGCGAGGGTCTTGCCTTGAGGCGTGCTCTCAGGGACGGCTCCTTCGGGGAGAATATCATCGACGGTGATCAGACCCCCCGAAGCGAGCGCGACGGCTTGCTCAACCATATTTTCGAGCTCGCGCACATTGCCGGGAAAAGGATACGTCTGCAGCTGCTCGATGACGCCGTCCGCCAAGGTGGATCGAGTCCCCATCTTTTGGTTGTGCTTGTTGAGAAAGTATGCGGCCAAAAGCGGGACATCTTCCTGACGCTCCCGGAGCGGCGGAAGATTGAACCTCGCGACATTCAGGCGATAGTACAGGTCCTGACGAAATCGCTTTTCTTCCACGGCCTCGGAAAGGTCCACATTGGTAGCGGCTATCGCTCGGATATTGACCTTGATCGCTCGGTTGTCTCCGACCCGCCTCACCTCGCCTTCCTGGATGGTCCGCAGCAGTTTGGCCTGAAAGGCCATCGTCGTTTCCGCAACTTCATCGAAGAAGAAGGTTCCTCCATCCGCCTCTTCGAGTAGGCCTTTTCTCGCCGTTGTCGCGCCCGTGAAAGCCCCCCGAGCGTGACCGAAGAGTTCGCTTTCAAGCAGCGTCTCGGTGATGGCGGCGCAGTTGACGGGAATGAACGGCTTGTCTGCACGAGAACTGTTGGCGTGCACGGCGCGAGCGATCAATTCCTTCCCTGTCCCGCTTTCTCCGGTGATCAGCACCGTCACGTCCGTCGGCGCGATACGAACGACTCTCGAGAGGAGGTTTCGGATCGCCTCCGAGCGACCCACGATGTTGTCAAAACCGTATCGCTCTCGGAACTCCTGAGCGAAAGCTTCCACCTGACCTCGAAGCTTGTGCCTCTCCAGCGCCTTCTCCACTTTCAGGAGCAACTCCGTCTCCGAAAAGGGTTTCTGCAGGTAGTCGAACGCGCCCAAGCGCATGGCCTCCACCGCTGATTCGATGGTCCCATAGGCGGTCATCACGATCACCTCAGAGGCGGGCTGGGCCTCCTTGATGGACCTCAGGACCTCCATTCCGTCAGGTGTCCCGAGCCGAAGATCCGTGAGCACGACATCGTAGGCCTCCGCCGCCCCCATTTCGCAGGCTTGATTTCCGTCGGCTGCCTCATCGACCTCATGGCCGGCCCCGCGCAGGAGCATCGAAAGGGTCGTGCGCATGTTGCGCTGATCGTCAACGACGAGAATGCGCACGCTCGGATCGCGACCCGGCGGTTTTGACGAACTATTCACGGGCGCGGGTCTAGCACGGAGACTCCGGCATCAGCAGGGAGAATTTCCCCGTCGACACCCTCGGGAAGGAATGCTAACCGCGCCCCTGATGGCGGCTTCACTCTCAGAACAATTTGCATCCGACGACAAGCGCAGCGCCCTGATTGACGACGCCCTGCGCGTTTTAGACGCGGAGGTCGCTGATAAGTCCGGACTCTCCGGAATCGCCGTCAAGACGGCATTCAAGGTCATCCAGGGTGTTCAGCCTGGATTTCTCAAGAAAGTGGTCAAAGCCCTCCTTCCTGATTTTCTCGAGAAGATGGACCCCCTCTATCAAGACGCCTTGAGCGCCGGAAAATCACCGGGAGGGCTCTTGGTTGAGCGGAAGAGAGAGGTGGCAGGCGCGCTCCTCTCGGTCACCGATGCGAAGGCCGCTGGGGCCCGAGACCTCGTACGAAAGACCTACGACAAACTCCGTCCCTCGGCCGAAAAGCACGTGGAGTCGGCCGCGCCCCGCCTCGCTGGATTGCTCGACCGCCACGCCGCAAAGGCTTGAAACTCGCTTTCAAAGCGGGGACGTGGCCCCAAGAAGAGCCAGAAAGTGCAATTTTAAGGCATTTTCTCTTTCCGACTATCCCTCGCGAAACCGCATTTTCGCTCAGATCCGCACTTTTGCTTTTCCGACTATCCCCATCGGAAAAGTGTGGTATTGGCGGGCGAACCGGTCCAAGGAGGGACGAGGTACCATAAGTCATGAACACTGTAGCAGCCACTTCCCACACTTCCGGCAGCATCAAGCAAATCCGCGGGGCGGTCGTTCGCTTTGCTGGAGATTCTGGCGACGGCATGCAAGTGACCGGCGACCAGTTCACCGTCTCAGCCGCGCTAGCTGGAAATGATCTCGCAACATTTCCTGACTTCCCCGCGGAGATCCGCGCCCCTGCCGGCACGACCTACGGCGTCTCCGGTTTTCAGATTCATTTCGCCTCCGAAGACGTCTACACGCCTGGAGACGCGGCGGATGTGCTCGTGGCGATGAACCCGGCGGCCCTCAAGACCAACCTCAAGGATCTTGAACGCGGTGGGCTCCTCGTCGTCAACTCCGATGCGTTCAGTAGCGCCAACCTGAAGAAGGCGGGCTACGACTCAAACCCGCTCGAAGACGGATCCCTCACCGGTTACGAGGTACTGGCTTGTGACATCACGAAGAACACCCAGGCCGCCGTCAAGGAGACCGGACTTTCCAACAAGGAAGCTAATCGGTGCAAGAACTTCTGGACCCTGGGCTTGATGTTCTGGATCTATGATCGCAGCCTAGAACCGACCACTGAATGGATAAACAAGAAGTTCGCCAAGGCGCCTGACGTTGCCCGGGCCAACGTCTTGGCTCTGAAGGCCGGGCACGCTTACGGCGAGACGGCGGAAATTGCGCATTTTCGTTTTGAAGTCCCGCGGGCCCCCACGGCGCCGGGCCTTTACCGAAACATTGGTGGAAACACCGCCACCGCCTGGGGTCTCGTCGCCGCTGCCGAGCTATCCGGCGTACCCATGGTGATGGGCGCTTACCCCATCACTCCGGCTAGTGACGTGCTGCACGAACTGAGCAAGCACAAATCGTTTGGGATCCACACGGTACAGGCCGAAGACGAAATCGCGGCGGTGTGCGCAGCTATCGGCGCCTCCTACGCGGGTAACATTGGCGTGACGGCGACGAGTGGACCCGGCGTGGCACTCAAGAGTGAAGCTATCGGTCTAGCGGTGACGACAGAGCTCCCTCTCATCATCATCGATATTCAGCGCGGCGGTCCGAGCACAGGCCTTCCCACGAAGACGGAACAGGCCGATCTCATGCAAGCGATGTACGGACGAAACGGCGAAGCTCCCGTAGCAGTGATAGCGGCGCAGAGCCCTGGAGACTGTTTCTATATGGCCATTGAAGCCGTGCGCCTGGCCACGAAGTACATGGCCCCGGTCATGCTGCTGACGGACGGGTACCTCGCCAACGGCACCGAGCCGTGGAAGATTCCCGATCAAAAGGACCTGCCGGATCTCAAAATCAACTTCCGGACCGATCCCGAAGGGTTTCACCCGTTCAAGCGAGATCCTGACACCCTGGCTCGCCCTTGGGCAGTGCCCGGAACCCCTGGCCTCCGTCACCGCATCGGCGGTCTGGAGAAGGACTTCGACAGCGGACACATCTCTTATGATCCAAAAAATCACGAGCGCATGTGTCACGTGCGTCGCGACAAAATCCTCAACATGGCAGGTGACATCCCGCTGCAAGCGATCGAAGAAGGTGACGAAAGCGGAAGCCTTCTCGTGCTTGGATGGGGTTCGACCTACGGCGCCATCCGCGAGTCCGTGCGCCGAGTGCGCGCCCAGGGTCACAAGGTCTCCCACGCTCACATCCGCTACCTGAACCCCTTCCCGAAAAACCTCAGAGAGGTCCTTGCGCGCTTTGATCGGGTACTAGTTCCGGAGCTCAACTTGGGTCAGCTCGCTCGGATCCTGCGCTCTGAGTTCCTGCATCCGGTCGTGAGCTACACGAAGATTCAAGGTCAGCCTTTTCAAATCGCCGAGATGGAAGCCCGCATTCTGAAGGAGATCGCAAACTGATGACCAAACTCATCGACGTCAAAAACCTCACAAAGAAGGATTTTGAAACGGATCAGGACGTCCGTTGGTGCCCCGGCTGCGGTGACTACAGCATCCTGGCCAACGTTCAGAAGGTGATGCCGGAGCTAGGCATCTCTCCCGACGACATGGTCTGGGTGAGCGGGATCGGCTGCAGCAGTCGCTTCCCCTACTATATGGATACCTACGGTTTTCATACGATTCACGGACGCGCGCCGGCCTTCGTGACCGGAATCAAAGTGGCCAATCCGAAGCTCAGCGTGTGGATGGTCACGGGAGACGGCGACGGGCTCAGCATCGGCGGCAACCACCTGATGCACATCCTACGCCGGAACGTCGACGCCAAGCTCTTGATGTTCAACAACCGGATTTATGGTCTCACCAAGGGGCAATACTCGCCCACGAGCGAAGTCGGAAAGATCACCAAGAGTACGCCCTTCGGCTCAGCCGATCAGCCCATCGACCCGGCGTCCTTCGCGCTCGGGGTAGGCGCGGGTTTCGTCGCGCGGGCCATCGACACGGATGCAAAGAACCTCTCTGAGGTGCTGCGCAGGGTCGCCGCTCACAAAGGGTCGGCCTTCTGCGAAATCTATCAGAACTGCAACGTCTTCAACGACGGCGCTTTCGAGGACTTCCGCGCCCGTGAACACAAGGCGGAGCGGCAGCTGCACGTCGAGCACGATAAGCCTCTGTTGTTTGGCGCCAACAACGAAAAAGGCCTCCGCCTCAGTCAGAAGAGTCTGTCCCTCGAAGCGGTTACGATCGGAGACACGGACGCCTCAGGCCGCACGATCACCCTCGACGACATCTTGCTCCACGACGAGACGAACCTGACCCTCGCAAGCGCGCTGGCCCGCCTCCCCTTCCCCGAGTTTCCGGTCGCGCTCGGCGTCTTGTATCGTTCCCTTCGGCCGACCTACGACGAAGCCCTCCATCAGCAAATGGCCCAGGAAAAGCCAAAAAAGCGCGATCTGAACGCACTGCTCCGTTCCGGAGCGACGTGGACCGTCGACTGACGGATTGACCCGCTTTTTTCCGCTTTGGCCGTATTTTCCGTGCAAAAACCCCTGGCACTTCCCCTAAGATTGACGTAAGCAGCCCGTCCCATGTCGAGCCCCCAAGACCCCCGCGCCCGCCGCGCCCAGAAGCGCCGCCGGGCTAAGAAAAACGCCGAATGGCTCGCCAAGCGCGCTGAGGAAAACGACGCCGCCAGCAAGCCCAAGGTCAAGCCAAAAACGGCGACCTGAGCCCTGTCGTCACCAAGAGGAGTCTGAGGCTGCCCTCTCGGGCGGCCTTTGCGCGTTCATGGACCCTCGAACCGGTCCGCGACGACATAAGCTCAAAGGCCCGAGACGGTTTCCCCCTCGACAGACCCCCTTCGGGGACACACCATGTTGGAAGTGTCGGATCTGTCTGAAATGCCTCCCCGAGCGGCCACGTCGTCACCGCCCCCCGACTCTCCTGACCGTGAAGGGGAGATCGTCCTTGAGGAGCGCAAGCAAACCGCCCGGCCCCGGCGCTTCATCGTGGTTTTTCACAACGACGACTACACGACTCAAGAATTCGTCGTGCATGTGCTGATGTCCCTCTTTCATAAGGACGCCACCGCCGCGACTCAAATCATGCTCCAGGTTCATCACAAGGGTTGGGGCGTCGTGGGCACGTACAGTCGTGACGTGGCAGAAACGAAGGTGGAGCAAGCCATGGGGTACGCGCGCGAGCGCGGACACCCGCTCAAGGTGACGGCTGAACCAGAAGGATACGAGGGTTGAGATGAAGCTCAGTACCGGACTCGAAATTGCACTCTCTCTGGCCGCCCGCGAAGCGCATCGACGCCATCACGAGCTGATGACGATCGAGTATCTTCTGTTTGCGCTCACGCACGAGGAGCACGCGGCAAAAGTCCTGCGAAAATCCGGCGCCAACGTCGAAAAGCTCAAGAAGGCCCTCGAGAAGTCCATCGAGGAAGAACAAGAGCGTCTGCCGGACGGGGCGCCTGTCGAACCCATGCCTTCACGCGGCTTTCAGCGTGTCCTTCAGAGGGCGGCCTGGCACGTCGAATCCTCCGGCAAAGAGGAACTGCGAAGCGAGAACGTGCTTGTCGCCATGTTCGCGGAGCCAGACTCCGTCGCGGTGCAGCTCCTGCATGAAGCGGGAACGAGCCGTCTTGATTTGGTGAGCTACATTTCTCACGGCACGGCGGCGGATGGTGAGGACTCGCCCCTCTTGGGTGATGGTGAAGGTGACGACGAAGAAGAAAAGGAAAAGGAAGACGACCCTCTCGAGCGATTTGCCACGCACCTGAACGCGAAGGCGCGCGAGGGCGAGCTAGAGCCCCTCGTCGGACGGGCCAAGGAAGTGAGGCGCCTGATTCAAGTCCTCGCTCGCAGACGGAAAAACAACCCGGTGCTCGTCGGAGATTCAGGGGTCGGCAAAACCGCCATCGTCGAAGGCCTGGCGGGCCTCGTGGTCGAAGGAAAGGTGCCGGACGCCCTCAAAGACGCGGAGATCTATGCCCTGGATATGGGCGCGATGGTCGCCGGAACGAAATTCCGTGGTGACTTTGAAAATCGAATGAAGGCCGTCATCAAGCGCGTGGAGGCCTTACCCGGCGCCGTGCTCTTCGTCGACGAGATGCACACCATCGTCGGAGCAGGCGCCACGAGCGGAGGCTCCATGGATGCAGCAAACCTGCTCAAGCCAGCTCTCTCCAGCAACAAGCTCAGGGTCATCGGCGCCACCACCTTCGAAGAATACAGAAGTCATGTGGAGAAGGATCGCGCCTTTTCTCGCCGCTTTCAAAAGATTGAAGTCCTCGAACCCAGCTTGGACGAGTGCGTCGAGATCTTGAAAGGCCTTTCGTCCCGCTACGAGGAGTTCCACGGAGTGACGTACGCTGAAGGCACCGTTGAAGCCGCGGTTCATCTGGCGAACAAACACTTGCGTGACCGTATGATGCCGGACAAAGCCATCGATCTCCTGGACGAAGCGGGAGCCGACGCCAAACTGGACAACGAAAAGACGGTTGGCATCGACAGAATCGAGCTCGTGGTGGCCCGCATGGCCCAGGTGCCGCCCAAGCAAGTGTCCACGAGCGACAAGAAAAGCCTGCAAAATCTGGAGCTCGACCTACAAAAGGTCGTCTTCGGTCAGGATCAGGCCATCAAGGAGCTGGCCACCGCCATTCGCCTTTCTCGCGCTGGCCTCAGGCCGCCGGAAAAGCCGATCGGCTCCTATCTATTCACCGGGCCTACCGGCGTCGGAAAAACGGAAGTCACCAAACAACTGGCAGCGACCCTCGGCATAGAGCTGATCCGCTTCGACATGAGCGAGTACATGGAGCGTCACACAGTCTCCCGGCTCGTCGGAGCTCCCCCCGGCTACGTCGGCTACGACAAGGGAGGACTCTTGACGGAGGCCATCGCCAAGACCCCCCATGCGGTGCTTCTCCTCGACGAAATCGAGAAGGCGCACCCCGACGTCTTCAACGTTCTGCTCCAAATCATGGATCACGGCACCTTGACGGACAACAACGGGAAAAAGGCCGATTTTCGCCACGTCGTGTTGATCATGACGAGCAACGTGGGCGCGGCCGATCTCGCGCGCAAGCCCGTCGGGTTTGGGCATAGATCCGCGCAGGGCAAGGATGATATCGCCTTCAAAAACACCTTCAGTCCAGAATTCCGCAATCGTCTGGACGCGCGCATCAGCTTTGCCCCGCTCGCCCGCGAAGTGATGGGGCTCGTCGTCGACAAGAACATGAAGGAACTTCAATCGCAGCTCAGTGAACGAGGCGTCACGATTGAACTCAGCGCGGAAGCTCGAGAATATCTCGCGGAGAAGGGCTATGATGAGGAGAACGGCGCCCGCCCCCTCGCTCGTCTGATCCAAGACGAAGTGAAGCGCCCCCTCTCCAGCGAAGTGCTCTTCGGGGCCCTAGAGCACGGAGGACACGCCCTCGTGAAGCTCAAGGATGGCGTGTTGGTCTTCGAGCTAGTTCCGTAGGGCGGGTTCCGCAGAGGTGTTTCAAACCCGCCCCCACGGAACTTTGAAAGCAAGATACGGATTTTGCAGTTCCGCAGAGGTGTTTCAAACTCACCCCTACGGAACTGCAAAATGACGGACTACCAAATTGCATGACGACGCATAGATCGTGCTGCGGGCGGAGCTAGGTAATGTGCAAGGACACTTCTATCGATGAGAACATGCATTGGCATTCCATCATTCGCCGGGACGCAAAAGCCGACGGACGCTTCGTCTATGCCGTCAAATCGACGGGGATCTATTGTCGCCCTGCTTGTCCCGCGAAACTTCCAAAACGAGAGAACGTGTCTTTTTTCTCCACAGGTGAGGAAGCGGAGAAAGCCGGCTTCCGGGCCTGCAAACGCTGCCATCCCGAGGGCGTTTCCATTTTCGAAAGGAACGCTGCGGCCGTCAGCGAGGCATGCCGTTTGATCGAAATTTCCGCAGAGTTACCCAAGCTCGACGAGCTGGCCACCGCCGTCGGCATCAGCCCGTATCATTTTCACAGGCAGTTCAAGGCAATCACTGGCCTCACGCCGAAAGCTTATGCCATTTTCCATCGGGCACAGTCTGTCCGTCGAACCCTGTCTGCTCGTCGAACCCTCGTCGAAACACACGGCACGGTTACGCAGGCGATTTATGAGGCTGGCTATAACTCGAACAGTCGTTTCTACGAAAAGGCCACCGAGACACTGGGGATGACTCCCACCGCATACAAAAACGGCGGTCTCGGTGTTGATATTCGCTTCGCCGTTGCCGAGTGTTCGCTTGGATCCATCCTTGTTGCCTGTAGTGCAAAGGGAGTGTGCGCAATCCTACTGGGAGACGATCCCGACGCACTGACGCGCGATCTTCAAGACCGCTTCCCGAAAGCACGACTCCTCGGTGGCGAGGGCGAATTTGAAAGGGTCGTGTCCCAAGTCGTGGGTTTTGTCGAGGCGCCTGGTCTCGGCTTGAACTTGCCGCTGGACATACGGGGTACGGCGTTTCAGCAGCGCGTTTGGCAAGTGTTGAGAGAAATCCCCGCCGGTCAGACTGCCAGCTATACCGACATTGCCAAACGCATCGGAGACCCCAAGGCAGCACGTGCGGTTGCACAAGCCTGCGCTGCCAACAGCATCGCGGTAGCGGTCCCCTGCCATCGTGTGGTCAGGACGGATGGCTCGCTTTCAGGCTATCGCTGGGGCGTAGAGCGCAAACGTGCCCTGCTGAAAAAGGAGGGCACGCAGGATCCGTAGGGGCGGGGGCGGGATCGTAGGGGGCGGGATCGTAGGGGGCGGGATCGTAGGGTCCTCGCCCTACGGATTCATCACTTGGGCCTTGAAATTGAGGGCAAGACCACAGCTGTTCGCCGTTCGGCTCCGCGCTGCGTGCGATTCAACACTGACCTCTGCCTTTCGGGAACCGGCCTCTCGAAGCTCTCCGGCCGCGTAGGCCCGTGAGCGGGCCAAGAGCTTCCCGCTCCCCAGATCCCACACCCCAATGCGCGCGTAATGCTCCGTGCGTTGTACACGCTCCGCCTCCTTCTCGAAGCTGCCTGCGAGTGGCTTCGGAAGGCCTCCCTTGGGATCTTCGTCGAGCACGATGACGGCGTACTTTGATCGACGGTAAATATCGATGGCAATGGGGATGTCCACCTGCGTCACGCTGTCCAGGCCGCGCTCATAGGCAGTCAGTGCGTACTCAGTGCCGGCCTCCCGCACTTCCTTGGTCCATTTTTCGGACAGGACGAGGAGTGACTTATACAGCATCCGCATGTTGAAAGGAGAAGAGGGTCGCTGACAATGATTGAACTCATTGCAGTACTCGCCGGACGCACACTCCTTGCTCTCCGCGCAGGCTTTGCCTGAAGTGGGAGGCTGAGCCGAGGGATCCTGAATCAAGCAGGCTGTAAAGCCATCCCTGAGGGAATCTGCCGCCGCCTCCTGTAACGACGCGACGTCATTTGCTTCCTGCTTCCGAAGGCGAAGGTAAACGCCGGGCTTCTGAAAGAGAGCAGAAAAATCCACGCTCGGGTCGACGAAGGTCTTCCCTTCGCCGGCCAGCTCAAGAGCGCCCTTTTCTACAATGTCGCGCAGGGGGATCAGTTTGGGGCCGAGCACCTTGGCCGTCGCCCGTTGCTTGGTCATGATGCCCTGACGCTGATCCTCGAGCTCCGCCTGCGCCTGACGGAAGATGATGAATCCGCCCACGATAAGCACGAGCATGCCGTATCCAAAAACCTTCGGCGGGATACCGCCGGCAAGGTTGACTCTACCGGAAGCCGCGCGCTTGCGACGGCTGTCCCGCGATTCGTTGAGGGACGGGAGTCCAGGTTTTCTTTGATCAGACATGACAGAGCAGGGCTAAGAAAAAACGCCGAAAGAGCTAAGCTCCCTCGGCGTTGGACATCGTACCAGAACGGAATGTTCCCAGAGGGAAAGATTACGTCAGGCTGGTACCGAGATGCGTCACTCTGTCGCGAGCTTCCCCACCATGAAGCTGACCGCCGGATACCCAGCCATGGCAGCCGTCTGAAACACGCTCTTGACGACGAGGGCCGGAACTCGGCGGTCGACCTGCAAGATCACATTTCCTGGGAATTTGGTGCCCGGCTTGAGCTGAGTCCAAAGTTCACGCTTGTTCTTCAGGATCTCCGCAAGCTCCTCGATCTTCTGCATGCGATTTGCGTCGGTGATGGCGCGCGTGCTGCCAGCAGGGATACCGTCCACAAGGATCTGCGTCCCCGTCACCGCCACCATGGGAGCCTCGATCATATCAACGGCGTTGGCAGCGCTCGGCAGTTTCACGTTCTTATCCAGAGGGAGCTCGCCTGAAGAGGAGAAGCTCGCCAGGAGGAAGAGAACGATGCAGAGGAGGAAGTCGATGAACGGAACGAGAGGAATATCTGCGTTCAACGCACGAGAGCCACCGCCTGTTACCTTCTTGCGAACGAAGTTGAGGTGGATGTGATGGACCAGACGCGGACCAGGTACACTGATCGGCTGGTGAAAACGGCTGAGAGGCTTATCTCCGGACACTTGTCTAACTTTCCTTATTGGGCAGAAAAGGTGACCTGGAAGGCAGGCACTTTCTCCAACTTGCCGCCGCCCACATCGAAATCACGTTCGGGTGAGTAGATGGCGTCAAGCACCGCAATAACGTGACGGAACTCAGTGGAATTGTCCGTGTGCAGAATTGCACGGTCGAACTTCTTGGCAGCCGCGGACTTGTGAGTCCCGTTGGCTTGCCACTCTTTCTCGATCTTTTCGGCCAAGTCCGGATAGGTGACGTCATCACCGACATCCACGGGCTTACGAGGAACGTCAATCGTGTTGACTACCGTCGTGCCTTGCTTCCACTTGAGCTGAAACTGACGTTCGCCCTCCATGGATACATGCAGTTCCTTCTCCGGCTCGACTTTGTCGGGCGGGGTCGGCTTCGGGGGTCCGGGAACATTCGCATCAGCTTCGATACGCGCCATGTGGTTCCAAACCGCGGTTGCGATGAGAAACAACACCAGACACAGAAGGAAGTCGATGAAGGGAATGAGCGGAATTTCGTGGTTGGTGGCGCGTTTTCCGCCGTGACCACCGGTATCAATGCCGGCCATGTTCGTTACCTCTAATGTTCAAATGGGAGAAATGGGGGGAGTGGAGCAAGCTGCCTTTTGATTGGACAACGGGCCCGAACCGATGTTCCCACACAATTGCAGGGGACGCGGCACGGGCCCTTTGGCCCTCAACAATTAGGCAGCTGCTTCTACACCGGCGAGGTTGACCTTCTGACGGTTGGCGACAACCAAGTTCAGAACGCGAACGCTTGCCTCGTTAATGTCATCTTCCACGGCAGTCGTCTTTCCATTGAGGAACGCGAATCCCATGAGGTTGATGATCGCACAGAGGAGGCCCCATGCCGTGCAGTTCATCGCTTCAGCGATACCTTCTGCCAGAATTCTGGCCTTCTGGCTCGGGTCGACGGACTCGCCGCCCACGGCTCCGAACGCCTTGATCAGACCGACGATCGTACCGAAGAGACCGCAGAGCATCGCGAGGTTCGCAAACATCGCGAGGAAGCCCGTGCGCTTGTTGATCTTCGGCATCTCGACGAGAGCCTGTTCATCCATGGCGGCCTGAACCTCTTCATCTGAGCGATTCACTTTGACGAGCCCCGCCTGGACGATGCGCGCCAAGGGGGAGTTTGCTGCGGAACACATCTTGACCGCGTCAGCGACGTTGCCTGCCAGGATGCACTTCTGCATGGTGGCAAGGAAGTGGTCTTTGTTCACCGAGCCGCCAACGAGATAGACGGTGCGCTCAACGATCACTGAGATGCCACAGATGAGCCAGAAGGTGATGAGGTGCATCGCCCATCCGCCCTCTTGGTAATGGTGCCAAGCGTCTGACATTTGTCTCTAATCCTCTTGATTGGGTGTACTGGGTGCGGTCCGGACCGGTGGGGTTCTCATCCCCCCCGAGTCCTTAACCGGACGCTCAGGCCTCAAAAAAGGCTCGATACACCCGGCAAGTTGCCGCAATTGTTGAGTAATTTGACCCTTCACTGCCTCCCGGCGGCTCAGGACCGTGCAATCTTGCTGGAATTCACCCCACGCCGTCAAGTGGTGGGGACGGAAAACGGCAAACTTCGATCCTCACAGTAATATTCCCTCTATACTGCAAAAATAGGCCAATAAATCCAGGCCGAGTGAATCCCGAAGCAAGCGCCGCCTGGAACAGTCATCAATGCAGCCCAATGCAGCCCAACCCAATGGAAATTGCAGCCCGGGCGCCCATTCGGCTCTGCCAACCCGCGGAAAAACACTCGCCCGCACGAGCTCGGAGGAGAGTTCTGAAGATAAGTGAATCCGAGCGGTTGCGGACCAGAGTTGCGGATCGTTATAGTCCGCCCGTTGTCTGACCAGGCATCCGGGAAGATAGGGTACCGCCACGGTGGTGTGGCCAGCTCCTCCCGGGCTCAAACGCAAAGCACTTCAAGCATGTTTGTGAGTCCTGCCAGCTTTATATCGACGGCCATGAAGGCCCTCCAGCCATTACCGCGAAAGGGATAGGGGAATGCATCTTCTGCTGAGTGCAGGTGGACCTAGTCAGCTCAATCAGCTCATTTCGGCGTTCAAGCACAACCCGACGTTCATGGTCATGAACCTGTGCGTTTCTGCCATCGTGATTACTTTGGTGATCGAGCGGTTTCAGTTTCAACTGACCAAGTACAAGGTGAACTCGAAGGAGTTCTACGCCCAGATCAAGAAGCTCGTCATGGCGGGCAACATCGATCGCGCGGTTCAGCTCTGTAAAGCAGGGGACTACCCCGTTTTGCAGCTGGTGATGGCCGGCCTCACCGCCGCCAACAAGGGCGAAGACGAGATCGACGCGGCTCTCAGTGAGAAGCTGTCCGAGCTCAAGCCGGAGGTGGAAAAGCGCGTCGGCGCGCTGTGGTCTCTTGCGAACATCGCGACCCTCATCGGTCTGTTAGGAACGGTTTTCGGCTTGATCGCAACCTTCGCCGCTATCGCTAGCCCGGACCTTTCTGCGGCAGACAAGCAGAGCATGCTTGCGAACGGTATCGCCGAAGCGATGTACAACACGGCTCTCGGTCTCGGCATCGCCGTGATGTGCATGATCTTTCACATCATCCTCCACACGCGCGCCAAGGGCATCCAACACGACCTCGAATCTGTGATGGAGCGTACCTTCAACCTTCTGACCATTCGCCGTCCGCAGTCCTAACTCCCCGAGGGTTGATTACCTCCTCGGGGGCGGAGTATTTTTGGATGAGCAGGTCATGACAGAACTGACAACGGCGCAACGCGGAAAGATCCGTCGCCTGAGCCAACCGAAGGAGCTTGCTCCGGACGAAGAGGGCGGCGAACTCAATATCGTTCCGTTTCTCGATATCATCGTGAACATCCTGATCTTCGTGCTCGCCACGGTGGTCACGACGTTCACCTCCACCATCGAGACCAATCCGCCGGCAGGTAATAGCGCCGGAGTCAGGGCAAGCGTGCCGGAGGAAACTCTGAATCTGACGGTGCTCATCGTCAACGAGGGGTTCTCCCTCAAGGCTTCTGGCGGCAACGTCGCCACGGGCTGCACAGGCCAGGGGGCAGGACTTGCTATTCCCATGAAGGGAAATCAGTACGACTTCGGTGCGCTCTCTGCCTGCGCCGCAAAGCTCAAGGGGATCAATCCGGCGTTCGCCGACGAAGACCAGGTGTCCATCAGTGCCAACCCCGGCATCCCCTATGGAACGCTGATCAAGACCATCGACGCCCTGCGTGACATGCCTGACGGCAAGGGGCCGCTCTTTCCGAACGTAAACTTCAAGGTGACGAAATGAGCGGCGGAAAAAAGAAGGCCACCCAGGCTCAGTTCAAGGCCGCGCTGCGACGTGAAATCCGACGCAAAGCCGAAGAGCCCGAGATCAACTTCCTGAACATCACGGCGATGCTCGACATCATGACCATCATCCTGGTGTTCTTGCTCAAGAGTCTCGGAGAGTCCTCGGGGGCTGTGCCTCAATCGGACGACCTCCGGCTCCCGACGTCGACCTTGACGACCGAAGCCTCGCAGGAGGGCGTCGTCGTCACCGTATCAAAGACCCAGATCCTCGTAGGCGACAACCGCGTCCTGAAACTCCCGTCTCGAGAGTCGATGGTGCAGACGGGGGTCGGCGCCTCCAACAAGCGCAATGGCCCCAACGATCTCTACATCACGCCTCTCGGTAACGCGCTCGCCAAGGCTCGAAAGACGGACAAGATCCTACGCCAAAAGAAGGGCAAGGATCCGGGCACCTCAGACGCGATCATCGTCGCGGACAATACGACCCCGTACCGCTTACTCGTCGAGGTGATGTTCACCCTCGGCCAAAATGAGTTTGGGAAGTATCACCTGATGGTGATGCAATCGAAGGACTGAGACCCCATCGGCCCGGCCGGGGCTTCTCGGCTGATTTCTCTGAATTGGGCCGGCACCCCAAATGGCATGCAAAACGGCCTGAATTCCAGTTCTGCGGTGACTTAACCCCACCGCTGGCCCCCTCCACTGACCTCCTCTCCACTGGGCCTGTCCGCTTGGTACCGTTTAGGGGTTTGCCCAGCATTCAGCATGCGCTAGCTTGAGCTTACGGGGTCCGTGGTGGCCCTTCGGGGTACGTCCCCCGGTGAGTGAGAGCGCCTCGGCTCTGGCTCTGATGACGCCCTGGCTCGGAAGAAGCTGTCGGTGATTTGACCGATGGTTCTAGTGCCAGGGCCCCTAGCTTCAATCTGAATGCCCGCGTGACACCGACGAAGTCCGACCTCATTCCTTCGTGACCCCTCCCCTACTTTTACTCGGCCTCTATTTGGGCCTCTTCATCCTCTCGCTCATCCTCTGCGGGTGGGCCGGTCATTTACGCCCGGCTCCGGAAGCTGCTCAGCGCGTCACCGACGCGGTTGAGCGTGCCGCCCTCGCGCACCTCAAGTCTCCGGCGAAGATCTCTGGAGTTGCTATCGCCCTGCTTGGAATTGCGTTTGCCCTGAGCGCACAAATCAAGGGAGAGCAAACGGTGGGCTGGTATCTGGGAGGGTGCGCCCTGGGTCCCGTCGTGCTTGCCTCCTGCCTGTTCTACGCCAGTCGCAAGGCTCTGCGTGCTTCGGGTCAATTGGTCGGTGCGCGAGCGGCCGATACCCAGTCGCGCATCTCGAGCCGAAATGCCGTGAGCGTCGTGTTGTTCGTTGAAGCAACCGTGGGGCTTTTGTTTCTGGGACTCCAAACCCTGGTTGCCGCGGTGCACGGGCCCTTGGTCGCAGGCCAGGTTGTCCTTGCTACTGCCACGAGCTTTTCCGTGGCTGCTCTGATTTTTGCCAGGGCGGCGACCACGGCCATCCTCACCACGAGCGAGATCGCTGATCCGAAAGAGGAAGCTCCTCACCCGGCCAGCCTCGCCGTTCTTATCGGGGCTAGCTATCACGCACCGCTCTTGCGCCTTCTGGGGCTCGTCGCTCTCAGTACGGTGGGACAGGCTGCCCTGCTTGCCTCGGTCAGCTCCTCACCGGACGCGGCAAGTCTCGTTTACCCCCATGTGCTCAAACTCCTCGGATTGTTCGGTCTCCTGTTTGCAGGCGCCGTCGTCCGCATGACGGACGAAGAAGATCCGAGTGCAGGATGGACCCGAGGGGGACTCGTCTATCTCGTGCTCATGATCGCTGGGGCGTGGTCCCTCAGTTCTCCGCTGCCTGAACTTTGGGCGCACGTGGTGCCCTCAGGTCTCACGTTTTTCTACGTCGCTCTTGGCGTAACCGTCTGGTCCTTCGGACGAAGGACCAGTGACGACCCTTACCGGGCCTCCTTCTTGAAAAACTCCGCGACCCGGGCTCCCCAGGGGGTCCTCCTGCTTAGCCTCGTCGTGGTCTTGCTCCTCACCTCCGCCACCTTGTCGGAAGAAAACGCCCTCCCTGCGCCCGTCCTCTTGAGCCTCCTTCTGGCAGGCGCTTTGTCGGCCGCTCCTTTCTCTGTCGTGTGGCTTCTGGCTCGAGACCTGGGCGAAGGCAGCGTTCGTACGGAACAGCTCGCTTACCCCGAACAAATGAATACCTCTGCTCCGCGTTCGGAGCCGAGCGGTAAAATGCTGCGCGTCTTTCCCCTGTTGTGCTCGGTCGTGCTCGTCACCTCCTTGAGCGGCCTTTTGATGACGAGGACAGAGCTAGACGAACTCAGCCTCTCGATTCTCTTTCTCGCAACCCTTGTTGCTGCACTCGGATTGCTCGCTGTCCTTGGGTATCTGGAGACGGGCACCAGAGGACCCGCTCGGAAGATCGCCCTTCTTCTCGGCGCAGACTCAGCGACCGAACAAGACGCTGTGAATTTCGAGAAGGCTGTTCTCTACGCTGGACAAGGCATCGCCCATCGAGAGCTGGCATTCTTGGCCTTCACTCTCGTTCCTTCCGTGTGCTTTCTTGGCGCGCTGCCCTTCATTCCGACACTTTTCGGACGGGCATTGCTGCTCGGACTAGGGATCGGGTTTGCAGGTGTAGGGGTGTGCCTGGAAACCGTATCAGCCTCCGACCGCAACAGCGGACAGAGGAGCCTCGGTGCGCTCGCTCTCATCATTTCCCTGGCCCAAGCGACCTGGCTCCTCACCCTGGGCGGACTATCCGCCCCTCTTTTGTAGCTCTTTTTCTTGCTTCACGACTCAACCAAGGATTCTTTCGTTGTCGACTATTTCAGACTCACTCTCCACTCTCTCTGATCGCGGGCTCCGGCGCTTGCTCGGTGCCCGCACGTTTCTCCGAGGCTTGGACTACGAAAAGCGAAAGGTCGTCGAACAAGTCAGCGTCGAAGAAACGCAGGCGACTTGTATTGTGCGGGGCTCCGACGCAAACCCGTATGATGTCTGCATCCGCCTTGGAGGTGAAGGAATTACTTCCAGCTGTAGCTGCCCCGCCTTCGAAAAGACCGGTCAGCATTGCAAGCATGTCGCCGCCCTCCTGATCAACGTCAGAAACAAGTCCCGCACCAAGGCTCCTCGCCCGAGCCCGGTTGCTCAGCCGGCACCTCTAAGGCCAGAACAGAGCAAGGCCAGTCGTCGCCGGGAGCGCCGTCGGCGCAATCAAAACCAGCAAAATGCGTCGCCGCCCGGATTCGGTACCCCGCCCTCCTTTGACGCAAGCGCTCGACCCACCGGCATCGGTGCATGGATGGCACCCACGGATTCGAAGCGCCTCCTCCAGCTTGAATTTCGGGTTCATGTCCGCGCGGGAGGTCTCACGGTCACGGTGCTCGACACAGACGGCCGGATCCCCCTCTTGCCCACCGTTGCTCTAAGTTGGCAGGCTCAGTCACCCACTCACGACCGGGAGGCCTTGCGGCTCCTCAGTCGTCATGAGTCCGGAAACCCGCGCCATCCGGCGGTAGACGTGCGCGGAGAAGACGTCGCGGAGCTGCTGCCTCTGCTGGTCGGGCGAAAGGTGCTCCTCGAACCTGCCTTGATGCAGCTCAGATTCAGCACCGAAGAACTCAAACCACGCTTTGATCTGGAGATGGTCGGCTCGGACACCATCGTGTCCAAGTGCACGTTCGAGCGACAGGGCAACTCCCGCCAGTTTCTGCTGACCTCCGGTGGTTGGTTTGAAGGCTGGCCCGGCTGGCACATTGACACGAACGAGGGCATCGCCCGTCCTATTGATCGACTCGTATCGCCAGCCGCACTCCGACGCCTGCTCAATAGCCCGACCATCGCGGAACCTGCTTCAGAACTCATCAACGTGATCACCTCGGACCTGCCCCGGGTGGCGCTGGATATGGGGGCGCAGCTCCCGGAACTCTCGCAGGTGGCCGACGTGGTGGACATGAAACCACGTTTCATTTTCCGGGCCGGGGGCAATATCGCAGAGGCAGAAGCGACCCTGCGAGCCCGCTATGGTGAGGTCGAAGTGGAGGTGCGCGCGGACGGCATCTCTCCACCCATCATGGTCCTCCCTCCGGAGGAAGGTCAGAAGCGAGCACGCTGTATCCGCACCGACATCGCAGCACAACAGCAAGCGGTCAATCTACTGCTCGACCACGGCCTCAGTCCCAGCGAGGAAGGTGACCGTTTCACTGCGAAAGGCGGAGACTCGATTCAATTCTGGTCCGAAGGCGTAGCCGCCCTCCCCAAGGACTGGGAACTCTATGTCCCCGAAGAACTCATCGGGGCCAAAATGCGATCCACGACGGTCGCGATGAAGGCGCGAGTCAGCAGCGGTGTGGACTGGCTCAATGTCA
The DNA here is from genome assembly GCA_964392575.1 of uncultured Polyangiaceae bacterium. Taxonomy (GTDB): domain Bacteria; phylum Myxococcota_A; class Polyangia; order Polyangiales; family Polyangiaceae; genus NIC37A-2. Next base: position 26,443 of record CAYMQT010000028.1, read on the forward strand.
ACATCAGTTGGGAGGCAGACGGCGTCAGCATCGACCGAGAGGAAATCCAGCGCTGCCTACGCGAAGGGAAAAAATATGTCCGCCTCTCCGACAACAGCTACGCGGCTCTCGACGCCGACCGCGTGCAGTCTCTGATCGATCGCGAGGTGGAAATTCTGGCAGCAGCCGGGAAACAGGGAAAACTTCCGCTCAGTCAGGCGGGCCGCGTGCAAGAACTCTTGGAACAGGCTGACGAAAAAACGATCGCCACGGCAACCAAGCAGTTGTTCAAGCGCCTTGCGTCCGTCGACGAAATCAAGAAGACAAAAAAACCGCGCGGTCTCAAAGCTACCTTACGCCCCTACCAAGAGCAGGGCCTTTCCTGGCTCCGGTTCATCCACGAAATCGGCTCTGGCGGTGTTCTGGCAGATGACATGGGACTCGGCAAGACCGTCCAGACCATCGCCCTGCTCTTGTCGCTTCACACGAGTAAAGACACAGGTCCGGTCAAGGCATTGATTGTGGCACCGACTTCCGTCGTGACCAACTGGCAGCGTGAAATTGAACGATTCGCCCCCACGCTCAAAGTTGCTTTGTGGCACGGTGCGAGCCGAAAGAACGAAGAGGACAAGCTTGCGGACGCGCACATCGTCATCACAAGCTACGCCCTCTTGCGCCGCGATCTCGAGCTACTCAAGAGCATCGGACTCGATTACGCCATCCTCGACGAAGCCCAGGCCATCAAAAATCCCCAGAGTGCAACCGCCCAAGCAGCCAAGGAACTCAATACCAAACACCGCATCGCACTGACCGGCACTCCGATCGAAAATCGCCTGAGTGAGATTTGGTCGATCTTTGACTTCGTTTCGCCGGGCCTGCTCGGCCCTCTTGCCAAATTCGAAGAGCGCTACGCCAGACCCATCGACCAAGGGGACTCCAAACAGGCGGCCCGGCTGCGGGCGGTGATTCACCCCTTCATCCTACGACGCACCAAACTCGAAGTGGCAAAGGACCTGCCGGAGAAACTCGAATTCGACAAGATCATCGACATGACTCCGGAACAAAGAGCCGTGTACTTGCAAGTTCTGCGCGAAGTGCGGGCGAACGTCATGGGCGAAGTCGAGCGCGTGGGTGTGGCCAAGAGCCAGCTCCACATCCTCGCCGGTCTCACCAAGTTGCGCCAAGCTGCCTGCGATCCTCGTTTGCTGGGCCTTCCCAAGGAACTCACCCCGGAAGACAGCGGCAAACTTTCCGCCTTACGTGAGCTTGTCGAAGAAGTGGAGACGGGCGGTCACAAGGTACTGATCTTCAGTCAGTTTGTCTCCATGCTGAAGCTCATCGCAAGCGCGCTCGATCAAGATAAGATCCGGTACGAGTATCTAGATGGAAGCACGACTGACCGCGCCGAACGAATCGACCGTTTCCAGGAAGATCCCACGATCCCTGTCTTTTTGATCAGTCTCAAGGCGGGCGGGAGCGGGCTCAATCTGACCGCAGCGGACACCGTGATTCACTTCGATCCGTGGTGGAACCCGGCCGTTGAGGACCAGGCGACGGATCGCGCACACCGCATCGGTCAGGACAAAGTGGTTTCCGTCTATCGCCTCGTTGCCGCCGGCACGATTGAAGAAAAGATCCTACAGCTCAAGCAGAAAAAGAAGGACCTGGTCGCAGCCGTTCTGGAAGAAGACCATGGGGGCGGCAAGCAGCTCACCAAGGCGGACATCGAGGACCTGTTTCACCTCGAAGACTAAGAGGGTGTTTCACAGGCTGCTGCGCGAAGCTCGCAACGCCTGTGCAGCACCCTCTAAGAGCCTGAAGCGTGACTTGATTTAAGAGCGCATGGAAACGCTCATGAGCATGCCCAGACACACCATCATGGTCAGCACGCTGCTCCCACCATAGCTGAAAAGCGGCAGCGTGATGCCTACCACCGGCAAGAGTCCCATCGACATGCCGAGGTTGAAGACCGTGTGCCAGAAAATAATGGACCCCGCTCCGATGGCCAAAGCGGCGCCAAAGCGGTCCTTCGCCTGGGATGCGATATGGATCGACCAGATGCTCAAGAAACAATAGAGAGAAAGCAAACCCACACAGCCGACGAACCCGAATTCTTCAGCAAAAACGCTGAACGGAAAGTCGGAGTGTTGATCGGGTAAAAAGCCAAACTGATTCTGGGTGCCCTGCATGAACCCTTCCCCGGTCATTCCCCCGTTGCCGATGGCAGTTTGAGACTGAAGAGCATGCCAACCGGTGCCTGCCATATCCCCTTCCGGGTTCCAGAAACTGGTGAGTCGTCCCTTCTGATAGTCTTTGAGGCCATACAGCCACATCGCCCATGAGACCGCGACCATCGATCCGATACCCAAAACCTTGCTCGACGTCTTGATGCGCGTGATGGACAGAATTGTAGCCGTCGAAAGCAAGTAGATGAGCGACGTGCCGAGATCAGGCTGCAACATGACTGCCACCATCGGGATCCCCATGATGATGAAAGGGATGATCAGATCAAAGAGCGTCCTCGCTTCTGTCTTGGCATCATTTTGCACATGCCTCGCGACCATGAGCACAACCAAGGGCTTCATGAACTCGCTTGGCTGGAAGGTGAAGCTGCCAAAGCGAAGCCAGCGTGTCGCGCCGCGCACGTCGCCAGAAACAACGAAAAGGAGCGCCAGGAAGAGAAGTCCGCCCGCATACAAAACCGGCGCGATACGACCCCAATGCCGGTAGTCGATGGCCGAAACAAGCATCGCAAAGAGAAATCCGATGACGATCCAGTAGATCTGGGAGACGTAGACCCCTGCCAGAGCGGCATTCTCCCTCGCGCCGACGTAGGCGCTCGTCGCGCTATAGAGATTCACGACGCCGATCGAGGTCACCGCCACCACGACCAGCAAAAGCGGCATGTCCACCTTTTGCCCTGAGCGAAACGAAACAGTATGACGAGCCACTACTTTTGCTCCTCCTCTTCGGCCAAAGTCGCCGTCTTTTGCTTCAAACGCTCTTCCTTTTGCACTTGCCAGTCCCGGACCACCTGCATGGCAACGGGAACCGCGTTCTTACCACCACCGCCACCGTGCTCGACGAGGACGACGACTGCAATTTCGGGAGAAGCGGTCGGGGCATATCCAGCAAACCATGCGTGGTCGCGATTGAAATACTGAACCTGATCTCGTTCGAGGCTCCTTTCAGCGATCTGACTCACCTGAGCGGTACCCGTCTTGCCGGCCATGTCGACACCTTCGATGCGCCCCGCATGAGCCGTCCCAAGCCGGTCCGTCACCACTCCTTCGAGAGCGGTGCGCAAAAGGTCCAGCTGTCCCTTGGGAATTTCTACCCGCTGACGTACGCGAGGCGGGAAATCCTGCACGACGGTTCCGTCGCTCGTTTCGATACTTCGCACAATCTGAGGACGATAAAGAGTGCCGCCATTGGCCAGCGCTCCGTAGGAAAGGGCCAGCTGCAAAACATTGACCGTCGACGCACCCTGACCGATCGCCGCAAGTAGAGTAAAGCCACCGCGGAACGCCCCGCGGTAGCGCCGCGTGTACCAGGCTCGTGTCGGCATCCGCCCGCGAGCCTCAGGATTTACACCGATACCCGTCTTGGCACCAAATCCGAATCGCGTTCCGATTTCGGCCAATCCATCAATGCTCAGCTTGCTCCCAAGTTCATAGAAATAGGTGTTGCAAGACTGAACGATCGACTCGTGCAGATTGACTTGCCGGTGCACCCCAGTACAGCGAAAGTATCTCTTTCCGTATTCGAGTCCGCCCCGACAATCTGTCTGCTCCGCGGGGCTAATGACCCCGGACTCCAGACCCGCCAGAGCAGAGAAGGGCTTGTAAGTGGATCCCGGGGGATAGGCGGCGGAAATGGTGCGGTCGAGAGTGGGTTTGAGGGGATCTGAGTAGTAGCGCTTGAAAGCCTCACGAATCGCCTCCTTGCCCGCTCCACCAGACACGATGTTCGGATCGAAGCCTGGTTTGGAGAGAGCCACTAGAACGCGACCCGTCCGAACATCCACCACGACAATGGCGCCAGCAAGGTGGCCGCGCATGGCCTTCTCCGCCGAGCGGACCAGCTCGATGTCAAAGGTAAGGGAAATGTCCCTGCCTGGCGCAGGCTCCTGCAAGTGCTCCTCTCCCAAATACCGCTCTTCAAGGTCTTCGACCCGTTCGCGGCGCGCCTTCTTCCGAATGTAGCGGCGAAACCCCCGCTGTCCGCGCAAATAACTCTCCCAGCGACGCTCAACACCGACTGCGCCCAGGCGATCCCCTGCTCGATAACCGACCTCTGGATGTTCCGCCAAGACTTCACCGTCGACTTCGCGCATGTATCCGATCATATGAGCTCCCAGGGATCCATACGGAAAGGACCTCACAGGCGAGGGCACGACGCTCACCCCGCGCAGCTCACTGCTATACGTCTCCAGGGCAGCGACGACGTCACGGTCCACATCCACCGTGAGGAGGATCTGCTGATCCACCCGCGGTCCACCTCCCTTGACGAGAGCGAGAAGGCGTTCTTTCTGCTCCTTTTCTTCGGTTTCCGAGAGGCCCATCAGCTCGGCGACGCGAGGCCAGGTGGTTTCTAGGTTCAGGAGCGAGGGTACGACGTGGACGTTATAGGCAGGACGATTCGCCGCCAGAACCTTTCCATGCGCGTCGCGAATCACCCCGCGTGTCGTCGCTAGGCGACTTTCCCCGATGATATTTCGGCGCGCCTTGGCATCATGGAGGTCCCCCTGAAGAACCTGCAAATAGAAAAGGCGCCCGACAAATGTGGCGAAGATGATGAGCACCCCGACCACCAGCCAGCGGTAGCCACGGCGAAACTCTCCCACGTCGGAGCGTTGAACGAGGGTCGGCACCTATCTCCCCCCCGACGAGCTTTGTGCGCCCGAGCTACCCCAGTTCTCGATCGAGAGACGGTGGGCGAGGGAAAAGAGAAAGGGAGCGAACAGAGCGGTCGACACCGCATGAGGAAGGACCGTGTCGAGCAATTCCATGGGGCGCCTGTTGTCGGCGCCAAAAATAGCCAGCAGCGTCAGAACAATCGCGCTTTCAGCGATGGCGGCGGAAAATGCCAGAGGAATGCGCATCATCGCTGATTGCGTGCTCACACGAGTGCTGGCGGCGCGACTCATCCACCACACAGCCACCATGGTCAAACGAAACAAGTACGCCGGCCCCCCCCCAAGAATGTCAACCGCCCAACCCAGGGCGTAGGAAAGTAAAGAACCTCGGGCGATCGAATGCTCGTGAACACCCAAGTAAACAACGAGCGGAAGCACCAAATTGGGAGTGGCCCCATGCAGCAACCGACCGAGCTGAAAGGTCCCCACAGAAATACCGTCGAGCGGAGACAAAAACCGATGGGCCGTCCCCTGAAGTAAAATGAGAGCCAATCCGACAAGGAAGTATGCGGCCGTTCGCACAGCTACTTCCTCCTCTCGGCCGGCTTGCAGTCTTTCACTTCGCCCACGATGATGAGCACTTCTTCCAGACGAGAAAAATCCACGGTCGGCTCGGCGACGACTTGTTGATACTCACCGAATTCGCGTTTCGTGATTGCCGTGATTCGGGCCACGGGGATCCCCTTGGGAAAACGGCATCCTACACCGCTCGTCACGAAGAGATCTCCGACATTGACCTCGTCGGCGCGCCGGACGTACTCCACCTTGACGGTGTAATTGGATTCATCTCCGGTGCCCCGCACGTAACCGCGCGCCCCCGTACGCGGCACCACCACGTCCACACCAAACCCGCTGTCCGCCGCCAGGAAGACAGTGGCCGAATCGCCGTGGACCTTCTCCACTAGGCCGACCACTCCTAAGGGTGAAATGACGGGCATCTTCTCCCGGATGGCCGCGTCATTGTGGTCGACAACGACGTGAGCCACGCGAAAATATTCCGTGGGGGTCTTCGTCGTGACGGCGGCGCTCACGGTTTCTACCGGTACGGTTTCCCGGAGTCCGATGAGTTTGCGGAGACGATCGTTTTCCTTCTTGAGTTCTGCCAGCTCCCGCTCTCCTTGCTGGAGGCGCGCGACCTCGCGCGAGAGCTTATTATTGTCACGCCCTACATCGACCAGGTAGATGTAGTCACCCACAATACCCGAGACCAGACGCGCAGCAGAGGACGCCAGGTATTGAACAGGAGAAGCGATGCGCACCAGCACCCGGTCCACTGCGTTGAGTTCTTCCGGATTGCGGATGGACGCCCGTAAAAAGAAAAACGGTACCGCCAAAAGCAGCACAATAAGGAATGTGTCTCGATAGCGTTTGTAGAAACCCACGCTCTGCCCTAATTCGCTCAGTCCTCAGCCAGGTCCGGCGCGACTGAATCAGCCGATCGTGACTTCCTTGAGGAGGTGGATGTGATCGAGAGTCTTGCCGCTCCCGAGCACAACTGCGCTGATGGGGTCATCACTCACCATCACTGGCAGACCTGTTTCTTCCCGCAAGAGCACGTCTATATTCTTCAGAAGTGCTCCCCCGCCTGTGAGGACGACTCCCTTGTCGACGATGTCTGCAGCCAGCTCAGGGGGCGTGCGCTCTAGAGCCAGCAGCACAGCTTCTACAATGGCATTGATCGGCTCAGCCAACGCCTCTCGCATCTCATCAGAGTTGACCAGGACCGTCTTCGGGACACCAGCGACCATGTCGCGGCCTTTGACCTCCATAGAAAGAAGTTCCTCCGGCGGATAGGCGTTGCCTATGCTGATCTTGATGCGCTCCGCCGTCTGCTCACCGATAGCCAAGTTATATTTGCGCTTCATGTATGCGACGATGGCTTCGTCCATCTTGTCGCCCCCGACACGCACGGACTGAGAGTAGACGATGCCGGCCAGGGAAATGACCGCAACCTCGGTCGTTCCTCCCCCAATGTCGACGACCATGTTCCCGCTCGGTTCCGTGATGGGGAGGCCGGCACCAATGGCGGCGGCCATGGGTTCTTCAATAAGGAAAACCTCACGCGCGCCGGCGCTCTCTGCACTCTCCTTCACCGCGCGCTTCTCGACTTCGGTGATGCCGAAGGGAACACAAATGATGATCCTTGGCTTCACACCACCCCGCCGATTGTGGGCGCGAGTGATGAAGTACCTCAGCATCGCTTCGGTGATCTCAAAGTCAGCAATCACCCCGTCTCTCAAGGGCCGAATGGCCTCGATGTTCCCGGGGGTCCTGCCCAGCATTTCCTTGGCCTCTCGGCCCACAGCCAGGACACGTTTATCTCCACGAGAATCCCGCGCCACCGCAACGACGGAAGGCTCACAAGAGACGATCCCTTTGCCCTTCACGTAAATGAGGGTCGTCGCCGTGCCAAGGTCGATGGCCAGGTCATTCGAGAACAGGCCGTAGAGCCAGTCGAAGATCATGAGGAGTCGTGGTTCCCCGGCGCGGGCCGGGAGGTTGTCCTTGGGTAGAAAGGTTTTCCCCGCAAGCGGGGCACTCTTGTTAGCACGCAGCGTTGAAGCGGTGCAATGCAGAGAGCCTCAAGTCTAACTGCTTAATATATTTACATATTTTGTCTTGGGCAAAAATGGGGGCTCCTAAAGCGCCCCAAATCCTAGATCAAAAACGCCATCGGGCGGGGGGGGAACCGGGAAAAGCCTGGGCTCATTCGTCGTCGTTCTCCCACTGATGCCAGCTTCCGCCTCCGCCACGCTTACGCCGACCACCCCGCACCGCTGCGGGCCCTGGACTTTCTCCGCCTCCGCCTGCCCCTCCGCCGCGCCGCCGCTCACGCTTGTCACGTTTCCCGTCGGGCCCGCGCCTCCTATCGCTGCGGCCAAGATCGGGTGGAGGAAAGTGAGGAGGTTCAACGGGGCCCTGGCTCTCGTACGGATCGTAACCGCCAGAGAAAGAATCCGATCCGCCGGGACGCTCGGAGAAACGCCCTCCAGGCGCCGGACGCCGCGGCCCGTCACCGCCACCACGTGGACCACCAGAACCGGCGGCGCCACCAGCCGCCCCCCGAGGCTGCGCCGGATTGACGACGATCTGCCGACCCTTGAGGGTAGCGCCATTGAGCGCCGCAACCACCCGGTCCACCTGCTCGGCAGCAGCTAACGTCGCAAAGCCAAACCCGCGAGGCCTACCGTCGGGTCCATTGGGAAGCGTAAGCCGTACGACCGGCCCCACGCCCTTCTGCTCGAACAGTTCCTCGATTTCCTGAGCGGATGCGTCAAAGGGCAACTTCCCCAAAAAGACCGTTGGCTCTTCCTGACGCGGGGGCCTCTCTGTGCCTCCGCGCTTGGGACCATCTTGCGAAAATTCTCGGATGCTGAGCGGACGCCCGGCGCAGTCAACGCCGTGAAGTTCCGAGCGCGCGCGCGCGGCCTCCGCTTCAGTAGAAAGCGTAATAAACGCAAACCCACGGAGACGTCCCGTGTCCCGATCTCGCGGGAGGGCCAGATGCTCAACCTGAAACCCCGCGCCCTCAAAGATTGCACGCAAGTCCCCTTCAGTCGCCGCATCTGCGAGCCCACCAACGAATAGCTTCCGTGCGCCGTCCGCACTCATGTCATGATTCCTGATGTGAAACTCTCGTTGATTTTTCCGAACAGGAACAGCGCCCCGTTTGACACCCAGAGGTGCCCCCTCGAAGCTCGCTACCCTCTAGCGCGCACCTGTTAGGATGGAAACGATATAGAGTCGCGGTGCTCGCTTCAACCCACCCCAGTTCGAAAAATCGCCTGGCAAATGACAGCAGCGACCCGGACCTTCGGATCCAACCCTGCGCGGAACCCGCACATGCCTTTCCAAGTGTCTGATATTTCTAGTCTTATCTGGGTGGCGAGAGTCCCGACCGAAGCGCCTGGGGGGAATGGCAACATTCGGCCTCTGCTCGTTGGCAGGAGCGCAGGTCGATGGAAGCATGCGCGCCCGTGAAGACCTGGATCATCGCAAACCCCAAGGCCGGGAGCGGACGAGCTTCGCTGGCCGGGCGGGCCCTTGCCGCAAAGCTTTCGGACGCCCACTACGTGGAGACCGAAGGTCCGGGCGACGCCGAGCGGCTCGCCCGGCGAGCGCAAGCAGCAGGCGCCGATGTCGTTGTCCCCGTCGGTGGTGATGGAACGATTCAACAGGTGGTGACGGGGTTGTGTCTCGACGAACACGGCGAGGCACAGCCAGCGCGCGCTTCAGTGTCCCTTCTGCCCGCAGGGACCGGCGGTGACTACCGCAAATCGTTCCACTTTACCGAGGCCATCGATCAAGCCCTCACCCGCATCCTTGCCCCAAAGCCGGTGCGTATCGATGTTGGTCGTGCGATTCATTCAGACGGTGATCGAACCACAACCACGGCATTCGCAAACGTCCTCAGCTTCGGACTGGGTGGGCTCACGGACCAGCTCGTCGGAGCCGGCCCCAAGTGGCTGGGAGGTCGAGCTTCCTTTCTTCTTGGCGCGCTCAGGGCCACCGCCATCTATCACCCGCCGACCGTGGAACTCACGCTCGACGGAGCCGTGGTGGAGACCGCTCCGTTCTCCAATGTGGCGGTGTGCATTGGCCGTTATTTTGGCGGCGGAATGATGATCGCTCCAGAAGCTGACCCTTCAGACGGCCTCTTCGATGTCATCACCATTGAGCGCTCTCGCCTACAAACCGCCGCCTTGTCGCTCTACATCTACCGGGGAACTCACGTCGGAATGGAGGGGGTCAAGCACTACCGCTGTCGAAATTTGCAGGCCAAAGTGACAGGTCGCGGGCAAAGTTTGATCGATGCGGACGGCGAACAACCCGGGACACTTCCCCTGACGGTCGAAATCATGCCCGCAGCGCTTTCGTTCCTTACCTAGAACGAAGGCCCTCCTCGGTTCGAGTAAGCTCGTAACGCTCGCCTCACCCCTTCGAGAAACAGGCGCGCTCGATGTCTTCGATCGTCTTGGGTGCTAAAGTCGTGAGATTGATAGGTTCGCCCTCGGTGATCAGAATGTCATCCTCAATTCTGATCCCCAGTCCTCGAAACTCCTCGGGCACGCTGTCGTCGTCCGGAGCGAAGTAGATCCCTGGCTCCACAGTGATGACCATCCCAGGTTGAAGGCGGCGCGGACTCCCGCTTTCGTGGTAGGCGCCCACATCATGCACGTCCATTCCCAGATAGTGACTGGTGCGATGTGGAAAAAAGCGATTGATACGCTTTTTCATGGACTCCTCGTCCGCGCGATCTTCTTCAGAAATCAAACCCCAACTCTCAAGTCCTGCCCGGATCGCAAGCACCGCAGCTTCATGGACCTCCTCCAGAGTGCTGCCGGGAACGCTCTTTGCGATCGCTTTCTCCTGGGCCGCCAGAACGGACAGATAAATCTGCCGCTGGAGCGGAGAAAAGCGCCCGCCCACGGGAAACGTTCTGGTGATGTCGGCCGCGTACCCGTCCAGCTCGGCGCCTGCGTCGATCAAAACGAGTTCACCTTCCTCCATGATCCGATTGTTCTCCCGGTAGTGGAGGATGGTTGCATTGGGTCCACTCCCTACGATGGAATCATAGGCGAGTCGTCGGGCTCCCCTGCGGCGGAAACTCGTCTCTAGGATCGTCTGCAAGTCCCATTCGTTCATGCCGGGCGAGCACGCCGCCATCACCTCGGCATGCGCGGCTCCGGAAAGATTTCCCACCTCTGCCATCTTCGCCTGCTCGTAAGGCGTTTTGATGAGCCGGGATTCGTGTAAGACACGCCTGGCATCATAAAGAGTGGACGGGGCCGTGGTCCGCTTGCGTCTACGACTGCGAACTTCCGAAAGCGCCTGCATCATCTCTCGATCCCAAGCTTCCTGCTCCCCGAAAAAATAAGAAACGACCTCACGATCCTCAAGCCAGTCTGGAAGCTTTTCGGTGAACGTGGAAATGGGGAAAGCTTCGTCCGCCTGGAATTCAGCCTTCGCTCCTTCTAACCCTGCCCGGCGCCCTTCCCACGTCTCCTTCAGGCGATCCTTTTCGCGTACGAAGAGCACCATTTGTGGAGCCTCGCTCAAAAGAAGAAGGGCGGCCTCGGGTTCATCAAAACCTGTCACATAGAGAAAATCCGAATGCTGCCGGTACGTGTGTTCGACATCCCCGTTGCGGAGATACACAGGAGCAGAACGAACGACCACGGCCCAGCGCTGATCCGGAAAGAGTGCCCTCATGCGCGCGAAAATCGCGTCCCGCCGCGCGGCTAATTCTACTGCAAGCTCGGGTTTCATCTCCACCGTGGTATAGCCGGTTTACTTACGAGGTGCATCGGCTACGGTCCGCGCCATAATAATGCTTACCGCAGGTTCAGAAGTCGACGCCTGGTGCACCCGTTGCAAAATGGACCTCGGGCATCGAATCGTGGCGATGGTTCAATCACAACCGAAGCGAGTGCTTTGCCTCACGTGTGGCTCCGAGCATAATTTTCGGGCGCCCAAGGCCGATGCCCCTCTGAAGAAGACGCGCGTCCCGGGGCAAGCAGCGCGGACGCCCAGGGTATCCCTCACCGTCGCCTCAGCCCGCGCGGAGTGGAAGAAGCAAACGGAGAGCGGACAGCCTTTCAAGAAATATTCGATAGAGGTCACCTTCCGGAAAGGAGATCTCGTCACGCACAAGAAGTTCGGGAGCGGGTATGTGCTCGCAGTGCTCCCCGATAAGAAGGTCTCTATCTCGTTTTACGACGGGGAGAAGACCCTCGTGCACGCGGGCTAGACCCCGTTGCTCTGGAGGGCGCCGCTGCGCGTGTCGCCCGAGATCGCGAAGCGGC
>CAYMQT010000029.1:0-27659 GCA_964392575.1 uncultured Polyangiaceae bacterium
CCCGGTGCCTGAGGCGCCTCCCAGGGGTGCGGGCGGCTCCGGCGGTATGACCGGGACATAGGGCGGCGGCAGTTCTCGATCGAAACGCCCGAAGAGGACCGGCGAGGGATCTTCGCAAGCGCCGACCATGCCGAGCATCGATAGAAGGAAGAGGAGGAGAGAAGGCCTGTGCACGAGATCACTTGGGGGAGGTGGGACGTCCGGACCTTGAGCATCACACAAGGTCAGTGTCCCCTGGGAGCCCTGTTCATGCAGGGAATCTGGTCCAGTTCGGACCGTTGATGAGATTCACGAGTGCTTTTCAAGACTTAGAGCACATCTCGGGGAGGCGTCCCGCCCGGAATTTCTCCTCGACTCTCGGCACCGAGGCGGGCCGGTGAGGGCGCGGGCCCGAGAGTGAGGAGCGCGTCCCGAGGAAATCTTCGATCCATGCGTCGAAGAGCCGAGCGCGCGGCATGGTATCCGCACATCCCGTGCACTCCTCCTCCCGGCGGGGTGGATGCACTGCAAAGAAAGATTCTGGGATCGGGCGTGCTGTACGGGTCAAACCTTGCAATCGGTCGAGTGAAGATTTGATCGAGGGTCGCGGCTCCGCCGGTCACCGCTCCGCCAACGAAGTTGGGATTCATCGCTTCGAACTGCTCGGGACCGGTACTGTGCGTGGTGCGGATCTGGTCGCGAAACCCCGGGGCGAACCTTTCGATCTGAGACGTGATCAGTTCTGTAGCATTTCCATTGTAGCCGGAAGGCACGTGGCAGTAGGCGTAGCCCGTATGCTTTCCGAGAGGTGCGCGCGTCGGGTCGAGCTCGGACTGCTGACAAACAATGAGGTAAGGATTTTGCGGACTTTCCCCATGGAAGGCTGCTCGCTCTGAGGCAGCGATCTCTTCGAGCGAGCCCCCGACGTGGACCGTACTTGCCTTCTTCACGCGCGGGTCGGTCCACGGAATCGGTCCATCGAGGGTGTAGTCCACTTTGAAGATGCCGGGACCGTATTTGTAGCGCTGAAGGCGTCGGACGTAACTTGCGGGGAAGTGTCCTTCCGTGATCTCAAGGAAGTTTTTGGGCGCGAGGTCAAAGAGCAGGAGAGACGACTTTGGGAGATCGGCGAGGCGGGTTACCTTTCTTTCCAGGTGAATTTTCCCGCCCAGATGCTCGATCAAACGGACGAGGGCCCGAGCGATGGCGCCGGATCCTCCCTCCGCACAGGGCCAATCCGAAAGATCCGCGGTGACACCGAAAATAAGTCCGAAGGCTGCAGTTCCAAGCTGATTCAGAGGAAGGATGGAGTGACCGGCGAGCCCTGCGAAGAGTGCTCTTGCCCGCTCTCCGGTGAAGCGCGATCGCGCGAAACCTTCAGCTCCACGTAGTCCCTTGAGGCCGAACCGAATCAGGGAGCTGGGGCGGCGGGGAAACAGGCTTGGTGGACCCATCAGATCCGCAAGTAACGAGGGCCCGTGCGCGCTCAGGGGAGCAAACAGATTCTCCCAGGCCCGCCCGTCCCGTTCGCCCAGGGTCTCCCGGAGCAAATCCCGATCACGACCCAAAAGAACCGCGGGTTCGCCCTCGAGGGGGTGAGCGACAGAGAGGTTCGTACTCCTCCAAGTCAGTCCATGATCGGCCAAGGGCAGCGAGCGAAAGAAGGGGGACAGGATACCCATGGGATGGATCGCCGAGCAGTGATCGTGGATGAACCCCGACTCTGCGAGCTCGCCACTTCTGAGTCCTCCTCCTGGTTCAGGCTGAGTCTCATAGACTTCAACGCTCAGTCCAAAGCTCAAAAGCGCCACCGCTGCGGAAAGTCCGTTGGGTCCCGAACCGATGACGATGGCGTCGGGAGAGGTCGTAGGTGATAAGGTCATGATGCTTTGGATTCTTCCGGCGAAGGATTACAAACATTCCGGCCGGTACTTTTTGATTCCACGCGCGTCATAATAGTACGGGGGTGAGCAGTCACTCGCTCCCGCAGTACTCGCTCCCGCAGGTTGAGGTAGCGGTGGCGTTTTCGGGGCTATCCTGGAAGCCGGCGGGACGGGAGCCGGAGGCGTGAGCGACTTTCGCGGGGCGGCGACTGTTTCTATTTCTGCCTCTGTTTCTGGTACGGCCGAAAGCTTGTCCGGGTCTTCACGAACGAGCGCCGCCACGAGATCTCGATTCTGATCGAAAACGAGGATGTACCGCTGGGTCAAGTACCCCTCCGCAGAAATGTCCACGATGTGTTCCTTGGCGTTGTCCTTTTCGTAGTCTGAAGCGGACGGATTTTCGTTGAGCGGTGTTCCGTCGAGGAGCAGCTGCGCCGTCATGGGGAAGGCGGTGATTCTGATGCGGACGGTCTCTTGAGCAGGCGTGATGGGGGAAGGAGGCTTCGTGTTCTCCCCCAGAGCAGGCCACCAGAGGGCGAAGAGGAAACATCCGAAGCAGAGGAGTCCCCCTAAAATCAGAGCGGGGATTGTCAGTCGAGTCGAGAGAGGCGGTCTTTTGGCCAGGCGAATGTTTGAAAAAGAAGTGAGCTCTGGCAAAGGATTCTGAGGCCCGAGCGCGATCAGAGTGGCGCTCGTCCGGGACAGCTGCGTCTCGATGGTCAGGCTGCGCTCCTTTCGAACGTCGTCGAACATCTTGGAAAGAGCCCGCCCCAGATCGCTGTTCTTGAGGGGGGCGCCGAGGGTAGAGATATACTCCTCGAGATCCGACTGAAACTCGAGGGCCGTCTCGTATCTGTCTTCCGGATCGAGCGTGAGAGCACGGTTTACGACGCGAAGGAGTCCCGCTTCTATGTCAGGGGCCACCTCTTGCAGACGAGGGAGAGCGTTTTCTAAGATGTTTTTTTTGATTTGGGGTTCTGGGATCCCCTCCCACATGCGTCTTTGAGCCGCTATTTCCCATAGAACGACTCCCATCGCATAGAGGTCAGCCCTCCGGTCAAGCTTGTCTGTATTTTGGATCTGCTCTGTGCTTCGGATCTGCTCTGGGGCCATGTAGCGCAGCTTCCCCTTTAAGATGCCGGTTTCCGAGACTTCTCGCTGATTGGTGAGTTGCGCGATGCCGAAATCGAGTACTTTTACCTGACCGGCAAAGGTCACAAACAGGTTGTGAGGGCTGATGTCACGATGGACCACTCCCAAGTCCGAGCCGTCGTAATCCCGAAGCTCGTGAGCGGCGTGCAGACCCATCAGCGCATCGGAGACGACGCGTAGGAGCATGGCGAGTGCCAGAGCGCTTCCTTCACGCTGTCGTTCGAGGATCACGGAAAACGGCAGTCCGTCCAAGTACTCCATGACAATGACAGGCTGTCCCCCTCGCTCGAAGACCTCGTTGGTTTGCACGATGTTGGGGTGATTGAGGCGCGCGGCCAGTCGCGCCTCTTCCAGGAACATGTCGATCACCGCCTGCTCGTTGAAGAGTTCCCCGCGGATGGTTTTCAGCACGACCAACTTTGAAAAGCCGCTGGGACCCTGAGCCACTGCAAGCCAAACTTTGGCCGTGCCGCCCTCTCCCAAAAGGGCGATGGGGCGGTATTTGTCATCCAGATCCTGAATGAAGCTGTCTCGGGAGGGCTTCACAAAGCAGTTCCTCAGCGAAAAGGAATTTCGCTTTCCGGGCTCGATGTCAGATCAGAGGTTCCTTCGAGAGCTCGCTCTAGGGATCTTTCAAGCTGTTTGAGCCCGAAGGGCTTCGGCAAAAATACGGGAGGATCGTCGCGCTCGGTCTCGATGACCGTGTCTGTCGCGTACCCCGACGTGAGGATAGCTCTGAGATCGGGCCGTAAGGAACGCATTTTGTCCAAGGCCTCACGCCCGGACATTCCCGGCATCATGTGATCCAATAAGACGAGATCAAAGGCATCAGGAGATCCCTTAAACCGACTCAGCGCCTGCGTTCCATCCTCGACGTGCGTCACCGTGCATCCTAGCTCCTTGAGCAAGGCCTTCGTCGCGCGAGCGACATCGCGCTCATCTTCCGCGAAGAGAATGCGTACTCCGGAAAAGTTTGGACGGGCGGCGCTCACCTTGAGGTGCGTCGATTCTTTCTTTACGTCGGAGAGCGGGAGGAGCAGCGTAAATGTCGTGCCTTGGCCGACGGTGCTCATGACGGTTACGTCTCCGCGGTGCGATTCCACAGCGCCGTACACGGCGGCCAGACCCATTCCATTGCCTGTTTCCTTGGTGGTGAAGAAGGGTTCGAAGACATGTTTGAGATTTTCTGGGCTGATCCCTAGACCAGTATCAGTCACTTCCAGTTTCGCGTACTCGCCGTGACGGAGAGTGGGCTGACTGATCCCGGTCTGAGTGGATTCCACCAAGTGCCTGCTTGTACGAAAGGTGAGGGTGCCCCCTTTCGGCATGGCGTCGCGCGCGTTGAGACCGAGATTGAGCAGGGCATTTTGCAAAAGAGTGGGATCTCCACGGACGGAAAGGACCTCCGCGGAGAACTCCATCCTGAGCGAAATACGCTTGTCGATGGTGTGTTTGAGCAGATCTACGACTTCTCGAATCATTTCCTCGAGATTGACGTCGACGTTCTGGTGCTTCCCTTTGCGGGCGAAAGCCAAGAGCTGAGCCGTGAGGTCCGCAGAGCGGCGACTACAACGGACGATGACTTCGGCGGCCTTCCGCAGACGCTCATCCTCTAGCTTCTCCGTGAGTAGAGTTGCGTTGGCCAAGATCCCCGTAAGTTGATTGTTGAAGTCGTGAGCGATACCTCCGGCGAGCTGACCGACCGCCCGCAGTTTTTCTGATTCTTGCAGCTTGGCTTGCAGCTGTCTTTGCTCGGTGGCGTCGCGCATGACCGCTAGAAGAACCTTCGTGCTCCCCACCCGTGAAGGGCGGAGGCTGACCTCGGCGGTCTTTTCGGTCCCGTCTTTGCTCGTGACGACCCATTCGAAAAGCAGAGGTCTTCCCTGTAGTCCGGCTTCCATCATGTCAACCACTTGCTTGCGCGCCTGGTGCCTCTGGGCCAGTTGCTGAAGGGTCGAGCGCAGGAGTTCTGGCCGAGAGTATCCGAGCATCATCTGGGCGCTTTGATTCACGTCGATGATGCGCTCTGTGGTCGGGTCGACCAGGAAAATAGCTTCCGTCGTGGCATTGAAGATGTCCTGGTAGCTGAGCTCTTTCAGGCGAGCTTGCCTGAGTCCATCATGAAAGGAGGTTGCTAGGCGATGAGCGGTAAGGCTGATGGCCAGGAAGACTCCGACGATGCCAGCGAGTGTCGACAGTGAGGTGTGGGGCTGAAACGTCGTCGACAGGAGCCCCGCGTACTCGAGTCCGGCCAGGGTGATGACTGAAAGTGAGGTAAGAATGGCGACGGCGATAGCGTGAGCCCGTCGCAAGACGAGCGTCGCGAGGATGATGACGAATCCGAGCGCAGGGATGAAGAGGGAGCGAATGCCGTGACCGTCTGCCGCACGCCAGAGGGCGATGACGATGATGAGCCCGATCCCGAGGGGAGCCGCAAGCTGGACGCGCCCCATTCTCGTGACCAGGGTGAGAAGGACGAAGGCACCGGCTGCACTCGTCGCCAGCAATCCGAGTCTCGCTTGTGAATCGAGGTAGGCACTGAGTGCGATCAGAGCACAGGCCAAGGCAGCAGCGACAAAGACGACTTGAAGGGTGCGTGACGCTGTCGCGTGGTCTAGCACAGAGTCCAACGGATCCGACTCCGGGGGCGCTCGATGCCTCTGATCCATGAGGATCTGACGCTACCAGCTCGCCGGCCCTGGAGCCACGTTTGCTTCAGGAGCGGCGCTTCCCCTCTCTTCCCCTCTCCCGCTCAGGCGTAGATTTCCTGGTTTTGTCTGAAAAAACGGCCCCGATCCCAGGGGGAATGTTTCGGATCCCCGTTTCAGTCGGCCAGGAGGACGGCCCTCGCTTTTGCATCGCGTTTCGAGGAATATCGCGCCACCTATCGGAGGGTTTTGTGAACAAGAGAGTGAAACGTGGACTCATCGGTTTGTCGGGCCTCTTGCTTTTCAGCATTCTCGGCGCGGGCGCTTTCGTTTTCAGTCAGGTGAGTGCTTTCGATGCGAGCATGGACAAGGTGTATGGGGTTGCGCTTTCCTCCATCAGGATTGAAGCGAACCCGGAAACCCTTGCGCGCGGTAAGCATCTGACTCATTCGCTGGGTGGGTGCGCAAGCTACGATTGTCACGGTCCGGCCTTGTCAGGCGGCAAGGTACTAGAGGTGGGCCCCCTCGGGACCTTCACCGGTCCGAACATCACCCCAGGCGGACTGGGCGCGGTTTATTCGGAAGCAGAAATCGCAAGACTCGTCCGGCACGGAATCAAGAAGGATGGGCGGAGCGTCAGGTTCATGCCGACCCACGAGTTCAACTGGCTGCCCGAGGCAGACTTGGCCGCCATGATTGCCTACGTGAAGAGCGTTCCGGCCGTTGAAAAACCGAACGGCATGATGCACATCGGAGTCATGGGTAAGGTTTTGGACCGGCAGGACAGAATCAAGATAGACGTGGCTCGCCGTATCGATCATCAGAACATTCCACAGGCGCCCGCCCCCAGTCCCACGGCTGCCTATGGAAAATACATCGCCCTCATGTGCACCGGCTGCCATGGGGAAACCTTTGGCGGGGGTCCGATCCCCGGGGCGCCCTCGGAGCTTCCCGTACCGGCCAACATCACTCCGCATCGTACGGGCCTCGAAGGCTGGACCTTTGCCGATTTTGAAAAGCTTCTCGACACGGGAATCAAGAAGAACGGAAAGAAGCTGGATCCGTTCATGCCTCTCGATGCTCTGACGGAAATGAACGAGATAGAGCGAAAGGCTCTCTGGGAGCACCTCAAAAGCCTGCCCGAAAAGGAGTACGGAGCGCGGTGATGGGTGGACGTGTCGCATTCACTGAAGAAGCAGCGATTGTTGAAGAAGCAGCGGTCGTCGAAGCAGCGGTCGTCGAAGCAGCGGTCGTCGAAGCAGCAGCGGTCAAGGCGCTGATTTCGCGGCGCTGGTTCTTGACGCTCGTTCCCGTGTCGGGTGCGCTGCTTGGCTGTCAAGGAGTTCAGTCGTGCTTGCCCCCTGCCCCTTCCAGCTTGAATGAGCAGGATCTCCAGGCGCGGGAGAACGCGGGCTATCGGCATCAGTCGTCGCTCGCGACTCAGTCGTGCGACCGCTGCGTGCAGTTCATTTCGGGTGAGGGCTGCGGGACGTGCAAAGTCCTGCCTGGCAGCTTCAATCCCAAGGGCACGTGTAAACTCTTCGCGCCCGCGGGCTGAGGCAGAGTGCCAACAGAATGCCAACGGAGAAGGTAGAGCAGGTAGGTGAAGGTGGGAGCAGCTCTTCGTAGTGATCGATGCTAGGCTTTGGGAGCCCATGAGAATTCTGCGATCCGTTTCGCTCCTCGCCGGGCTCTCGATTCTGGGTGTCGTCGCGTCGTGCACGGACGTTCCGCGCCCGCCGTATGCAGGAGGGGACCACGCCCTGGGTGGTTCAGCGGGCAGCACCTTCGGCGGCGGGTTTCTGGTGCCCCTTCCGAGCAGCAGGAACGGGGGAGCGACAGGGACGGAACCGAAGGCAAGCGCCTTCGACTCTCTGGGCTGTGCTGAGGCTACGTCAACGGCGGAAATCGAGAACGCGACGCTCATCTTTTTGCTCGATCGATCCGCGAGCATGGTGGGGGAATCGCGTTGGGGCGCCGTCCGGACGGCCATCCTTGAGTTTATCGACACCGAGCAGGCCAAGGGATCCTATGCCGCCCTTTCTCTTTTTCCTTCGCCGGACGAAAATGCGGTTTGTGTGCCTGGCACCTATGCGGAGCCAGAGGCAGGCCTTGGAACCATTCCTGCCGTGAATCGCGCGTTCGCGTCCGCTCTGAACACGACCAAACCCGATGGCGGTTCGACACCGATGGCGACAGCGCTCTCGGGCGCTACCACCCTCGCGAAGAGAGCCCTCTCCCGCTACAAACGGCCTACGGCTATCGTTTTGGTGACGGATGGCGCGCCCGGAGGATGTGCCATCGATACCTTCGAGGAGACGGCGAAAGTGGCGGCCGAGGCGGCTCCGTGGGTGCCGACGTATGTGATCGGCGTAGGAACTTTGGAGACTCTCGATCATATCGCCGCCGCTGGGGGTACCGGGCGGGCCGTGTTGGTCGATCCTAGAAATCCCACGAAGGCTGTCGAAAGTTTTCAGAACCAAATTGCACGCATCAGCACGGGGGCGGCGGCTTGCGATCTTGCACTCCCCCAGCCTCCGGAAGGGTCCATCCTCCATCCCGAACTCGTCAATGTAGAGATACTGAGGGAGTCGGGCCCTCTGGTCTTGGACCAGAACACGGGATGCGAAGGTGGTGAAGGATGGCAGTACGACGACCGAAAGGCGCCGACGCGGGTGCGGCTCTGCACCAGCTCCTGTGATCTGGTTCAAGCGGATCCCTCCGCAGAAGTGAGGGTCGTCTTCGGTTGTCAAACTCAGCTGCGCTGAACTCTACCGTGGGCTAGCACTACCATGAGCTAGCACTACCATGAACCAGCTATGCCGTGAGTTCTGGGTGAGGTTCTCGATCTGAATCGTCCTCTCCGATGTCGTCGCAGTAGTCCTTTCCTGCGCTCGTTGCCCCCACTGCCGTGGCGATGGTGTTCAGGACCCGCGCGTGGTTTTCTGCGTTCCATTCGCCGTCGTCCAGCTCGATGTACTGCCCTTGAGGAAAGAATCCGTTGGCACTTCCGGCGAGAACGAGGGGCACGTTTCTTGAGCTGTGCCCGGGCCCATTGCCCAGGTCGTTGAGCCAGACGGAGACGCCCTGATCGAGCAGAGTGCCGCCATTTTCACCCTCATAGGCGCTGAGACGGTCGAGAAGGTAGCGAAAGGTCTGAGCGAACTGTCGGTCAATCTTGTGATGGAGCAGATCGGCGTTTGAGATGAGGCCGCCAGAGTTGTCATGACTCAAACGTCGGTGCGAGATGTAATGGTAGTTTTCCATCGTGTCGCCCGTGTCGGGGTCTCGATAGGTTGAACTTCCATCGTTGCCGTTTCCTATTTGTAGAGCCACGGAGCGAGTCATCCCACAGGCGATGGCAAGAGCGGCGATGTCCATATGAGCACGTGCGATGGCCCAAATATCGTCCCCGTCGTTGCTTTCGTGGATCTCCTCCAACCCTTCAAGGACGCGGGTTTCTGACTCTTCCATTCTACACAAGAGACCCACTTCGGCGTCGCGGATGGACGTCAGGTGAAGATCGAGGCGGTTCCGGTCGCTTGCACTGAGGCGCGTGTCCGAAAGCAAGGAGGAGAGCTGCCCCCGCACGAGATCGTTCACGCTTTTGTTTCTCACGGCGAACGCGATGGCGGCCTCTTCGGAGAGCAGATCCACACCGCCAAACAAGGTCTGGTAGGCGTCATAAGGGTTGTGCAGAGCACTCCTTCGGTCGTTGCTGCCCCGATACGAGATGCAGGGTCCTCCCAGCCATCCGCCAGGCGAGCCTGCGTACATGAAGAGAGAATCGATCCCATCGGGGTTGAGCTGGCGTCCGATACGATGGTCGAGAGATTCCCCCGAAGCCTCGGAGTCTCCGCCCACCCCAGAGACCACGGGGCGGCGACCCGTGAGACATTGCAGCGCGCCGCGCGCGTGGCCGTCTCCGTAGTCAAAGTCGACCATGTTGACGTTGCGTACGCACAGGAGCTTGTCCGCGTAGGAGGTCAGCTCGTCGAGGGCCCGGCCCGAGAGATTGTCCGAAGTGAGGGGGCCAAGCTGCTTGGGCCAGAAGCGCTCCGGCTCATCACTGCCGTCGGCGCCCTCTTGTGCCGTGGCGACGCCGTTGCCTTGCCGAAAGAAGAAGGCAAAGGGAGCTGCTGCGGGGCTCGAGTCCTGGGCTCTCACCGGACGTGGTGCGAGACCCTCCAGGAAAGGCAGGCCCAAGGTCACTCCGCCGATTCCGCGCAGAACGAGACGCCGGTTAAAAGTGGGGTGTTTCAGTCGCTTGTCCTCTGGCATCTGTCAGTCCTCCGGGCGGTTCAGGAAGGAGTCCGAAGTGGCAAGATGGACCATGAGGTCGCGGAAGGGAAGGGCGCGGCTCTGAGAAACCTCGCCGAGCAGCCGGATGAGCGCCACGTCTTCTTTCGTCGTGGGGCGACCCTGAGCGTAGGCGACGAGATGGTCGGAAAAGCAGCGGTGGGTCTCTTCACTTTCCGCCAGAACTTTCACCATTTCGAGGGCATTTTCCACCGGGACAGCACCCTCTTCTGTCGAGATTTCGGCGCTAGCATCGACGGGGTGGGGTCCGTCTTCGGTCCTATACTGTCCGATGGCGTCGTAGTTCTCGAACACGAATCCATAGGGGTTGATCAGGGATTCATGACAATTCTTGCAAGTGCCCTGCTCCGTGTGCTCCGCCACGAGCTGTCGATTGCTTTGACCTGAAGGCGTGGGCAAGGGAGGGATGTCGTCCGGCGGCGCCGAAATCGGGATGCAGTTGATCCGCTTGGCGATGAACACGCCTCTGTGGATCGGATCGGACTGCGAACTCGTGGAGTGAGAAGCCAAAAATCCTGCCTGGGTGAGCACTCCCGCTCGCTGATTCGGGTCGAGAGCCACTTTCCGGAAGGTAGAATCAAAAGTCCCCGACAAGCCGTAGACTGTCGCTAGGTCGTCGTTGACGTACGAGGTCGAGGACGTCAAGAGTTCTCGCAGGCCTCCGTCGCCGTCAAAGATCTCGCCCGAGATGAAGCGTCTCGTTTCTTGAAGGAGGGAGGCCGTGAACGTTTCTGGTACATCTGGGAACACCGCGGACGAAGGTGAAACGTTACTATAGCGTTCGGTATCGATCACTCGCTCTAGGAAATCAACGAGGGCGGGCTCCGCCCGAGGATCGCTCGCGAGGCGTGCGGCGTGCTTCTCTACTCCCGTCTTCGTGTTGAGCTCTCCCGCCTTTGCGGCATCGAAGAGGGGGCCATCAGGCATCGTTCCCCAAAAGAAATAAGAAAGGCGCGTTGCTCTTTCGTAGCCGTCGAGAGGCACCATCGATCTTTGAGCGGCCAGCGCTGCGTTTTCCACCCGGTAGACGAAATGAGGCGACTGCAAGAACGCTTCCAAGAGCAACCGGATCCCTCCGGTGAAGCCCGGCATGTCCGGGTAAGCCGTCGTCCCGGACTGATACAGGGAGAGATAGTCCGCTTTCTGATCGGCGGTGAGCGGTCGACGATGAGCTCGAAATCCAAACTCTTCGATGAACGTCCCGGCACGAGCGGCGTCGCTCCCCTCCTTGGGAACAAGGCGTGCGAGATCGGTTGCGCTTTGAGATACCGCTTCCGCAACGTCGATGGCGGCTCGCTGGTACGCTCCCCAAAGCGAGGAGTCGACTTTGAGCGCGTCGGCATTTCCTGCGAAGAGGTATCCGCCCTGCCTCGGATCGGAGCGGAAGGTTTTGGCTGAGTCGGCGATCGTCTGAGAAAGAGCCGAAGCGGGTGAAATCTTCAGAAGGTCGACCGTCGACTGAACCCATTCGCTATGAGTGAGGCGGCGGTAGCGGGTCGAAGGGGACGGGATGTCATCTACTCCCGGGACGAGCTCTTCTTCCGGAGGGGCTTCCCCGTCCGAGGACGAGCCCAGAGTGCCGTCACATCCCGCGAGGGAAAGGCACACGAGGGCAGAGAGAGGGAACGTCCACAGGAGACGGCGTGCGGTGGTCGTGTCGAGTCGAATCATGGGGCGGGAAGCGGATCCACTGACAGTATGGGTCCGGAAACTAGATTTTCTAACCACCGCTCAGCTGATTTCTCAGAAAATTCCCGTTTCGGGTGTTCAGGTCGGAATGTTTCCGCTCAGGCAAAAATTGAGGCAAATGTGGAAAAGAATTGGATGCGCTTTCATTTTTTGAGCGCCCCCTCGGCGTTCGGGTCGATTTTTGAGCAAAGCTGCGGTCTACTCAGATCCATTCGGGAGCGTCATGCTCCGCTTCTTTGTTCTTGAGCTTCCCATGAGTCTGAACGCTACCCTGCGCAAAGTTTTTGCCCCTTCGAAAATGGACGGGCCCTTCTGGGTCATTTGGATTTTTTTCTTCTCGCCGGCCGTCGCCGCCTGGTCTGTCTGGGCTGGACACTTGGCCCAAATCAGATGGTGGGGGGTTGCCGCGGCGTTTTATTTCATGATGCTCGGCGTTACGCTCGGATTTCATCGGTACTTTTCTCACCGCTCCTTCACCACGAGCCGCGTTTTTCAGTTCATCCTCGGTTTGATGGGCACGTTGAGCGGACAAACGGGACCGCTCTCGTGGTCGATGGGGCACGAAATTCATCACAAGAATTGCGAGCTTCAACCGGACCCTCACAGCACCAACGTGAGCTTCTGGCATGCTCAGGGGTTCTGGCTTTGGACCGGAAAGAGTCGCTTTGACAACCTAGAAGAGTCTCAGTGGTTCAAGTACCCGGAACTCGTCTTTCTCGAGGCGGTGGCCCCCCTCATCTTCTACTCCTCCGGAGTCGTCTTATATTTTATAATGGGGCTGCCTGAGGTGATTTGGTACTGGCTCGTGCCCACG
Source organism: uncultured Polyangiaceae bacterium (assembly GCA_964392575.1). Classification (GTDB taxonomy): domain Bacteria; phylum Myxococcota_A; class Polyangia; order Polyangiales; family Polyangiaceae; genus NIC37A-2. The sequence goes on from CAYMQT010000029.1 coordinate 12,486, forward strand.
TTCCTTTCGTTCAACGCGACGATGATGATCAACAGCCTGGGGCACGGGCACGGCTTCTTTCCTTACAAGGACTTTTATCAGCCGGAACATTGTCGAGCGACCAACATCTGGTGGGCGTGGCCCTTCATCCTGGGGGACAATTGGCACAACAATCATCACGCCTATCCCAATGCTGCGTTCCACGGTTTCCGCTGGTGGGAAATCGACCCCAATCGCTACCTCCTTCGTCTTCTGTGCGTCTTCGGAGTGGTTCGCCGTCCCCTCATGCCCAGCGAAAAGGTTCTGAGGCAGCGTGCGGCAAGTCGGGCGCTCATGCCGCCCCAAGTACCCCTCACGGCCAACAACGAGTACGCACCTTCTGAAGCGATGGTGACGGAATCCTAGAGCGTCAAACTCTACTCGCAGAACTCTTCCGGGCAATCGCAGCCGTGGCGGTTGTTGACGAGGGAAACCTTTCCCACGACCTCGACGTGCGAGAGGGCCTGCCTCACTTCGCATGCAGACAGGAGGGGATTGGCCGCTATGCTCAAGTTACCGCCGATGTACGTGAGACGCGCTAAGGTCTTCAGGTCCTCGGCGTCGAGGGAGGTCGAAATGATTGTCAGGTCACCCGAAACCCGCTCTAGATTTTCTAGGCCCTCGAGACTGATCAGGGATCGACTCTCCGTGCCGGTAAAGCTGAACCTCTTCAGTTCCGAGATCCCTGACAGTCCCGCAAAGGAAACCATCTTGTCGCCGTCGTCGACCTGGATAGTCCCGGCTCGCTTGAGACCACTGAAGGACTGAAAGTCGGTAAAGCCGGTATGACTGAGCCATAGGTGATCTCGCACTTCTGAAACTTGAGAAAATCCAGGAAGGTACGGATCAGGTTTGTTCGGGATGTGGATGCTGCTCGCTAGACGTAGATTCAGGCCTTCAGTGTTATATGGAAAGCTGTCAAGCAGGAGGCCGCTTACAGCGAATAGTCCCGTGAGCCCTGAAGGTTCCGGACTGACAAGCTGAAGAGCTCCCGCACACCGCACGTGGCCCAGGTGATCAGGATCGGAGTGTCCCACCCAAAGTATCTCCGGAAAGCTGACGCCCTGCAGGCGAGCCACGTCTTCGGCACCCCATATCACTCCGACATAAGGATAGACAAAATCGAGCGGGTCGGCCGCGCCGCAGGCGCAGGTCTCCTGCCAGAGTCCACCCCGGCACTCCATAAACTTGGTATTGAGCCAGTGCTCCCCACAGTATCCTTCAAGAGGCTCCTGCTCGCCGGCCGTGCACTCGTCCGGCCGCGCGCAGGAGTCTGCTTTTTGCCAGGTCCCGCCCTGGCACACCTCAACGCGCCTCTGCTCCCCCTCGCAGGCCTCCTCGGAGAGTCTCCTGTCCTCATTGATGCATTCCGTGTCGGGGATCTCCAGATCTTGAGGTAAAAAGAAGGACCACGGTGCGGGCTCGTCAGAGGCGTCCTCGGACGGAGTGTTCTCGGCAATGCCGCAGCTCACGAGAGCAAGCGGCAAGAGGAGAGACACCTGAAGTTGACGGGTCATGAGAAAGTCCTACGAAGCGGAGACTAGCGCGATTGAGCGGGTGCGCACGGGAAGCGGCGTCGCCACCCGGCGGTCCCAAAGATCGCAAGCAAGAGCAGCAGGTGCCACTCCCCAGGTCAATCAGATAGGACCCCTCGTGGTCGAGGCAGACAGGGTGCTTTCGAGGGGTCAAGTGTTCAAGGAGCCAAGTGCTCCGAACGCCCTCACGGCCAACAACGAGTACGCACCCTCTGAAGCGATGGTGACGGAATCCTAGAGCGTTCTAGAACAAAACATTGAGCTGCATGCGCAGGGACCACTGAGGGCCACTCGAAGCAAAGACCCCGGAATTCATGTCTACGGCGATGGGCGTGTCGATGGTGGGATCGAAGTGGTAGGTAAAATCCGTGATGGCGCGGATCCCTCGCTCGGGCCACAGGTATTGATTGACGCCTGCCGTGAGGCCTCGGAAGACCGACTGAGGCTGCCCGGGACTTGCGCTCGATACGAGTGCTTCATAGCGACCGTAGAGTTCGAGCGCCGGCAGCAGGAAGTAGCCACCTTGTCCGACCAGACCGTAGTTGTAAAAGCGGGAGCCGTCTCCATCTTCCGTGTTGACCGCCGACGCGGACACGCTCACGTTCATGCGACTTGCCTTGAAGGTCGCGTCCAAGTTGATGGAGCCGAGCTGCACGGCGTCGTTGGTCAGATGTCCGCCTGATTGATAATGCACCCCACCTCCGAGGAGCAGAGCAGTAGGCTCGCCAATGAAAGCTGAGCCGAGGTTGAACTGAGAGTAGTCGCCTTCACCGATGACTGTCTCGATACGGGACGTGATTGCGATGTCTGCCACCTGGGGGGAACCGACCTCCGAAAAGCCTGATCTGAGGCCATCGGTGACGAAAAGATGGAGTCGTGTGGGGTCGAGATCCCAACTGATCCGGAGCCCTTGGGTCTGTCCGCCATCGAACACCGCGCCTACGGCCGAAGTCTGAAGAGGGAGGGCGGCCACGGGCGAGAGCGCCTGCTCTTGAAATACCGGCAGGAAGAACTGACCCACGCGGAAGGTGAAATTCCGAAACAAGAAATCGACGAAGGCCTGCTCGAATCTGGCTGTTCCGTCAGAGGTCGCGCCCACACGAACGAGGACCCGCAGCCACTCCGTCATCCCGCCGTAGAAGAAAAGCCGAGCGCGCGCGAGGGAAAAACCACCACCAGCCGTGCGCTCGGAAGACTCCTCGTGTCTGCCGGTGACGTACCGGGTCTGCAAGAAGCCGTAGAATTTGAAGAAGGTATCGTCATCGACGACGGCCGTCACTCCGCCGACACTGAACGGCGGTTGCTTGCCTAGCTTCTTCTTACCCCACGAAACGCTCGGGACCGTATGTCCTGTGTCATCGGCGACTCGATGTTGAGCGGGCTGCTCTTCTTGCCCTTGTCCTGCGTCCCTGTCTTTGGGGGTTTCTTCTTGGGGTTCAGTGGTGGGCTGTGGAGCTGGCAGATCCGGCGCTTGCTTCTGCCATGAAAAATCGGAGGAGGCGTACGGATTCGTCGTGCCTCTTTCTGATCCAAGGGTCATGCCTAGCGCCGGCGATGAGGGGTCCTCCTCCTGCTCGGCGTCTTGTCTGCTCGCGGGCTCTGTGGTTGGGGCAGGCTGTGCGGTTGGAGTAGGCCGTGCGGTTGGGGCAGGCTGTGCGTCGGCCTGCTCCACGCCGACGACGAGCAGCACGCTACAAATGACGAGGAAGGAAGTCGCACCGCGCGCTTGCATCGTCCCTCACCTCTAGACCGCCTCTCTTCCCTTGGCGAGGCCTCCTATGTCCACTCCTGGACTGACCTCGGCGGTGCGCTAAGAGGTCAAATGCTCTGAGAGGCGTTGCAGCACGGGACCGACGGGTCCCGCTAGGGTCAAATCAGCGAACTCGTCCGCGCGAGTCGGACCTACGTTGACGAGGTAGACCGGACGTCCGCTCCGGTGAGCATGTCGCACGTAGCGGAATCCTGAAAAAACCGCGAGGGAAGAGCCGACGACAAGGAGCGCGTCTGCGGACTCTAGGAGCGCGAACCCGTCAGAGATGACCTCCGGGTCGATGGACTCTCCGAAGAAGACGACGTCTGGTTTGAGAACACCGCTGCAGCTTCTGCAGCCTGGATCTCTGAACCCGTCGTACACGTCGTCGCCTAGCTCTGCGTCACCGTCAGGTGCAGGCTCGATTCTACCAGGAGCAAAGTCCGGGTTCAGGGCGAGCAAGCGCGCCTGAAGGTCGTCCCGATGTTCTCTGCGTCCACAGTTCAAGCAAATCACATGATCCAGAGAACCGTGAAGTTCAATCACCGTGCGTGCGCCGCCCTTCTGGTGCAGACCGTCGACGTTTTGAGTGATGACGCCGGCTACGGCTCCCCCTCTTTCGAGACGAGCGACGGAGAGATGACCCTGGTTGGGCTCAGCACAACGAAACTTCGGCCAACCCATCATCGAGCGAGCCCAATAGCGGCGCCGGCTGGCGTCGCTCTCGACGAACTTTTTGAAAGGGACGGGATTTCTCGTTCGCCGCTCCGTCCCTCCGCCTCGATAATCAGGGATACCCGATTCAGTCGAGGCACCGGCTCCTGAAAGGATACAAATCCGCCGGCCTCGCAGGGCTCTTGCGAGAGCAGGCACCTCCGCTTCCCAAGAGCCGTCCGTCTCGGGAACCCAACGCAAGAGGGGAGCAGCCTGCTTCATGGCGCGGCTCAGCAGAGCACCTTTTGCCCTCGACGTCGACTCAAAAGAGGCGACTCAAAAGAGGAGCGCGGGGTGCGGCCCCCGACTGCGGCTTTCTGACTCTGGCTTCTGACTTCCGGCTTCTGACTTCCGGCTTTCGTGCGTGCTGGGGGAGAAGGTCCGGTGTAACCTCCGTGCGTTCCAATGGCCAAGAGACCCGTCTATCGAGCAGTCGTGGAGAGCAATCATTTCCTTTCTCCACACATGAAGCGAGTGGTGCTTTCGTCCCCCGGGTTTTCTGGGATCTCGCCTGAGGCGGAAGGCGGGTACATGAAGCTGTTGCTCCCGCGTAACGCCGAGAGGGACGTTCCGGAGGACCTCGAGTCCCTCGACCTGAATGACTACGTCAAGCGCAGTTACACGATCGTTCGGGTGCAGCAGCAAACACTCACGCTAGACTTCGTCGTTCATGCGATCGGCGGACCGGCGGCAAGATGGGTGACGGAGGCAGCTTCCGGTCAAGAAGTCGTGGTGACCGGACCGGGTCCCGTTCAGATGCTCGATCCTGAGGCTACGTCTTTTCTGCTGGCCGGAGATATGACCGGTCTCCCCGGCATCCGGGTGAACCTTGAAAAGCTGCCCAGAGACGCTGTGGGTGTGTGTTTCCTCGAGGTGACCTCCAAGGAGGACGTGCAGGAAATGCCCGCTCCACAAGGGGTGCGTTTGCACTGGCTCTTCGCAGGTGAGGGCGAAAAGTCACGTCTTTCAGCGGCGGTGAGGGAGGAGTCGATCGACGCGCAAGGGGTGGGCATTTGGGCTGCGTCTGAGTACTCCACCATGAAGGAACTGCGGGCTCATTTTCTCAAGCTCGGCGTGAACGCGGCGCGTTCCTATGTGAGTAGCTACTGGAAACGGGACGCGACGGACGAAGAGCACAAGGCAGCCAAGCGCCGCGAAGAAGCACAAGGTCTCTTGGATTAGTGCGGTTTCAAACAGAAACTAGCGCGGTTTCAAAAACTAGAGCGGAGCGCCGGGGTTGAGTTTGTTCTTCACGCTGGGGAGGGACGCGAAATACTGTTTGTCGTTGGCCTTTTCGAGCGCCGCTTCAGCCGAGATGACATCGTCGCGCACGAGCTGCTCCAAGGTTTGATCGAGCCCCCTCATTCCCTCTTGCGAACCGGCCTGAATGAGGCTCGGGATCATGGTTGTTTTGGATTCTCGGATGGTCGAGGAAACGGCGGGCGTCCCCACGAGTACCTCATGAGCCGCCACGCGCCCGCTTCCATCGGCTTTTTTGAGGAGTTGCTGCGCGACGATGCCTGTCAGGGACTCCGCCAACATTCCCCGGATGGCGGACTGCTGGGTGGCGGGGAAAGCGTTGATGAAGCGGTCGATCGTGGCTGCGGCTGAGTTGGTGTGCACCGTGGCAAAAATGAGGATTCCGAAGCTCGCGAGCTGGAGAGCCATGCGCATCGTATCTGGTCCGCGCAGCTCCCCCACGAGAATGACGTCGGCGTTTTCCCGCCCGGCGCTACGGATGGCGTCGGCAAAGCTCGGAGAGTCAATGCCTACCTCCCGATGCGTGATCAGGCAGCGCCGTGGTTGATGGACGAACTCGACGGGATCTTCGATCGTAAGGATATGGCCGTCGTGATTCTGGTTGATGTGGTCGAGCAGAGCCGCCAAGGTGGTGCTCTTTCCGCTTCCGGTGGGACCGGTGACCAGGATCAGGCCCGCACGCTTCTTGGCCATCGCCACGACCGACGGGGGGAGGTGCAGGTCCTCGGTGGAGAGGATCTTACTGGGGATGGTGCGGAAGACGGCCCCCGGCCCCGTCGTTTTTCTGAGGTAGTTGCAGCGAAAGCGCGCCTTGTCTTCGTAGCCGTAAGCAAAGTCGAGGTCGTTCGTTTCTCGGAAGATCTTCCTCTTTCTTGCGTCCAAAAGCTCATCGAGGAGGTCGTGCATCCGGGGTAGACTGATGGCGTCGGATCCAAAGGGAACCAGATCTCCTTTGATGCGCAACATGGGAGGATAACCGACCGAAAGATGGAGATCGGAGGCCTGCGTCCGCAGCATTTCATCGAAGAGGACGTCGAGCTGAGGCACTTAGTTCTTCCTTCCGAAAAATCCGCGCTTGCTATCAGGCGTGGTGTTGTCCGCTGCTTCCGGCGGTAAAGAGACGACCGGCTTTTGGCCGATCGTCCTCGGATCATTGGCGAAGTATTCCGCCGTCTCGCGCGAGATGACTCCCTGTTCGAGAAGCGCGTTGAGTGAGTCCTCGATGCGGAGCATGCCGAAGTTTCTTCCCCGTTGCTGCAAACTAGGAAGTTGAAACAGCTTGTTGTCTCGGATGAGACTCCAGAGGGCGACACCGCCCGTGATCAGTTCTGCCGCTGCGTGGAGGTGCTGCCCGTCGACGGACGGCACGAGGCGTTGCGCGATGATCATCTTGAGAGCGCCGGCCAGAGTGGCACGAACCTGTGCTTGATCATCCGGTGGGAACATATCAATCAGCCGATCGATGGTCTTGCCCGCGGACGGAGTGCTCATGGTCGCGATGACCAAGTGCCCGGTTTCAGCTGCCGAAAGAGCCATTTCAACGGTTTCGCGGTCGCGCAGCTCTCCGATGATGATGACGTCTGGGTCCTCCCGGAGCGATCCCTTGAGGGCGCTTGCGAATGAAGCGGTGTGCGTCCCCACCTCGCGCTGAGAGATCACGGCTTTCTTGATGGGGTGAATGTATTCTACCGGATCCTCGACGGTGATGATGTGGAAGGCGCGCTCTGTGTTGAGCATATCGACAAGGGCGGCAAGGGTGGTGGTTTTTCCTTGGCCGTTCGGACCCGACACCACCGCAAAGCCCTGATGGTACTGACTCAGTTTCCGTACTTCAGGTGGAAGACCCAGTTCCGCAACGGTAGGCGGCCGAGCACCTATCAGTCGAAAACACGCTTTCATTCCTGTGCGTTGAGCATTCACGTTGACGCGCAAACGCCCGAGGCCCTCCAGCTCGAGCGCAAAATCCGTATACCCGACCTCCCGCAGGGTGGTCTTCTGACCCTCCGAGAGGACCGGGGTGAGCATTTCTTCGACTTCCTCTTTGGAAAGCAGAGGACCCTCTTTGAGGAGCTTTCCCACGACGCGAAAGCGCGCGTTGTTCTCCGCCGAGAGATGGACGTCACTGGCTCCCTTTTCCCGGGCGTTCTTCAGGATTTCAAACAGCGCGCCGGGCACGGTGCGTTGAGCGGGTTTCGGGGGGACCGAATAAATTTGAGCAGCGGGCTCAGGTGCCTTTGGAGGGTGCGACGGGAGCTCCGCGCGTCGGCTCTCCGAGAGATCGATTCTCGGGACCGACATCGTTTGGACCAAGGGCGGTCTTTTCATGCTTGGGGGAGGGACGGCTTCAGACGACTCCGGAGGTTCGGAACGCTGCCTTTCGACACGCGGTCGCGCAGAGCTCGGAGGGCTTCGCTTGTCCGGCGCTGCCGAGGGAGGCCCGCCCGGGTTTGTCCAGGTACCGGCTCTCCCGATGCGTACCTGCAGGAGATCCTTCTGCCGTGCGATGATGACGTCGTAGGAATGAGTCTCGATAGCCACGGTCTTCGGGGTCCCCCGCGTGTCGTCTGTGGGGAGGTGGGCGGAGAGTCCTGCCTGGATGAGGAGATCCACCACGTCCGCCGTGCTGAGTTGATTCTGGGAAAGCGGCCGCAACTCCTGTTCTAGCCGCAGGGCCGGGACTCTCCCGCTCTGGAGCAAGATCTCTCTGACGTCGTCCCGTCCGAGGTAGCGAAGGTAGTTCGCGAGGTCCCCCATGAGTGAAAGATTAGGATGGGGTCTGACGTTCGCCTAGAGCGTCCGAACAACCGTCCAGACGCGCAGAAGGTGCCCTAAGCACCTACATCTTTCCAAGCGCTTGGCTATTTTCTTTTCTCATGGTCACTGAGCGAGGACAAAGCGGTCTGTCCTCAGAAAAAGCGACCCTGTCATCAGAATGTTTCTTTCGTTACTCCAGAAATACAGCATGTTATCCGGGTTAATGGCGACTATGCCCAGGTACGATCAACCGCCGCGTGGTCCGCCCTGCGGGAGGTCGACTCGCCGAAAAAAAGGATCCCTGAAATGAAGCTTCGCTTATTGACTGCCGTTCTCTTGGTGCCCGGATTTCTCTACGCCTGTGGGGATGAAGCGGACAGCGACGCTACCGGAGGTGGCCACGGCGATGGTGACGGTGACGGAAATACGGACATCATTGGTTGGGGCGAGGGCGGTGAAAACGGGGGCAACAACAATAGCTACGGGACCGACGGTGGGACGGTGGATCTGACGCCGGAAGAAGCGGACAAGATCACCAATGCCGCATGCACTGGCTGGGCAGCGGAGGGCGAGAGCATCCCGGCGGTGCTTCAGTTTGTCGTCGACACGAGCTTATCGATGGACGATCCGGCGCCTGGGTCTCAAGGACAGAGCAAATGGGAAGTGACGCGCGACGCGCTGAGCGAGGCCATTGACGATCTGCCGGCGTCGGTGGCTGTGGGGTTGCTGTTTTATCCGAACGTCCCTTCTCACGGCCGTTCCCTTGAACCCAAGGATGTCTCCGACTGTATCGGCGTCGACGATTTGATCGAAGTAGCCCCCCTTCTCGGGCCGGGAAGTGAACAACGCTCTCGTCTCGCGCAAGGACTCGATGACGCAGAGCCCGAATGGTACACACCGACGCATGACGCCTACGACTATGCTTTGAATGCCGGCCTCTTGCCCTACCAGAGCGTGGCCCGGAAGTTCATGCTCCTCATCACCGATGGCGCTCCCACCATGAGCCAGAATTGTGTCGCTCCGTCGAATGGTGTGAGGGATATGCCTACAGATGTGATCATCGATGACATTGCCGCCGCCTATGATGCGGGCGTAGGTACGTTTATTATCGGTGCTCCGGGCAGTGAACAGTCGTCGGAAAGCAACTCCGACATGCGTCCGTGGCTCTCGGAGGCTGCCCAAGAAGGCGGCACGGCGTCTGCGGGCTGTCAGATTGACGGACCTAATTTCTGTCACCTGGACATGACTCAAGAAGAGAATTTTGGCGAAGCGCTGCGAGCGGGCTTGGCGAGCATCGCGGGTCAGGTCGTGGACAGTTGCACTTTTCAAATTCCGGAGCCGCCTCCGGGCATGACCGTCGATGCCAACAAGACGAACGTCGTCGTTCATCGGGGGAACGGTACCATCTCCCTCATTCTTCCCGACACCATCGGGGAGTGTGATGAGGGCTGGCAGTTCAATGGTGACGGCAACATCGAGCTTTGCCCTGGCAGTTGCGATGAAATCAAACTGGACGCGCAAGCAAGCCTCTCGCTCGCCTTTGGTTGCGCCATCGGTGACATCATTCCCCGCTAAGACCCGCCCATGCCGGTTAGCCCCCCCCATTTGACCCTAAGAGCACGTCCGAAAACCTGCTCTGCGGCCTCTTCGGTCAGTCGAGCAACCGGGACTGAGGTGGGCCAGGGATTGCGATTTCTGAAGAAATTTCGCCTGGGGGGTGTCCTTCTGGTCGCGTCTTTGATTGACTGTCAGAAATGACAGTGAATCAATCGGCCCTACTTGCGGTGATGCTGCTTCTTTCTGCGACCGGGTGCAAAGGCAAGAGCGTACAGGACGTATGCAAGGATGCTTGTTCCACTCAGGCGAAGTGTAGCGGCGGCGGGTCTCAGAAGGAATGCGTCGACGAGTGTGTGGAGGATTTGGAAGAGGTCAGCAAGGAATGTCTCGATGCCTTCTCTGATTTGTCCAAGTGTCAGAAGAAGGTGAGCTGCGAGAACCTGGAAGAAGGATTGAAGTGCCTCGGAGAGGCAATCGCCATCTTTACTGATTGTCCGGAACTATTCGGTGATGCATTCGGTGACTGCTGTGGTGCGACCGACACCTGTGATTGGGGCAGCGACGGCATCTGCGACTGCGGTGGAGAGGCGAGCTGGGAAACCGATTGCGGCTGAGATCTAGAGCGCGTTCTAGACGCCTTCGTCGACGGATTTTTGTGACAGGTGTCGGATGTCTTTGCCTTTCACCATGAAGACGACGAGCTCCGCCAGGTTGGTAGCGTGGTCCGCGATGCGCTCAATCCATTTGACGACGGAAAGCGCGTGTACGCCGCTGGTGAGATCGCTGGGATGCGTCTGCATGAGTTTCATGACCTCACCAAAGGCTTGTACATAAAGGTCGTCGACTTCGTCGTCGCGGTCGATCACGCTTTGAGCGAGCTGTGCGTCAGCGTTCAGAAAGGCATTGACGCTCTCATGTACCATTTTGCGAGTGATGCTTGTCATCGAGTCGAGGGAGTTCCACGAGTAGTGGTCTTCGAGACCTGCGAGATCGATGGCGCGTTCACAGATGTTGACGGCGAGGTCGCCGATACGCTCAAGATCGGTGACCATCTTGAGCGCAATGGTCAAAAAGCGCAGGTCTGACGCGACCGGCTGCCAGCGTGCTAAAATGAGGAGACATTGCTCGTCGGCTTCGACTTCCAGGCGATTGACCGCGTGATCTCTCTTGATCGTGGCCTGGGCGAGCTCGACATTGCGATCGAGGAGCGCTCGCACGGCATCCCCGATCATGGCCTCGACAAGCCCGGCCATACGCAGGAGCTTGCTGCGGAGATTTTCGAGCTGATGGCGTAGCTCTTTGTCGGTATGCTCGGTCATCCGAACTTCCCTGTGATGTAGTCTTCCGTTCTGGTGTCGGTCGGAGAGGTGAAGAGTCGATTGGTGGGCGAACATTCAACGAGTTCCCCGTGAAGCATGAAAGCTGTGCGCTCTGAGACCCGGGAGGCTTGCTGCATGTTGTGCGTCACAATCACGATTGTATACTTCTCCACGAGGGAGTGCATGAGATCTTCGACCCGTGCCGTCGCAATGGGATCGAGGGCAGAGCAGGGTTCATCCATCAGGAGCACGTCAGGCTTCACCGCTAAGGAGCGCGCAATACATAGGCGCTGCTGTTGACCACCACTGAGGCCCACCCCGGGTTTGTCCAGCCGGTCCTTCACCTCCTCCCAGAGGGCTGCGGCGCGAAGCGCCTGTTCGACGACCTCTTGAGATTCGCCTCGTTCGAGCCGTCCTGTGAGCTTGAGGCCCGACAGGACGTTTTCTCGAATGGACATGGAAGGGAAGGGGTTTGGCTTCTGGAACACCATCCCCACCCGGCGGCGGAGCAGCACAGGGTCGACACCAGGAGCGTACACGTCGGTCCCATCGAGCAGGACTTGCCCCGAGAGGCGTGCTCCCAGGACGAGCTCGTGCATGCGATTGAGGCTGCGCAGCAGCGTAGACTTTCCGCACCCGCTGGGCCCGATGATGGCGGTCACGGTGCGATCCGGGAAGTCAAGGCTCACATCCTTGAGGACTTGGTTGTTTGAAAACCAGGCGTTCACGGTGCTGACGCTGATCTTGGGTTGTACTTCCATTTTTGGAGTAGGCATCGGGGCGTGGGAGGAAAGGAGGATCAAACGGATCGGTTTTGCAGCCGATTTCTCAGGGCGATGGCAGTTCCGTTCAGGATCAGCATTGTCACGAGAAGAACTGCGATGGCGGCAGCTGCGTTTTCAAGGAAGGCGGCCTGAGGTCGACTGACCCAGTTGAAAATCTGGATGGGGAGGACCGTGAAAGGAGCATCGATGCCGTCAGGAAGGAAGGTCACGTACGTGAGGGCTCCGACGACGATCAACGGAGCAGTCTCTCCGATCGCACGGGAAACCGCCAAGATCGTTCCGGTGAGAATGCCGGGATACGCCTGAGGCAGGATCACTTGTCGCAGAATTTGTAGGCGAGTTGCGCCCAGCCCCCACGCGGCTTCCCTCAGCTCACGGGGAACGGTTCTCAGGGCTTCTCGGCTCACCATGACAATCATCGGGAGGATCAGCAGCGCCATCGTGAGAGCTCCGGCAATCAGGCTGCGGCCGAGACCAAAGGAGCGCACGAAGACCCCAAGACCAAGCAGGCCGTAGATGATGGAAGGGACGCCGGCCAGGTTGGCGATGTTGATCTCAATCAAGGCAGAAAGACGACCCTTTTTCGCGTACTCTTCGAGGTAGAGCGCCGCGCCCAAGCCGAGGGGGAGGGCGATGAGCACGGTCAAAACGATCAAGTACAGGCTTCCGACAACGGCTGGAAAGATGCCGGCCAGTTCAGCTTTGCGGGAGGGAAAACTGGTGAGGAAATCTAGGTCGAATCGGTTGATGGCGCCGGAACTGATGTCGGCCAGGAGGATCAGCAAGACGAGCAAAGGAAACACGAGCGCAAAGGCGCATAAGGCGGTGAAGGAGCGTTCCTTTGCCCTGCGCTTACTGGACTTTTCTATCAAATTTGGAGGCGTGCTCATTTTCTTGTGCCTGCTTGACGGGTCAGTTTGTAGCTGAAGAGGTTCATCGTCAGCGTCATGAAGAAGAGCGCTGCGCCCACGACGAAGATGCTGCGGTACTCAATCGTTCCCGTCGGGGTATCACCCATGGACACCTGGACGATGAAGGCGGTCATCGTCTCGACCGGTACTCGCGGGTCCATCGTGAGTCGTGGCTGCTGTCCTGCGGCGATGGCCACGACCATCGTTTCGCCAACGGCGCGTGACACTGCCAGGATGACGGAAGCGGCGATCCCCCCTTTGGCTGCGGGAAGGACGACTCGGAGGATGGAGGCGATTTTAGGGGCGCCGAGGCCATAGGCGGCTTCGCGTAGGCTTTGCGGCACGGCGCGCAGGGCATCATCGCTGAGCGAGGCGATCATCGGGGTCACCATGATTCCGATCACCAGGCCAGGGCTCAGCGCATTGAGGCCGCTCAGTTCGGGGATGACGCGTTGCAGCGCCGGAGTCACTACTACCAAGGCAAAGTAGCCGTAGACGATCGTCGGCACACCTGCGAGCAGCTCAAGGGCTGGCTTTGCCCAACGGCGCACCGGAAGAGAAGCAATCTCACTCATGAAGATGGCAGCGAGCAGGCCGAGCGGGAGGCCCACACACATGGCCACCCCCGTGGTGAGCAAGGTTCCGGTCACCAGAGGCCAGATGCCGAAGTGCTTTTCAGAAAACAGGGGTGTCCACTGAGTGTCGAGCAACAGAGCAGCCAGTGAAACTTCTTGGAAGAATCCGAGGGTCTCCGCAAAAAGGGTGTACAGGATGCCGACTGTGGTGAGGACGGTGAGGAGCCCAGCACCGAGCAAGGCAATTTCCACAATCCTCTCCCCCAGAGGAGGGCGCCCGAAGAGGCTGATTTCTTTCGGGACGGGTTTATCCGCAGGAAGGGCTGAGAGGGCCACTGTTCTACTATTGGCCACCGAGAAGTTTCTCCACCGTGACGCCGACTTGAGAGCCTTCGCCACTGAACAAGGAGCCCGTGATTTTCTTCTTGAAGCGCGCAAGGACCAGTTTCATCCCTGCGTCTCCCAGAGGGATGTAACCGGTCTCTTCGACCAGGGCGTTACCATGAGTCAGGTAGTAAGTGATGAAGGCTTCGATTTCCGGCCGCAGAGCCTCTTTCTTGCTCACGTAGATGAAGATCGGTCGGGAGAGCGGCTGATAGGTACCGTCTGCCACGGTGGCCAGCGAGGGCAGGATAGGGCCCTTCCCGTTTTTGTCATTTTCATCATCGATGGGAACGAGCTTGAGCTTGTCTTTGTTCTCCGCGTAGTAGGCGAAGCCGAAGAACCCCAGAGCGCTTTCGTCGGAGGAAACTCCGTGGACGAGCACGTTGTCGTCTTCACTCGACGTGAAGTCTCCGCGGCTTTTGTGTTCTTCGCCCACGATCGCCATAGTGAAGTAATCGTAGGTCCCTGAATCGACCCCGGCCCCAAATAGGTGAAGTTCTTTCTCTGGGAAGCCTGTGCGGATCTGATTCCAATGAGTCACCTTGCCCTGGGCCTCAGGCTCCCAAATCCGCTTCAGCTCGGTGACGGTGAGCTGCTGAGCCCAGGTGTTTTTTGGGTTCACCACGACGGCAAGTCCGTCGTAGGCGACCGGGAGTTCGATGTACTCAAGCTGATGGGTCTCGCAAAGCTCGACCTCACTGGGTTTGATGGGGCGTGAAGCGCCGGTCACGGCGACCTCCCCCGTGCAGAATTTCTTGAACCCGCCCCCGGTCCCGGAAACGCCGATGGTCACCTTGGCTCGATTGCCCTTTTGAAACTCCTCGGCCACCGCTTCAGTGATGGGAAAGACCGTCGAGGAGCCGTCGATGGCGATGATGGAAGAAGAGCTCTGGTTCTGGGCGGCGGGGGCTGAGCCTTCTTTTTTGTCCGTTGCCTTTTCTGAGTGCTTGCTGCATGCCGAACTCAGGAGGGCGACTCCGAGCACCAGGGCGGTTTGAAGCACCAGGGCGGCAGCGGGGGAAGCCTGGAAATTTGCTTTGCTTTTCATCGTGTGGGCCGACACTGGCCCGCCTATGTGACGGACGTGTGACGGCGTGGCGACAACTTGCGAAGAGATTCAGGTCGCCGGGACAGCCTCGGAACCCTTACCCTTACGGAGTCGGGGCAGATCTACGCAAAACCTTGAACCCCGTGGGGAGCGAGGGGTCACCGACACCTCTCCGCCGAGCATTTGAGCCAAGTGTTTTACGATCGCAAGACCGAGACCGGTTCCACCGAGTTCGCGTGAACGTCCGGCGTCCACCCGGTAGAAGCGCTCGAAAATTCTCGTCCTTGCCGCTTCGGGGATCCCAGGCCCCTCGTCGTCGACCAAGATCTTCATGCGCTCGCCGGTGACTTCGGTGCGGATCCAGACATGGCCGTCCGGTTGATCGGAGTACTTGATGGCGTTTTCCACCAGGTTGACCAGGATCTCCACCTGCACCACGTCGCTCTGCCCCAACGCGTCGGTGACCCGGACGTAGGCGCGGTAGAAGCCCGCGAACTCGGCGGTACCCGACACGCTGCCGTCATCCTCGATGGCGAGGAGACAGAGCTCCTCGACCAGGCTGAT
>CAYMQT010000029.1:27669-37402 GCA_964392575.1 uncultured Polyangiaceae bacterium
CCAGGATCTGCTCTAGCGCTTTCTCATCGGCAACGATGCTCTCCTCCGGTCCTACCTCGATGAGCACGCTGACCCGAGACTCGGTGGCGCGCCGGCTCAGGAGCGTTGTGACTCGTTCTACGACGTCACGCACGAGCAGGGAGCGGAGGTGGACTTCTCTCCGTTCCGCCTCGATGCGTGACAGGTCGAGGAGGTCAGAAATGAGCAGCTCTAGTCGGGTCGCGTTGCGTCTGATGGCGTCAAGGAATTTTTCGCGAAATTCTTCATTGTCGAGCCCGCCGCGTTCGAGGAGCGTTTCTGCGTTTGCCCGGATGATGCTGATGGGGGTGCGTAGCTCATGCGAAGCGTTGGCCACGAATTCGCGGCGCATCTTTTCCAGGCGTCGCATCTCCGTGACATCGTGGAGCACCAAGACCGCTCCTCCCGTGGCACTGAGAGGATCCACACGCCCAAGCAAGATCCGAGAGGAATCTCGGGTTCTGATTTCTGCAGACGCGGTTTGACTGCTCCCTCGTTCGGTCAGAAGGAGCAGATCGGGTTCTCTGGTCACCTCATAGATCGGTCGGCCTTCGACGTCGTTGGGGAGCGAAAGGAGTTCAATGGCGCCTTTGTTGACGAGACGGACCTTTTTGTCGTGGTCGAGAGCTAAAATTCCCTCACTCGTTCCTCGCAAAATCGTGTCCAAACGATCCCGCTCTTCGCCAAGCCACTTGACCTTTTGCTCCAGCTCCGCGGCGAGTTGGTTGACGGATCCCGCTAGATCTCCGAGTTCGTCTTTGGAAGAATAGTCCAGTCTGCCGCGGCCCTTTTCACCGATGGCTCGTGCGCTTTCCACAAGGGAGCGAAGGGTGCGAGTGGCATTGTGAGAAGCGAGAGCACCCACTCCCACAGCGACCAACAAGCCGAGTCCGGCTGCAATGAAGAGGACCAATCGGAGCTGTGAGAGCGCCCGTTCCACCGCGCTGGTGGGAGCGCCGACACGGATGACCGTGCCGTCCGGTCCCCTGGAGGTAGCCACGTAGAGCATGTACGAACCGATCGTGGTTGAGTAGCGTCGAGATTGTCCGAGACCGGACGCCCTCGCGGCCAGGACTTCTGGGCGTTCTCCGTGGTTCTCGACGGAATTCAGTTCGTCTCCGTCCAGCTCGGAATCTGCAATCACCCTCCCGGTTTCGGAAATCACCGTGATTCGCGCCCCCGCCATGGCTCCGAAGGCATCGACTTCTTCATCCATATCCCAGGACTTTTCCCCGGACTGCTCGTCGAGCCTGACGAGCGCGCGCGCTATTAGGTCAGCTTTCTGTAGCAGCGCCTCGTGGAGCAAATCCTCGTAGGCCACTTGCAGCGTTCGATGAAGATAGGAGCTGCTGACGATGCTCATCATCGTGACTGCGACGAGAGCGAAAAGGTACAGTCTTGTCTTCAGTCCCATGAGTCACGTGTGCGGCGGCGTCGTACGCTTGTCAAAGCAAGAAGAGTCAGGACCAGGTATGCTGCTTTTGAGTGGGGGGTCAAAAGTCCCATGGCGCAGCCGCCCTGACTGCCCGAAGCGCCCTGATTGCCCTGACCGCCAGAGCCAGAGCCGCCTCCACCACCAGAGGCAGAGCCGCTGGCACCTCCTGTTCCGCTTGCTTTCAGTTCCGGTACGGCGGAAGGGTCGTAGGTGGCGCCGGCAGACACCTGGACCATCGTGATCCTCACGGTCGTGGGAAAGTACTCCTCAGGGTTTGGATCGGCGTGCGCGTGGCCCATGCCACTGTCCTCGTTCTTGATCACGAGGTGCATCTCTTTGATGCCGCTGTTCCAGTCGATCTGATCGTTTTGCCACCACTCGGTCATACCCAAGTCGACTTCGAAGACCCCTTCTTCTGTATATGTGCCGGAGTTCGCGCAACCGTAGCCCTCTCCGATGCCCACATGGGGAATGTAGCAAAGGCTCCATTGTGTGACGGCACTCCCCGCAGGTTTGTCGATCACTTCGGTGCGAATGTGTACGGAGCCGCCGCGATAGTCGACCGGTGTGTTCCAGTTGGTCGGCTGATTCGGTCCGAGAGCATTTTCATACACGTAGTAGTGAGAGGGGCTCGGGTTCGAGTTGAGAGCTTGCTCATGAGTGAACGTGAACTCAACATCCATGAGCGTGAACTGGTCCGCCCATGCGAGCCCGGGGCAGGCGAGGGTGAGGAACGAGAACGCGGTTAGGAAAGAGAGGGCACAGGAGCGAGGTGGCACGAGCTGACCGTATCACGCCTCAGCTCCGATGAACCAGCTCATCCGCTGCAGTCGAGGCTGGCCGTATATGGGTTCACTCCGAGCGCGTGGGCGAACGTCTGGAAGAGTAGGATGCGGCTGGCGGATTTGTCGCCTCCGCAGTCGATTCCATTGATGATGCTGGTCGTGGTCCCGAAGCTCTTCTGGGAGACGATGCCGTCGTGGCAGATCCCCTTGCCAGATTGTGTCGTGCTCCAGAACCAGAGGGCAGTTCCCCAGGCAAGATTGGGATCGCTCGCCACGAGGCTGGGGTTTGCAGAGAGATTGACTCCGAAGGCAGCGCCGGCCGCTGCGTAGTTCACTTGATGCGTGAGTTGAAGCGCCCCCCGGCCGTAGTAGTTGCCGTAGGCGCATTGCCCCTCCTTGCAGGCGGCTTCCTCAGAAAGAGTGAGGCTTCCTGTTTCGTGAGCGACTTGGGCCAGGAAGGCGGCGGCTTCGAGGAGTCGGTCCTCCAAAGTTCCCTGGGTGGTAAAGCTACTGCATGCTGGCCACGTTCCGTTGGTGCACCTCGTGACCGCCTCGATCAGACCCGCGTAGGTGAAGACGGCTGCGCGACCGCTCGCCGGGAACATCTCGTTAAAGAGGGCCTCTGGGACGAGAGCGGCGAAGGTACTGCTAGACGTCAGGGAAGAGCGAAGAAAGCGCACATCGTCGAGCCAGAAATCGATTCCAGCGTTGACCTCGGGCTGAGAAAAGCTGATGCCGACGATCTGACTCTGAGGCTCGAAGGTCGCGGGAATGCCGGGCGTCGGGGTGGTGCAGTTGAGTCGCTTGAACGCGGACCACGGTAGATCGTATTTCTTCCACGCACCTGTGGCTTCGAGCAAAACGGCATAGTGGTCGTAGCAGCCGGAGGTGCAAGTTCCTCCGGACTCCGCCGGCTGAGTGGGCGGAGTATGCAGGGACAGTTTGACATACTTTTGACCGGCGGCTGGATCCCCTCTGAACCAGAAGCTCAGGCCTTCATAGGCGCGAGCGTCATAGCAGGAAGCGATGTCGACCCCGAGGGTTGCCGCCCATGCGTCGGCGCTGCCGGCGGTGGCCGTGTAGTGAAGGGCTCCCTTGCTGTTGGACGGGCCCATGGTCGGCGGGGCGGCGAAGGACATCGTTGCGGTGATGGATGCGTGGGCGACCGACCACCAGTTGCCGGTACGGCCATCCCTGGAGGCTATGATGGATTCATTGAGGTCGTCGAAGTGGTCGAGGGTAAAGTAGCCGCCATTGGCTCGGTTCTTCCCTTCAGCACACCTTCCGAGATCGGCACCCGCGTACGGCCCGGTCCATCCACACGCTCCTGGGGAAGTGGGATCGATGGTGTCCCCGTCCCCGTCCCCGGGCGTGACCCCGTCCCCGTCTCCGCTCAGTCCGCCCGAGCCCTTGGGGGTGGTCGGTGGTCTGACGTCGATGGTTCCGTCGCCCGTCGTATCGAGTCCGTCAATGATGCCGTCCCCGTCGGTATCGATCCCTACGGCATCCAAAATCCCATCGCCGTCCGTGTCGACGCCGATCCCGTCGAGGATGCCGTCTCCGTCGAGATCGATGTGATCGGGGAAGCCATCCCCGTCGTTATCCTGAGTGGTTCCGAGCGAGTCCGGGACGCCATCTCCGTCGGCGTCAATCAACGCCGGCTCATTTCCGTCTCCGTCTCCGATCCCATCTCCATCCTCTCCGGGCTCTGCCGCGCTCGGGATGCACGAGGCGACAATGCAGGCGACCCCAAAGACAAAGAGGAGAGGGACCAAGGGGCCAAACGGGGAAAGGCGGAATCGTCGCATGGCTCTTTGGGTAGAGCGGCGTTGGGGCGGCGACAATTGGTAAAGCGGTTTTACAAACAAAAATTCAGCCAAATAGACCGCTACCACACAAATATTCGACCCGGGCGGTACACGAAAGGCGCAAAATCAGCTTGGAGGGGCAGACCACGGCGGATGCAAAGGGCTGCGGCGTTTCGGGCGCTCAGAGACTGAAAGTGTGAGCACCACAAGAACTTGGTTGACCTGAACAAGTGAACCACAATATGTTGGGGATGCCTTTGGTGCTGGGAAGGGGGTCTCGCCCTCAAATTCCGGTGAATCAGGGAATCCAGTGCAAATCTGGAGCTGCCCCGCAGCGGTCAGGAAGAACGAACGCCCTAGAGAATCCACTGGATTCAAACTGAACGCCTGAAAGGGGCGCTCGGGGAGAGCCGGGAAGGAGGGGCAAGTAGGAAAGTCGAAGAGCGTCCTTTCGCTTTCTCGACCCGCTTCTGAGCCCGAAGACCTGCCAAATGCCTCGCGTCGAAAGAATCGGCGTGTGTTCGTTCGAGATCTTCGTGGGAGAGAGCTGGAACACCACATCAGGTGCCCGAGGTGTCCTCGGTTGCCTTCGATGCGCCGCTCTAGCTTTGTTTCCTTCGGGGCCGAAGCGAAAAAGGCGCGTAGACGCTGTGTGTGATTTCAGACTTCTCTTCGGCGATGTGCCCCGGAGAAAGAAATGAACCAACCTGTCTATGTTCAAGTCCAAAAAGCACTGCCTCAAGTTACCTCCTCCCAGATGCGGGTAAAAAAACGGAACGGTGATTTCGAGCCCGTCGATCTCGACAAGATCGTCAAAGCGGTGACGCGGTGTTGTGTTGGTCTCGGCCGCGTCGACGCTCTGCGCGTGGCGACCAGGACCATCTCCGGCCTCTACGACGGCGCCACCACGCGGGAGCTGGACGAGCTGAGCATTCAGACGGCGGCAGGGCTCACGGCAGAAGAACCTGAGTACGCAGAGCTCGCCGCGCGCTTACTTGCAGCCACGATTGACAAGGAAGTGATGGGTCAAAACATTCATTCCTTTTCTCAATGCGTGGAGCGCGGCTTTGAGCTTTCGATCATTGGTTCGAGGCTTGCGGATTTTGTGACTCAAAATGCACGCAAGCTCAATGACGCCATCGACCCCAGTCGGAACGAACGCTTTGAGTATTTCGGGCTGCGGACGGTGTACGACCGCTACCTGGTCAAGCACCCAAAATCGCGCGCAGTCCTCGAAACTCCTCAGTATTTCTTCCTCAGGGTCGCCTGCTCCCTCTCGAAATCCGTTCCAGAAGCGATCGAACTCTACGAGCTCTTCTCGCGGCTTGAGTACTTGCCCAGTTCGCCCACTCTGTTCAACAGTGGAACCCGACACGAGCAGCTTTCCAGCTGTTTCCTCTTGGACTCCCCCGAAGATCATCTCACCGACATCTACAAGCGCTACACCGACATTGCCCTGCTTTCAAAGTTCTCGGGGGGGATCGGCCTTGCTTATCATCGGGTGCGAAGCCGCGGATCGTTGATTGAAAGCACGAACGGTCACTCGAACGGCATTGTTCCTTGGCTGAAGACTTTGGATGCTTCCGTCTCTGCCGTGAACCAAGGAGGCAAGCGCAAGGGTGCCTGCTGCGTGTATCTGGAGTCGTGGCACGCGGACATCGAGGAATTTCTTCAGCTCAGAGACAATACAGGTGACGAGGCACGGAGGACGCACAACCTGAACCTAGCGAATTGGCTCTCGGACTTGTTCATGGAGCGGGTCGAGGGCGGAGAAAAGTGGTCCCTTTTTGACCCCAAAGATGTCCCAGAACTGCCCGATCTCTACGGGCAGGATTTCAAGCATGCCTACGAAGCGGCGGAGAAGAGGGGCGTGTTCAAAAAGCAGGTTCCGGCGCGGGAACTCTACGCACGCATGATGCGGACGCTGGCGGAAACCGGAAACGGGTGGATCACCTTCAAGGACAAATCGAACCGCGCGTGCAATCAGACCGCTCTTTCAGGCCGGACGGTTCACCTGTCCAATTTATGTACCGAGATCCTTGAGGTCACTTCTGGTGAAGAGACGGCGGTCTGTAACCTTGGGAGCATCAACCTTGCCCGACACATGCGGAGGGTCCCCGGGAGCGAACCGGGACAGCCAGACTCCGTACAGGTGGACTTTGACAAGTTGGCCGAAACTGTGTGCCGCGCCGTGCGTCAGCTCGACCGAGTGATCGATCTCAACTTCTACCCCATTCCGACGGCGGCCAAGTCCAACGCAAAGTGGCGGCCGGTGGGTTTGGGACTGATGGGTTTGCAGGACGTCTTTTTCCAGATGGAAGTGGCGTTTGATAGCGAAGAAGCCAGGAAAGTTTCGCGCCTGGTGAGTGAGCATGTCTATTTTCATGCGCTCACGGCTTCCGTACAGCTCGCGGAGGAATCTGGCCCTCATGCGGCCTTTGCTGAGACGCGCGCGTATCAGGGTGAGCTTCAGTTTGACGCTTGGGACGTCGGTCCGGAAAGTGATCTCGACTGGAGCGGTCTCAGACGTCGCATCAAGGAGCATGGTCTGCGCAACTCGCTTTTGGTTGCGATTGCGCCGACCGCCACCATCGCCTCGATCGCCGGGTGCTATGAATGCATCGAGCCTCAGGTCTCGAACTTGTTCAAACGCGAGACCTTGTCGGGTGATTTTCTTCAGGTCAATCGCTACCTGGTGCGTGCGCTCGAGCGTGAGGGACTCTGGAATCCTTCGACCCGTGACACCCTCAAGCGAGACAACGGGTCGGTTCAAGGGATGGACGCCTTGAGGCCCGAGTTGAAGGAGATCTTTCGGACTGCTTGGGAGTTGCCGATGCGCTCTCTGATTGACATGGCGGCGGAGCGAGGCGCCTTCATCGATCAGAGCCAGTCGCTCAACCTTTTTGCCGAAAGCCCCAACATCGGCCGCCTTTCCTCCATGTACATGTATGCATGGAAGCGCGGTTTGAAAACGACCTACTACTTGCGAAGTCGACCGGCCACGAGCATCCAAAAGACCACCATCGCTAGCGTTCGTCCAGGAGCGACTCCTCCTTCGTCCCTCCCGGAAGCTCCGTCGCTCGATCCGGGAAATGAACAGGAAGATCAAAAAGCAGTGATCTGCTCCCTAGAGAACCCCGAGACTTGTGAGGCCTGTCAATGAGCGCGTCAGGGATCCGTCCGCTCTTGGATTTTACGCCCCTCGATCTGCCGGAGGTGGGAGAAGAGCCTCAAAAACCACGTCTGCTCGATCCGGGCATGAGTCTCACGCTCAGGCCCATGCGTTATCCTCAGTTCTTCGACATGTATCGGGACGGGATCAAGAACACGTGGACCGTAGACGAAGTGGACTTCTCCACCGACACTGCCGACCTTGATTCCAAGATGAGCGACGCAGAGCGCCACCTCATCAAGCGGCTCGTTGCCTTCTTTGCGACAGGAGACTCCATCGTCGCGAACAACCTCGTCCTCAATCTCTACAAGCACATCAACGCTCCGGAAGCACGGCTCTACCTTTCTCGGCAACTCTACGAGGAAGCGCTTCATGTGCAATTTTATCTTACCCTTTTAGACACCTACGTTCCTGATCCGAAAGAGCGAGCAGCGGCTTTCGCCGCGGTGGAAAACATTCCCAGTATCCGCAAGAAAGCGGAGTTCTGTTTTCGTTGGATGGACTCCATCAACCACGTTGATGAACTTTGCACGCGCGACCAGAGACAGCAATTTCTGCTCAATCTGATCTGCTTCGCAGCCTGCATCGAGGGACTCTTCTTCTTCGGTGCGTTTGCTTACGTTTACTTTCTGCGCTCACGAGGTCTTTTGCACGGTCTTGCCGCGGGAACGAACTGGGTCTTTCGAGATGAGAGTTGCCACATGACCTTTGCCTTTGAAGTGGTGGACACCATCCGCAAGGAGGAGCCCGATCTTTTCGATGCAGAGTTCGCCGAAAGGGTCTCGGTCATGATCCAAGAAGCCGTAGCCTGTGAGGTTCAATTTGCGGAGGATCTTCTGGGCGGGGGGGTGTCCGGCCTCTCGATTCGCCAAATGGAGCAGTATCTCAAGTTCGTGGCGGATCAGCGTCTTGAGCGCCTGGACCTTCCTCCTGTCTTCGGGGTCAAAAATCCGCTCTCGTTCATGGATCTCCAAGACGTGCAGGAGGTCACCAACTTCTTCGAACGACGCGTCAGCGCCTACCAGGTGGGGGTTTCGGGGGAGGTGGAATTCGACATGGAGTTCTAGAACGCATCTGGAGCGTTCCGGGGCTAGAAGTCGGAAAATCTCTGGTAGGGTGGGCTCGAAAGGGTCAGCGTGTCTCCGGAAACAATCTGGAAATACCGGAGCATTGTGGGCCCGGCAGACTTGCTTCTGACCTCAAAAAGGCCTTCCGATGAATCTGGAAACCTACGATCCCCAAGAAGCCAATTATTTCGACGAGATATTTAAGGGTACAGGACAGGTCAGACCAGGGTTCGAGCCCCTGGTCCAGGGGCTCGTGAGCCTCGGCGGGGAGGCCGTCCTTGGACGTCAGAATGCTGCCGAGCAGGCGCTCCTTCGGGCGGGGATTACGTTCACCCTGCGTGGGGATGGCCTGGACCCGGACGAGAGTGAGCGAATTTTTCCGTTCGATGTCATCCCTCGGGTCATCTCAGCGGTCGAATGGGAGCGCATCGAACGCGGCATTCGTCAACGCCTGACGGCTCTCAACCTGTTTCTCTCCGACGTTTATGGCGAGCGAAAGGTGGTGCGCGACGGTGTGATCCCCGAGTACCTCATCGAGACCTGCGCAGCCTACCTGCGGCCGTGCATAGGTCTCAAACCTCCGCGCGGGGTGTGGTGCCACATCAGCGGAACTGATCTCGTTCGGGACCAGAACGGTGAGTTTTTGGTTTTAGAGGACAACGTCCGATGTCCTTCGGGCGTGAGCTATGTGCTTGAAAATCGCTGGATTCTCAAGCGAACGTTTCCTCGCATCTTTGAGCGCATGTCCATCCGGCCGGTGGATGACTATCCGGCGCAACTTCACTCGATGCTCGTTTCTTTGGTGAGCGAGCACGTGGACGATCCTCATGTCGTGGTGCTCACGCCAGGCCGCTTCAACAGCGCCTACTTCGAGCATGCTTTTCTTGCTCAGCAGATGGGCGTGGAACTCGTTCAGCCGGATGACCTCGTCGTGAAGGATGACTTCGTCTACATGCGTACCACAGCAGGGTTTGAACGAGTCGACGTGGTGTATCGGCGCGTGAGCGACGATTACCTGGATCCGGAGGTCTTTGAACCCAGCTCGCTGCTCGGAGTGCCGGGCATCATGAGAGCGTATATGCGCGGCAATGTCGCGATTGCGAACGCTCCTGGGACGGGAGTTGCGGATGACAAGGCGGTGTATGCCTTCGTAGAGAAGTTCATCAAGTACTACCTCGACGAGGATCCCATCCTGAGGAACGTTCCCACGTATCTCTGCTCTGACGAAAAAGACAGAAGCTATGTTCTCGATCATTTGCATGAACTCGTCGTGAAAGCCACCGACGGCGCGGGCGGGTACGGGATGCTCGTCGGTCCTCATTCCACCAAGGAAGAGCAGGACGATTTTGCAGGTCGAGTGATGAAAAACCCCCGCGGCTACATCGCTCAGCCGACGTTGAGCTTGTCACGGGTGCCGACCCTCATCGGGGAGCAGTGCGAGCCCCGGC